>DJDA01000057.1:0-15859 GCA_002430835.1 Brevundimonas sp. UBA5936
CAAGGCGGCCGCCGACGCGCAGACTGCGACAGTGACGGCGGCGACCACCCAGGGCCGCGTTCCGGCCTTCTCGATCACCAACGTCTGAGACGGCGGCGGGTTCTGCACCAGACGCGACAGGGCCTTCAGCGTGACCAGCGCCTCCTCGACCGTTTCCTTGATCTGAGCCTGCGGACCCAGTTCGCGCTTGATCCAGCGCTCGACCACCGGCTTGGCGGCTTCCCACAGATCGTGATCGGGGTTCAGGCGGCGCGCCACCCCCTCGACCGAGACCATGGTCTTCTGCAGCAGAACCAGTTCAGGGCGCATATGCATGTCGAACAGGGCGGTGATCTCGAACAGCTGGCCCAGCAGGCGGCCCATCGACACCTGGCTGGCCTGGCGGCCGATCACCGGCTCGCCGACCGCGCGCAGGGCCTGGGCGAAGGTGTCGACCGAATGGTGCGGCGGCACGTATCCAGCCTCGAAATGGACCCGGCTGATGCGGTCGTAGTCGCGGCTGATGAAGCCCCACAGGATCTCGGCCAGGTAGCGGCGCTCGGCCGGGCCCAGCCGCCCGACGATGCCGAAGTCGATGGCCGTCAGTTGCGCGGGGGCGTCGGCGAACAAATTGCCTTCGTGCAGGTCGGCGTGGAAGACGCCGTGGTCCAGCGCCTGAACCAGGAAGGCGCGCACCACCTTGTCGGCCAGGGCGTCCTTGTCGAGACCGGGCAGGTCGACCAGCGCCGGGTCCGTCATCGGCAGGCCCGGCGCCCATTCCAGCGTCAGCACCCGCTTGCCCACCCCGTCCCAGACGACGGCGGGGGCGGACATATAGCCGTCCTTGGCCATGACCTCGGCCAGTTCGGAGGCCGCCGCCGCCTCCAGCCGCATGTCCAGCTCCAACTGCAGCGACTGGGCGATGATCTCGACGAAGGCGCGCGGCTCCAGCCGACGGGCGGGCTCGACGAAGCGGTCGACCAGCTTGGCGCCCAGACGCATGGCGTCCAGCCCCTGGGCCACGCGGCGCTCGACGCCAGGGCGCAGCACCTTGACCGCCACCTTGCGCCCATCGGCCAGCCAGGCGGGATGCGCCTGAGCCAGAGAGGCGGCGCCCATCGGTTCGGTCAGATCGATGAACAGGCTCTCAGCCGGACGGCCCAGCGAGCGTTCAATCTCGCGCTTAGCCTCTTCCAGCGGGAAGGGCGGCAGCTTGTCCTTCAGACGCCCCAGATCCTGGGCGAACTGCAGGCCGAAGATGTCGGCGCGGGTGGCCAGCACCTGCCCCAGCTTGATGGCGACCGGGCCGAGATGCTCGAACGCTTCGCCGACACGCTGGCCGGGTCGCCCGGCGCGATGCCTGCGGCTGGCGAACAGCTGGATCAGGCGTGCGAACGGGCGGCCCCAGGCGGGCAGCAGGGGGTTGGCCTCGCGCGGGATCAGGGCGTCGTGACGCGCCAGAACCCAGCCCCAGCGGATCATGCGCAGGGCCGCGCCCACCGGATGGCGGACCGGCTGGGCCTGCGGCGTCGGCGGCGGGGCGTTGAAGGTCAGCCGGCTCAGATCGCCCACCCGTGGTGGATGGCGGCGATCCCGCCCGACAGATTGGTGACGCTGACGCGGCTGAAGCCCGCCTCCTCGATCATCCGCTTGAAGGTCTGCTGGTCGGGGAAGCGGCGGATGCTCTCGACCAGATACTGGTAGCTGTCGCGGTCCTTGGCGACCAGCTGGCCGATGCGCGGGATGGCGTGGAAGGACCAGGCGTCATAGGCCTTCCTCAGCGCGCCCGTCGTCGGCCGCGAGAACTCCAGGCAGATGAAGCGGCCGCCGGGCTTCAGCGCGCGACGTGCCTCACGCAGGGCCTGCGGAATGTCGGCCACGTTGCGAATGCCGAAGCTGATCGAATAGGCGTCGATCGAGGCCTCCGGCAGCGGCAGGTGCATGGCGTCGCCGACGCCCCAGGCCATCTCGGGCTCGCCGCCCTTGGCCACGCCGTTCAGGATCATCTCGGCGTTGTAGTCCATGACGATGACCGTGGCGTCCTCGCCGCCGCGCCGTTCCTGCGCCGCGCGGGCCATCTTGGAATAGCGGCGCGCCATGTCGCCGGTGCCCCCGGCCATGTCCAGCACCACCTCGCCCGGCCGGACGTTCAGCTTGGCCGCCGTCGCATCCTTCCAGATGCGGTGGACGCCCGCGCTCATCAGGTCGTTCATCAGGTCGTAGTTGGAGGCGACGGAGTTGAACACGCCGCGCACCATCTGCACCTTTTCCTTGGCGTCCACGTCGCGGAAGCCGAAGGAGGAGGTCTTGCCGGAAGCGTCGGAGGAGGGATCGGCCTGGGTCATGGATGGGGGTGTAACGCCTCCCGTCGCCGCCGTCATCCGGGGAAGCGTCGCATCTGACGCAGGCTGGCGGCTTGTCGCGCCTCGGGGGCCGCGATACGCCTGAACAAAATCCAAGGAGACGCCCATGACCGCCGCCCTCGACGTGACCAAAGTTCTGGCGGGCCTGCCCGACTGGCGCCGCGCCGACGATCCGCGCCCGGCCATCGCGCGCACCCTGCGCTTCGCCGATTTCAACGCCGCCTTCGGCTTCATGACCCGCGTCGCCCTCTTGGCCGACAAGGTCGATCATCATCCGGAGTGGTCGAACGTCTACAACCGCGTCGAGGTGCTGCTGACCACCCATGACGCCGACGGAGTGACCGAGCGCGACGTGGCGATGGCCCGCTTCATCGACGCGGCGGTCAAGGGTCTGGTCGAATGACCGGCGGGCGCGTCGCAGGCAAGGCGGCCCTGATCACCGGCGCCGCCGGGGGTCTGGGCCAGGCGATGGCCCGGATGCTGGTCCGCGAAGGGGCCAAGGTGGCGCTCAGCGATCTGGATCTGAACGGCGCGCGCGCCCTGGCCGAAACGATCAACGCCGACCACCCCGGCATGGCCTTCGCCTATGAGCACGACGTCACGCGCGAGGACGACTGGGTCCGCGTCGTCGGCGCGGCGGTCGAGGACATGGGCGGCCTCAGCATCCTGGTGAACAACGCCGGGATCGGCGGCCAGCTTTTGTGGGCCGAGCAGGACACGCTGGAGAACTGGCGCAAGGTTCAGGCGATCAACCTGGAATCCGTCATGCTGGGCTGCAAGCACGCCATGGCGTCGCTGCGGGCCTCGGGCGCGGGGTCGATCGTCAACATCTCTTCGATCGCGGGGCTGGCGGCCGCGCCGGGCATGGGCGCCTATAACGCCACCAAGGCGGCGGTCTGGCTCTACACCAAGACGGTGGCGCTGGAGGCGGCCAGGGCGGGCTGGAACGTACGCGCCAACTCGGTGCATCCGGTCTTCATCAAGACGCCGATCCTCGATCCCTTCGTCGCCATGGCGGGCGGGGACGAGGCGAGTGCGCACGAAAAGCTGGCGCGCGGCATCCCGCTGAAGCGCATCGGCGAGCCGGACGACGTGGCCTATTGCGTGCTTTACCTGGCCTCAGACGAGTCCAAGTTCGTGACCGGCGCCGAGTTCAAGATCGACGGCGGGCTGACGGCGCAGTAGGGCGCGCGAGCTTATATACTCCGCTCATCCCGGCGGACGCCGGGATCCAGTGAGAACTGCGCGCACAGCGGTCTCCAATGTCCAGCCTGGGGCCAAAGAACTGGGTCCCGGCGTCCGCCGGGATGAGCGGAAGTCGGGAGCAACGAAAAAGGGCGCTGCGGTCTCCCGCAGCGCCCTTCCGTCTTCAGGCCGTAAAGCCCTAGTTGCCGTAGGCGACCGGCATGGCCCCTTCGCCGCCGGTGCGATAGCGGTCGCGCAGCAGCAGGTTGCGCGCCTGCAGCGGCTGATCCACCCCGTCGATCAGCACGGCCGAGGGCTGGCTCAGCGGCTCCAGCGGATCGCCGGACCAAACCACGACGTCGCCCGCCGCCCCGGCCTTCAGTTCGCCGAACTGGCCGTCAAAGCCGAAGATGCGGGCCGGGTTGACCGTGATCGCCTGGATGGCCGCCGCGAACGGCAGGCCGTGCGAGACGGCGTTGCCGGCGTTGTAGCGGATGTCGCGGGCGCGGTGGGCCGAGCCCTCATTGCCCTTGATGGCGATGACCACGCCGGCCGCGTTCAGCGCCGCCGCATTCTGCATCCGCGCCGCCCGCATCTCGAAGTTCGAGGGCAGGTTGGTGATCGGGTGCAGCAGGACCGGCACATTGGCGGCCGCGATCTCATCGGCCACCAGCCAACCTTCGGCGGCGCCGTCGAGGATGATCTTGATCCCCTCCTCGCGCGCCAGCCGCAGCACCTGCTGAATGTCCGAGGCGCGGTTGACGGTGACGATCAGCGGCATCGAACCATTGGCTACCGGGATCAGAGCCTCCAGGTCGGCGCGCGACAGGGACAGGTCGCGCAGCGCCGCCCGGTCATAGGCCGCCTTGTTGCGCGCATAGAGGCGCGTCTCGGCCATGGTCTCCTTGAACAGGACGAACTCGGCGCCGCGCGCGCCGCCCGCCACGCCCTTCCCGGCCTCGCCGAACGGGGCGACCATGGCCACGCGCGGCTTCACCAGGATGTCGGCGCCGCCCAGCTTGATGACCGCCGCCTGACCGGCGAACAGGCCCGGCGACTGATAGCCGCCGTGACCGGCTCCGGCGAAGTCGCTGTCGTCATGGCTGTGACCGCCCCCCGAGCCCGCGTGCTGGGGCGTGACCACCGCTCGGGTGACGCCGCCCAGACGGGCCGTCGGCAGGGTGAAGGACCAGGGGTCCAGGCCGTAGGACAGGTCGAAGGCCGCCGTCAGGGTGTTGGCGTTGTTCGACAGATCGTTGGAGCCCCGCACCGAGCCGACCTCGGTCCCGGCCAGGCCGGAATCCACGGCGACGAAGCCGGGGGTGACGATCTTGCCGCGCGCGTCGATGACCCGCAGACCGGCCGGCGCCGCGCCGGTTCCGACCGAGACGATCTTGCCGTTGCGGATGACGACGGTGCCGTTCTCGATCACCGAGGTTCCGGTCAGCACCTGGCCGCCGGTGATGGCGACATCCTGGGCCAAAGCGGGCCCAGCGAGAGCGAGCGCCGCGACAGCGCCCGCGAGGAGAGTTTGGATACGCATGGTTCAGCGAGCTCCCTGGGCGACGCCGGCGGCGGCCTGGCCGAAGCCGGGCTGGCCCAGTTCGAAATCGGACACGGGCTGGAAGGCGGGGTTCTGGCGATCGAAGGCCAGGCCGCCGTCGATGAAGACCTGATCGGCGCGGGCGTAGATCGAGAAGGGATCGGCGCTCCAGATCACCACGTCGGCGCGCTTGCCGTTCTCCAGCGAACCGGTTTCCTTGTCGATGCCGATGGACTTGGCCGCATTCAGCGTGATCCAGCCGATGGCGTGCTCTTCGGAAATGTTCATCCCGGCGCGGCGGCCGGCCGACAGGGCGGCGGCGGCTTCCTGGTTCAGACGCTGGATCAGTTCGGCGTCGTCCGAGTGGATGACGGCGCACGAGCCCTCGGGCGCGTCGGTCAGGGCGGCGTTCTCCTCGATGCCGTCCAGGGCCTCCATCTTGAAGCCCCACCAGCCGGTCCACATGGCGGCGCAGACGCCTTCACGCGCCAGCAGCGGCGCGATCTTGTAGGCCTCGACCGCATGGTGGAAGGTAGTGATCTTGTAGCCGAACTCCTTGGCCACATCGAGCATCACCGCCATCTCGTCGGCGCGGTAGCAGTGGTTCTGGATCAAGATCGACCCGTCCAGCACGCCCGCCAGGGTCTCAAGCTGCAGATTGCGGGTCGGAGGCGTGCCCTCGCCCGTCTCGCGCCACTTGTCCCACTTGGCCTTGTAGTCGCGCGCGGCGATGAAGCCGGCGCGATAGCCCGCGACATTGCCCATGCCGGTGGCCGGCGATTGGTTGCGCGAACCATAGACCCGCGACGGGTTCTCGCCGCAGGCCATCTTCAGGCCATAGGGAGCGTTGGGGAACTTCATGCCCTGCATCGTCACCGACGGCACATTGCGCAGGGTCACGCCGCGACCGCCGAACAGATTGGCCGAGCCGGGCAGGATCTGCATCGTCGTCACCCCGCCCGCGCGGGCGGTGTTGAAGCCGGGATCCTGCGGCCAGATCGAGTGCTCGGACCAGACCTGGGCGGTGTTGGGGTTGGTGGCTTCGTTGCCGTCGCTCATGCCCATGACGCCCGGCGAAGGATAGACGCCCAGGTGGCTGTGGATGTCGATGATGCCCGGCGTGACGAAACGGCCGCGCGCATCGACCACCTGATGGCCCGCCGGGACCGGCGTGTCCGCCCCGCCGACGGCGGCGATGCGGCCGTCGGTGACGACGACGACGCCGCCCTCGATCTTCTGGCCCGCGCCGGTCAGCACCGTGGCGCCGACGATGGCCATGTTCTGGCGCGGCAGGCCGCGATAGGTCGAGGGATAGGGGTCCGTATTGGCCCAGCCGTCCAGACCCGGCGCCATCGTGCGGTCCTTCGAGGACGACGCGGCGGAAGCCGTCTCGGTCTTGGGCGCGGCGTCGCCGGTCGTGGCGCAGGCCGACAGGCTGAGCGCGCCGAGCGTGCAGGTGAGAACGGCGAGGCTTGGACCCCGCAGGCGACTGAACAACATGGGCGAGCCCCCTCGCGCCCGCGAACTGCGGGCAGACAACGGCGCGTATACAATCGCCAGTTTCCGTCAGGGTAAAGCTTTAAAAGCCGCCGCTCGCGGCAAAGTCAGGCGCTGGATAGGCGGGCGCGGACCTCGGCGTCGTCCAGGCCCTCGACCTCGATCATTTTCAGCCGCGACTGCCCGCCGCGCGCCAGGGTCACGTCGCGCTTGGGCACGCCCAGGGTCTTCGCCAGAAAGGCGGTCAGGGCGGCGTTGGCCTCGCCCTCCACCGGCTGGGCGCGGACGCGGACCTTCAGCACCGGACGGCCGTCCGGATCGACGTCCCAGCCGTCGATGCGGTCGGTGGCGGCGCGCGGGGTCAGCTTGACGGGAATGCGGGCGTTCATGGGACGTGTTTGGCCCAAGGAGAGGAAAGGTCCAAATTTTCGTCATTCTCCGGCAAGCCGCGCAGCGGCGTAGACCGGGGAACCCAGCGGCGCCCGGAGGGCGAAACTCCACGCGCCGCGCCTTCAGTAAAGATCGCCTTTGGCGCCGCTGGGTCCCCCGGTCTCGCTCCGCTCGCCGGAGGATGACGAAAGATAAGGCGCGCCAAAAAGAAAACGCGCCGGACGACCCCTCGCCCGGCGCGCTTCCAACTCAGCGTGTGAAACCGATCAGCCCAGGGCGGCCATCAGTTCCGGCACGGCGGTCTTGTAGTCGGCGACCAGGCCGTAGTCGGCGATCTGGAAGATCGGGGCGTCGGCGTCCTTGTTGATCGCGACGATCACCTTGGAGTCCTTCATCCCGGCCAGGTGCTGGATGGCGCCCGAGATGCCGATGGCGATGTAGAGGGCCGGAGCCACGACTTTGCCGGTCTGACCGACCTGATAGTCGTTGGGCGCGTAGCCCGCGTCGACCGCCGCGCGCGAGGCGCCGACGGCGGCGCCCAGCTTGTCGGCCAGGGGGTCCATGACGGCGTGGAACTCTTCAGCCGAGCCCAGGGCGCGGCCGCCCGAGACGACGATCTTGGCGGCGCCCAGTTCGGGGCGGTCCGACTTGACCATTTCTTCCGAGACGAAGGCGGTCTTGGGCGCTTCGCCGGCGGCGACGCTCTCGACCGAAGCCGATCCGCCTTCAGCGGCGGCGGCGAAGGCCGTCGGGCGCACGGTGATGACCTTCTTGGCGTCGGCCGACTGGACCGTCTCCAGCGCATTGCCCGCATAGATCGGGCGCACGAAGGTGTCGGCCGAGACGACTTCGACGATGTCCGAGATCGGCGCCGTGTCCAGCTTGGCGGCGATGCGCGGCGCGAAGTTCTTACCGTCGGTGTTGGCCGGGGTCAGGATGGCGTCGTAGTTCCCGGCCAGCGGCAGGACGGTGGCCTCGACAGCCTCGGCCAGACCGTGAGCAACGGCGTCGCCTTCGGCCAGCAGCACCTTGCGCACGCCCGCGATCTTGGCGGCGGCGTCAGCCACGGCCTGAGCGCCCTTGCCCAGGACCAGAACGTCCACGTCCGACGACAGGGCCAGGGCGGCCGTCACGGTCTTGTGGGTGGTGTCGCGAACGACCGAGCCGTCGTGGTCGGCGATGACGAGAACGGCCATTACAGAACCCCTGCGTCTTTGAGCTTGGAAACCAGTTCGGCCGCATCGGCGACCTTGACGCCCGCCGAACGCTTCGGCGGCTCCGTCACCTTCAGCACCTTGAGGCGGTCCGCCGTATCGACGCCGTAGTCGGCGACCGCCTTCACGGCGATCTCCTTCTTCTTGGCCTTCATGATGTTGGGCAGCGACGCATAGCGCGGCGTGTTCAGGCGCAGGTCGACCGACACCACGGCGGGCAGTTCGGCCGCGACGGTCTGCAGGCCGCCGTCGACTTCACGGGTGACGACAGCCTTGCCGCCGTCGATGACCAGCTTGCCGGCGAAGGTGGCCTGCGGCCAGTCCAGCAGGGCCGCCAGCATCTGACCCACGGCGTTGTTGTCGCCGTCGATCGACTGCTTGCCCAGCAGCACCAGGTCCGGCTTCTCTTCGTCCACCACGGCCTTCAGCACCTTGGCGACGGCCAGCGGCTCCAGGTCCGTGTCCGACTGCACCAGGACGCCGCGATCGGCGCCCATGGCCAGGGCCGTGCGGATGGTTTCCTGCGCCTGGGTCACGCCGATGGAGACGACGACGATTTCCGTCGCCGTGCCCGCGGCATGGTGTTCCTTGCCTTCCTTCAGACGCACGGCCTCTTCGACGGCGATCTCGTCGAAGGGGTTCATGCTCATTTTGACGTTGGCCAGGTCGACGCCGGTCTGGTCCGCCTTCACGCGGGCCTTGACGTTGCTGTCGATCACCCGTTTCACCGGGACGAGTACCTTCATGAGCCTATCCACTTGGTCATCGAAATGTCGGTCGAGGGATTGGACCGATGAAACCGACCTGTCAACGTAACGCTACGTGAACTGCGGTCGTGTCGCGGACGCATTTTTGATCTATTGAGACGAGCATGAAACGCTTCCTGACGATCCGGCGCCTCAGCTTCATCTTCTTCAGCCTGTTCGCGGTGACGCTGGCGGGGGTGTTCATCCTGCAGCGTTTCTGGGTCGATCCGGGCGACCGTTGCACGGCCAAGGGCTATTGGTACGATCTGGAGACGCGCATTTGCGCCCAGCCCATCTACATCCCTGACATCACCGGCCGCCCGGCGGGCACGACGCGCGCCGAGGCCTCGAATAAGGCCAATCAGGAGTTGCTGGTCCTCGAAGACCAGGTCAACGCCCAGAAACGCGCCCGCGCCGCCGCCACAGAGGCCGAGCGTGAACGGGTGAAGGCGCTGCAGTCGCAGTAGGGGCCGCGCCTCAGCGCGTCGCGCCGGGCCGCCACAGGACATCGCCCGCGCCGTTGGCGTTGGCGCGGCGAGCGGCGACGAACAGCAGGTCCGACAGGCGGTTGAGGTAACGCACCGCCTCCGGGTTCACGACCTCGCCCGATTCGACCAGGCGCACGGCCTCGCGCTCGGCCCGACGGCAGACCGTCCGCGCCAGGTGCAGATGCGCCGACAACGGCGAACCGCCCGATAGGATGAAGCTGTCCAGCGGCTTGAGGCAGTCATTCATCCAGTCGATCTCGGATTCCAGCCGCTCGACCTGCGTGGCGATAATGCGCAGGGCCTCCCATTTGGGCGCCGGCTCCATCGGCGTGGCCAGATCGGCGCCGAGGTCGAACAGCTCATTCTGGATGCGGCCCAGCATGGCGTCGATGCGGTCGTTCTGGCCGCTGTTCAGACGAGCCACGCCGATGACGGCGTTCAGCTCATCCACCGCGCCATAGGCCTCGACCCGCTGATCCGTCTTGGACACCGGCGCGCCCGAGGCCAGGCGAGTCTGCCCGGCGTCGCCAGTGCGGGTGTAGATCTTGTTCAGCGTCACCATGACGCGCCCTCCCCTGTTCCTGTTGGTGCGCGCCTCAGCCCGCGTGCGTGCGCTTCAGCCACATGCCGATCATCAGCAGCAGCACCGCCACCGCCTGAAGGATGATGCGCAGCCGCATCAGCTTGTTCGAGCGGACGCTCGCGCCTTCCCCGCCCTTGTTCAGGTTGTAGAGGCCGAAGCCCAGGGTGACGACGACGCCGGCCACGGCGATCAGGATCAGAATGTCGATGAAGTCCATGCCCGCTTCTTAGGCCCGACCGCATTCCCGCGCCAGACGTGTCGAAACGGGGGCGCAATTGCGACCTATTCGCACACCCCCATTGCACTGAGAATGCGAACGCTGTTGAGAGGCGTTCTCATTTTTAAAGGCTCCCTCTCCGAATGTCCTGCTTCCGCTCGTCACGCCGCTCGTCCCTGCTGGCCGCCACCGCCCTGATGACCGTCGGCGCCGGCGCGCCCGCCCTGGCTGACGAAGCCGCGGCGACGATGGAACAGACGCACAAGGTGGCCGACGTCGTGGTCACGGCCTCGGGCTTCGAGCAGAAGATCACCCAGGCGCCCGCCTCGATCAGCGTCCTGCCGCGCGAAGAGATCGAGGAGATCCGCGCCACCTCGATCGCCGAGATCCTGAACAACATCGAGGGCGTCGACACGGGTTCGGGCGTCAGCAAGACCGGCGGCCAGACCATCAACATCCGCGGCATGGGTTCGGACTACACCCTGATCCTGATCGACGGCCGTCGCCAGAACACGGCGGGCAGCGTCACGCCGAACGGCTTCGGCGAGACGTCCAACAGCTTCCTGCCGCCGGTCTCGGCCATCGAGCGGGTCGAGGTCGTGCGCGGCCCGGTCGCCACCCTCTACGGCTCGGACGCGATGGGCGGTGTGGTCAACATCATCACCCGCAAGGTCGGCGACGCCTGGACCGGCTCCGCCTCGGCCAACTACACCTTGCAAGGCGATGACGAGTTCGGCGACTTCTGGGGGATCAACGGCTACGCCTCGGGTCCGCTGATCGCTGACCGCCTGGGCCTGGCCCTGCGCGGCTCGTGGTCCGAACGCGAGCAGTCGGACCTGAAATACCGCGACGTGAACGGCGATGAGGTCGACGTCACCGGCTTCGGCCGCAGCGCCACCGCCTATGAGATCTGGACCCTGGGCGCCCGCCTCAGCCTGACGCCGAACGCCGACCATGACCTATGGCTGGACGTCGACGCCGCCAGCCAGTGGTACGACAACGCCAAGGGCCAGATGGGCACCAACACAGTCGCCGGCGGCTACAAGGACTTCCTGGAGTTCAACCGCGAGCAGTACCTGCTGGCCCATAACTGGCGTCTTGGCTTCGGCACGCTGGAATCGACCCTGTCGCACAACAAGACCGAGACGCTGGGCCGTCTGATCCCGCGCGGCGTTCCCGGCGCCGGCGATGACCGCACCCTGGAGACCACGACCACCCTGTTCGACACCAAGCTGAACAGCCAGTGGCGCAACCACACCTTCACCGTCGGCGGCCAGTATATGGACGCTGAAATGACCGACGGCGTGGCGGCCGGCAACTTCACCTTCGAGCAGTGGGCCCTGTTCGTCGAGGACGAATGGCGGCTGCGCGACGACCTGGCCCTGACCGTCGGCCTTCGTTACGACGACCACTCCAGCTTCGGCGACCACGTCAGCCCGCGCGCCTATCTGGTCTGGAACGCCAATGAGCAATGGACCCTGAAGGGCGGCGTCAGCGGCGGCTACAAGACCCCGCGCCTGGAACAGCTGACCCCCGGCATCAACGGCTTCGGCCGCCAGGGCGCCTTGCCGCTGATCGGCAGCCCCGGCCTGACCCCGGAAACCAGCGTGGCCTATGAGTTCGGCGTCTATTTCGACAACGGCTCGACCTTCCGCGCCAACGCCACCGTCTTCCGCAACGACTTCGAGGACAAGATCGCCTCGGGCCAGCCGATCGCCAACTGCACCTTCGGCCTGACCCAGGCCCAGTATGACGCCGGCGACTATTCCAAGACGGGCTGCGCCGATGTCGGCTTCTGGTCGGCGATCAAGGAATTCGGCCAGAGCGTGAACATCGACGAGGCCACGACGCAGGGCCTGGAAGTCGCCGCCCGCTGGCGCTTCGCCGACGCCTGGAGCCTGCACGGCAACTACACCTACACCGACAGTGAACAGAAGACCGGATCGCAGGCCGGCCAGCCCCTGACCGACACGCCCGAGCACATGGTCAACGCCCAGCTGCGCTGGCAGGCGACCGACCGCCTGTCGACCTGGGTGCGCGGCGAGTACCGCTCGGAGCGCTGGCGCGGCCAGGGCGCCGCCCGCGACGCCCTGGGCGACTTCAAGGCCTATGAGCTGTTCCACATCGGCGGCTCGTACGAGGTCAATGACCGCGTGACGGTCAACGCGGCGATCTACAACCTGTTCGACAAGGACTTCGTCCGCCTGGCCCCCTACGGGACGCCCGTCGCCTATTCGCCGGAATACGCCAACAATCAGGAGCCGCGTCGTCTGTGGATGTCGGTGACGACGACCTTCTAAACCCCACTTCAGTTTCCTCCCCGACTCACCGGGCCGCTTCCTTGAAGGATGCGGCCCGTTTTTTTGACCTGCGCCAAACTAAGCCGTTGGTCACCTTTGGCTGGCAGGGTGGCCGCCATGACTGATCGCGCCATCCGCAATCTCGAACACTTGCGCCGCACCGCCTCGACTGCGCGCGTGCTGAATCTGCTCAAGGTCTATGACGAGCACGGCGACAGCGAGGACTGGGCCGAGCATCCGATGTTCCGCAACCCGGCCCTGAACCGCGCCCTGATCATCAAGCACCGGCTGCGGCGCAATGAGACCGACGCCTTTCCGGGCCGCCGCCAGGTGGCGACCAAGATCGTGGTGCCGATCGACAGCACCGACCTGAAGACCGGCGGCCGCTTCATATTCGTCAATCAGATCGGCTTCGAGCGCGCCATGCACGAGGCCTTCGGCGTCGATCCCGATCACCCGGACCTGAAGACCCTGCGTTTGATGGACCAGCTGCCGTCGCTGGACCCCTTCCTGCTGCGCGAACAGCTGCGACGCGGCGGCGTGGACGCGGCGCCCTGCTACTTCGCCCTCAGCGAGGCCGACCTGGAGCGGATGCAGGAGTTCGTCCAGAAGGAGATCGAGCCCCTGGTAACGCTCAGCATCGGCGACGGGGTGGTGGCAGCCGGGTCGACCGCCCGCATGGCGTCTAAGATCCTGTCCAACGCCCCCGGCGACCGACTGGACGCCCTGCGGCTGACGCTGAAGCTGGAGCCGGAACAGTATCAGGAAGGCGTCTTCTGCTGGAAGGGCTTCCTCTACTACAAATGGGCGCTGACCAGCCTGATGGCGGACATCGTGCACGTCGCCGACGAGGTGGGAACGGTCCAGCCGGTCGGCCCCAGCGACCAGGCCGCCAAGGACTACATCACCCGCGGCCGAGCCGTGCTGCGCGGCCGCATCATGAAGACCTGCGAAGAAGTCAGCCGCACCCTGCGCTACTACGACGACGCCTATGCGGGACTGACGCGCGAGGGCAATCCCGTGGCCTTCCGCGACTTTCTTCTGGAGGCGCCCGCCCTGTTCACCCGCCTGGGCGACCAGCTGGGGGCGGTGCAGCACATCGTCAGCTTCTGGCGCTTCCGTTTCAGTCCCAAGGCGCCGCCGGTGGGCGTGGAGGAGCTGATCGACATCTTCATGGACTTCGAAACCGGCCTGATGGGACGCGGAGCCGACGAGTACGATCCGCGCGACGCGGCGTAGGCACAAAGAAAAACCCCGCGCCGTCGCCGGCGCGGGGTTCTGTCTTCCAGACCTGAGACAGGTCTTAGTAGCGGTAGTGTTCCGGCTTGAACGGGCCCTCGACCGGCACCGAGATGTAGTCGGCCTGGTCCTTGCTGAGCGTCGTCAGCTTGGCGCCCAGCTTGGCCAGGTGCAGGAAGGCGACCTTCTCGTCCAGGTGCTTGGGCAGGGTGTAGACCTGGTTCTCATAGGCCTTGGCGTTGGTCCACAGCTCGATCTGGGCCAGCGTCTGGTTGGTGAAGGACGCCGACATCACGAAGGACGGGTGGCCCGTGGCGTTGCCCAGGTTCACCAGACGGCCTTCCGACAGCAGGATGATCTTCTTGCCGTCCGGGAACTCGATGTGGTGGACCTGATCCTTGATCTTGTCCCACTTGAAGTTCTTCAGGCCGGCGACCTGAATCTCGCTGTCGAAGTGGCCGATGTTGCAGACGATGGCGTTGTTGCGCATGGCGCGCATGTGCTCGACGCGGATGACGTCCTTGTTGCCCGTGGTGGTGACGAAGATGTCGGCCTTGTCGGCGACGTCTTCCAGGGTCTGGACCTCATAGCCTTCCATCGCCGCCTGCAGGGCGCAGATCGGGTCGATTTCGGTGACGATCACGCGGGCGCCGCCGTTGCGCAGCGAAGCCGCCGAGCCCTTGCCCACGTCGCCGTAGCCGCAGACCACCGCCACCTTGCCCGACAGCATGACGTCGGTGCCGCGACGGATGGCGTCGACCAGCGATTCACGGCAGCCGTACAGGTTGTCGAACTTCGACTTGGTGACGCTGTCGTTGACGTTGATGGCGGGGAAGGGCAGTTCGCCGCGTTCGGCCATCTGATACAGGCGGTGGACGCCCGTGGTCGTCTCTTCCGACACGCCGCCGATGGCGTCGCGGATGGCCGAATAGAAGCCCGGCTTTTCCTTCAGGTAGCGCTTCATGACCGAGAAGAGGGCTTCCTCTTCCTCGTTCTGCGGATTGTCCAGGACGGAGGCGTCCTTCTCGGCCTTCGGACCCAGCACGCACAGCAGGGTGGCGTCGCCGCCGTCGTCCAGGATCAGGTTGGGATAGCCGCCGTCGGCCCATTCGAAGATCTTGTGGGCGTAGTCCCAGTATTCCACCAACGTCTCGCCCTTGAAGGCGAAGACCGGCGTGCCCGACGCGGCGATGGCGGCGGCGGCGTGGTCCTGGGTCGAGAAGATGTTGCACGAGGCCCAGCGCACTTCGGCGC
Source organism: Brevundimonas sp. UBA5936 (assembly GCA_002430835.1). GTDB lineage: Bacteria > Pseudomonadota > Alphaproteobacteria > Caulobacterales > Caulobacteraceae > Brevundimonas. The sequence goes on from DJDA01000057.1 coordinate 14,999, forward strand.
CCAGGGCTTCCAGCGTCTGGATCAGCACCGCCGTCTGGATGGTCATGTGCAGGCTGCCGGCGATGCGGGCGCCCTTCAGCGGCTGGGACGCGCCGTATTCCGCGCGCAGCGCCATCAGGCCCGGCATCTCGGTTTCGGCGATGGCGATTTCCTTGTTGCCGAAGTCGGCCAGGGAGATGTCGCGGACGATGTAGTCGGTCATGCAGAAATATCTTTCGGCCACTGTCGGGGGATCGCCGTCGCTATAGCGCGGCGCGGCGACGGGAGCAATCAAGACATAAGGATGTCTTTATATGAGCGGCGGCTCGTCTGAATCGGGGACGTCTCGAGACGGTTAAGGGAATCTACGCAATCCGGGCTTAACCCGGCCAATACCCTCTTGATGACAAGGGGTATTAGGGCTCTCCCCCCGCCCTGCCGTTGAAACGAGTTTGCGTCATGGCTTCCCACGAGATCGACCGTCGCATGAATTTCATGGGGCTGGGTCGGCCGTCCGCCGGTTACAGCGCCATCTCCCCACTTCTGCGCCGCAACGCGCCCCTGGCCCTGGCCGCCTTCTACGACAAGGTGCGCGCCGAACCCGAGACCCGCCGCTTCTTCCGCGACGAAAGCCATGTCGCCGCCGCCAGCACCGCTCAGCAACGTCACTGGACCGCCATCATCGACGGCCGCGCCGACGAGGACTACGCCGCCTCGGTGCGCACCATCGGCCGCGTCCACGCCCGCATCGGCCTGGAGCCGCGCTGGTACATCGGCGGCTACAGCGTCATCCTGGCCCATCTGACCCGCGCCATCATCGAGCGGCCCAGGAAGCTGTTCGCCAATCGCCGCGAACACGACCGCATCACCGCCGAGGCCGTG
>DJDA01000057.1:15882-16291 GCA_002430835.1 Brevundimonas sp. UBA5936
TGGACATGGACCTGGCCATCTCCATCTACCTGGACGCCCTACAGGAAGAGCGCGACCGCGTGCAGGCCGAGCACGCCGCCGCCGAGGCCCGCCAGGCCGAGGTCGTGCGCGCCCTGGGCGCCGCCCTGCACAGCCTGGCCGACAACGACCTGTCCGTGACCATCCCGGACGTCTTCCCCGAGGAATATCGCTCGCTTCAGAACGACTTCCACGCCGCGACCCGCGCCCTGCGCACCGCCGTGCGGGCCGTGGCCGACAGCGTCGAGAGCCTGAGCGCCGGGTCCAGCCAGCTGGCCGTCGCCTCCGAAGATCTGGCCAGCCGCACCGAACGCCACGCCGCCAATCCGGCGCGCACCGTCGCCCAGTCCGCCGCCATCGCCCCCCAGGCCCCCCCCACCGCCGACGGCGG
>DJDA01000106.1 GCA_002430835.1 Brevundimonas sp. UBA5936
GGGCAGACGTTTCAGAGCCTTGTTGCGGATTGCGGCGCCGGCCTTGCCGGTCAGGGCGCAGCCGGCGACGGCGGCGGCCGTCAGACCCTCGGCCCGGCCCATGATCCCGCCAGGCGGCCGCAGCAGCTGGCGCGCCTGATGGGCCAGGCTGTCGGTCAGTTGCAGCCGCTCGACCTCGGTCGCCACGCCCGCCAGCCGCCGTCCGGCGCAGGCCAGGTGATAGACGCGGCGGGCCAGGATGTCGGGATCCCAGGAGAAGGGCGACCAGCGGCTGAACACCTCGCGCCAGGCCAGGGTCATGGCCAGGGCCTCGCGCGTCCCGCGATCGCCCTGGGCCATCATGGCGGGCAGCCAGTTGAAGCTGTGCAGCTCGACCGCGAAGGCGCGGCTGGGGGTGGGGCTGTTCCACAGCGCCACCGGGCTGTCGGCGTCCAGGCTGAGGCCCGCCAGCGTCAGCTTGCCTGACAGCAGGGGGCGCGGGGCCTCTTCGGGCAGGGGGCGGAAGTCGCGCGGGCTGACGGCGAAGCCCTCGGCGGTCGGTCCGCCCAGCGTCAGGCCGTAGCCGGGCAGGCCGTACAGCTCGACCCACAGCTGGCGCGCGGCCAGTCCCTTGGCGACCGAGGCCCACAGGCGCGGATCGGGGCGGGCGCCCGAAGCGGCGCGGACGGGGGTGCGCATGGGCGCGCCCTTCAGGCCGGGGATGTGCCCCTCGGCCAGGGGGACGTCGCTGTCGCGTGGGGCGAAGGGGCCGAGGGGGCTCACGCGGCGGCGGCCTTCAGGGCCTGGATGTTGGCGGCGTAGGCGTCCGGCCCGCCCTTGAAGACGAAGGAGCCGGCGACCAGGGCGTCGGCCCCGGCGGCGACGCAGGCCCCGGCGTTGGCGGCCACGACGCCGCCGTCGACCTGAAGGTGCGCCTTGGATCCGGCGCGGTCGAGGATGGCGCGGGCGCGCTCGATCTTCTTCAGCGAGGTCTCGATGAATTTCTGACCGCCGAAGCCGGGGTTCACCGACATGATCAGCACCAGATCGACCAGTTCGACGGCTTCCTCCAGCACGCTCAGCGGCGTGGCGGGGTTGAACACCAGACCGGCCTTGGCGCCCAGCTGGCGGATCTGGCCGAGCGTGCGGTGAACGTGCGGGCCGCTTTCGGGATGGACGCTCATCACGTCGGCGCCGGCGGCGCGGAAGGCCTCCAGCCAGTTGTCGACCGGGGCGACCATCAGGTGCACGTCGAACGGCAGGCTGGTGTGCGGGCGCAGGGCCTTCACCACGTCCGGGCCGATGGTCAGGTTGGGCACGAAATGGCCGTCCATGACGTCGACGTGGATCCAGTCGGCCCCGGCGGTCTCCAGGGCGCGGATCTCCTCGCCCAGCTTGGAGAAGTCGCTGGCCAGGATGGAAGGGCAGATCAGCGGGGCGGCGGTCGCGGACGTCTGGGTCATGGTTCTGCGACTTACGGCCCCTCGGCGCGAGGAGCAAGCCGGGCTGCTGCCGCAGGCCGCGTCCTGGCGACGACAAGCTGTTCATTGGCGCTGCGTGAACGGCGGGCGGTGGTCGTTGGCGAAAGCGCGGCGGTCGCGGACGCAAGGTCGCTGGCGGGGTCTGGCGGGGAGAGGAAGAAAGGCGGCGACTTCTCGCCACGCTTTCAAGGACGCCCGCCATGATCCGCCTTCTCCCTATCGCCGCCGCTCTGGTCGCCGCTCTGGCTGTCGCCGTTCCGGTCGCCGCCCAATCTGCCGACAGCCGCCTGACCTTCACCTTCGAGACGGGGGCGCAGACCGGCGCCGTCATGGTCGCCCTTTACGCCGATGAGGCGGCCTATGAGAACGGCGCGCCCAGCCGCGTGGCGCGGGTCGATGTGGCGGCGGGCGAGCGCGCCGCCGTGTTCGAGAACCTGCCCGCCGGCGCCTACGGCATGAAGGCGTTCCACGACGTCAATGGCGACGGAAAGATGGATGTGAACCCGTTCGGCATGCCGACCGAACCCTTCGCCTTCTCCAACAACGCCGTCGGCAATATGGGGCCGGCCAGGTGGGACCGCGCCCGTTTCGACGTTTCCGGCACCACGGCCCAGACCATCCGCATCCGCTAAGCCCCGTTGTCTGAAGAGACCGCCATGACCCCGACCCGCCGCACCCTGTTCATGGGGGCCGCCGCGCTCGCCGCCGCCCGCGTCCTGACCCCTGATCGAGCCTATGCTCTGCAAGCCTTGGCGGCGACCGCCGACTGGTCCTTGGCCACCGCCGACGTCGAGGACGACGTGGCGCCGCGCGTCCTGCGCCTGGTGCACGGCCGGGCGCCGCAGGGGCTGTCGGGCAGCCTCTATCGCAACGGTCCGGCCAAGTTCCGGCGTCCGGGCGGCTCGTCCCAGCACTGGTTCGACGGCGACGGCTTGATCCGCCGCTGGCGGGTGCAGGACGGTCAGGCCAGCCTGGCCGCCCGCTTCGCCGACACCCGCAAGCGGCGCCAGGAGGCCGAGGTCGGGGCCATGTTGATGCCCGGCTTCGGCACGGTGGCGGACCCGCGCGCCAAGATCGGCTCGGCCGACGACGCCAGCCCGGCCAACACCTCGGTGCACAAGGTCGGCGGCAAGCTGTGGGCCCTGTGGGAGGCGGGCTCGCCCCTGGCCATGGACCCCGAGACGCTGGAAACCGAGGACTTCGTCACGCTGCGGCCTGATCTGAAGAACATGCCCTTCCTGGCCCATCCGCGCATCGAGCCGGATGGCCGTATCTGGAACCTGGGCGTGAACGGCAAACAGGCCATGGTGTGGCGCCTGGCGGCGGATGGCGCGTTGGAGGACGCCGAGGTGATCGCCCTGCCGCGCGCCAGCTACATCCACGACTTCAGCGCCACGGCCCGGCATCTGGTCATCGTGCTGCAGCCCTGGGTGCATGTCCGCAACGTCGCGCCGATGTCGGCGGGCTTTGACTGGACGCCCGAGGCGGGGACGCAGGTGCTGGTGGTCGACAAGGCCGACCTGACCCAGCGGCGGATCTACGACCTGCCGCCCTTCGGCTTCTTTCACGTGGGCGACGCCTGGGACGAGGCGGACGGCACGATCCGCTTCGACCTGTGCGCGCACAAGGACATGGACTTCGCCGCACGCGGCGCCCAGGAGGTGCTGAACGGCGTGCCCCTGGGCGGCGAACCGGCCGAGCTGGCCATGGTCGTGCTGTCGCCGAACGGGCGCGGGCGACTGGAGCGGACCGGCGTTGTCGGCGAGTTCCCGCGCAGCGACCCGCGCCGGGCCGGGCTGGCCCGCCGTTTCAGCCTGCACACTACGGGCGAGCGCGCCGACCGGCCCCTGGCTTCGGCGGTGGCCGTCACCGACTGGTCGTCGGGGCGCACCCGCTCCTTCGACTTCGGCCCCGGCCATGTGACGGACGAAATGGTCTATGTCCCCAAGCCCGGCGGGACGCACGAGGCCGACGCCTGGCTGGTCGGCCCGACCATCAACCTAAAGGCCGGGGTCAGCGAGCTGCACGTCCTGGACCTGATGCACGTCGAGGACGGTCCGGTCGCCACCTGGCGCGCCGACGTGGCGCTGCCAGCGGCGTTTCATGGAAACTGGGCGTGAAAGCCACACCGCGCCATCGCCTCGCGATGGCCCGTCGACGTGCGGTTGACCCCCGCCGCCGAACGGGCCAAGACCCCTTCGCCGTCCAGATGCCTATCCTGGGGCGGCGTCTTTTTGGAAACCCTCAGATGAACCCCGAAGACCGAAGTCCGTCTTCAACTTCTTCGACGCTCTGAGGACGCTCCGCTTCCGCGCGAGGGCGTCCTCGCGAAAGGAAGCGACTTATGCTGAACGCCTATGACTGGCGCGCCGATCGGCTCGTGCGCCTGGATACGGCCGTGGATCACGGCCCCGCCTGCTGGATCGACTTGGTCTCTCCGTCCGCCGATGAGGTGGCGGCGCTGGAGACCCTGACCGGCATCGACATCCCCAGCCGGGACGAGATGGACGACGTCGAGCCGTCCGCCCGTCTCTACGCGGAAGACGGCGGCGTCTTCATGATCGCCGCTGTGGCTACGGACCTGGAGACGCACGATCCGGTCAAGACGCCCGTGACCTTCATCCTCAAGGGCGGGCGGCTGGTGACGGTGCGCTACGGCCAGCCGCGCTCTTTCCAGTTGTTCATCGCCCGCGCCACCCACAAGCCGGGCGAGAAGCTGGCCGGCGGCGAGGCCATCATGATGGGGCTGATCGAGGCCGTCATCGACCGCTACGCCGACGCCCTGGAGATGAAGGGGCTGGAGCTGGACGCCATCTCGCGCCAGATTTTCCGCAAGCGCGATCCCAAGGCGGTGGAGAGCCATAACCTGCAGTTGGTGATCCAGGATATCGGTCGGGCAGGCGACTTCCTGGCCCTGATCCGCGAGAGCCTGTCTAGCCTGCAACGACTGCTGGCCTATCACGCGGCGCTGTCGGGCGCGCGCGCCGGGGGCAAGGCGGACCGCGAGGCGCGCCAGACCGTGCGCCTGCTGCAACGCGATGCGGCGGCGCTGAGCGAGCTCAGCGTCTCCATGTCGTCCAAGGTGACCTTCCTGATGGACGCCACCCTGGGCCTGATCAATCTGGAGCAGAACCAGATCATCAAGATCTTCTCGGTCGCGGCTGTGGCCCTGCTGCCGCCGACGCTGATCGCCTCCATCTACGGCATGAATTTCGACGTGATGCCGGAATTGCACTGGCAGTACGGCTACCCGGCGGCGGTGGGGGCGATGATCCTGTCGGCCGCCCTGCCGTATCTCGTCTTCCGCAAGAAGCGCTGGCTGTAGGGCCTCACCACCAGCCCGCGTCGCGCAGGGCCTTGGCGTAGCGGCGGCTGACGGGGACGACCAGTTCGCCGCCGGGGCCGCCGTCCAGCGTCAGGGCGGCGCGGCCGTCGCCGCGCGCGACCGAGGCCACGGCGCCCTTGGCCGCCCACCAGCTGCGGTGGGTCTGGGCGCCCTCCAGCCCCTCCAACTCCGCCAGGGCGTCGGACAGTCGCATCAGGATCAGGTCCGAGCCTCTGTCGGTGTGCAGGCGCAGATAGTGGTCCTCGGCCTGGACGGCGATCAGCCGCGCGCCGCGCAAGCGAGGCGGCAGGCGGTCGAGGAAGCGGGCGGGTGCGGCGCCCGGCGCGGCGGCATGGGTCTCGACCGGCTGCTTGCGGCCCAGGAAGACGTTCAGAACGCTGAGCACGGCGGTGATCAGGGCCACCGGCGGGAAGAAATGGCGCAGGTCGTCGGCGTGGCGCAGCCGGCCTTCGAACATCAGGCCGGTCAAGGCCCAGACCATGAGGGTCAGCGGCCCGGTGATGACCAGGGTCAGGGCGGCGGCGCCCAGCCAGGGGCGCGCGTCCACGTCGATGAAGCGCTCGACCAGCAGGCTGCACAGGTGCCCCCACAGGCCGCCGACGACGAGCACGGGCACCCAATAGGCCAGACGCTGCGCCAGCGGCGCGCCGTTGGAGCCGAAGGCGCCGCCCAGCGCCAGGAAGACGCCCGCCCCCACGGCCACCGCCAGGCCGCGCAGGAAGTCGCGCGCCTTGGAGCCTGGCGAGAAATCCAGTCGAGCCGTCACGCGCGCGTCGGACCACAGACGGCGCGGAAGCCGGCGGCGGCGAACCGCACCATGTAGTCGCAGGCGCTGTCCAGATCGCCGGACTGGCACAGTCCGCCGGACAGGCGGTCCAGGCGGCCTGTCTCGCCCAGGGTCAGGGTCAGGGCCCCCGACAGATTGTGATAGGCCCAGTACAGATCGGCCTCGTCCGCCTCGGGCATGATGCGCTTGACCAGCTCCAGCAGACGACGGATCGCCGGGTCGAAATAGCGGGCCATGGTCTCGCCGCCGAAGGCGGGGTTGGCGTTGGTCTGGGCCACCAGGGCGGCGTAGTGCTTCCACCCCGGCCCGCCCTTCAGCGACCACTGGAACGGCGGGCGCAGGAAGGCCTCGAACAGACCTTCCAGCGTCATGGCGTCGCCCGCCGCCTCGGCGTAGCGGTCGACGGCGGCGACGCGCTCGGCGTTCCACACCTCGGCGCGACGGTTGAAGACGGCGTCGAACAGCTCCTTCTTGGCCCCGAAATAATAGTGGACCAGGGCCGTATCCACGCCCGCCTCGCGCGCCACCTCGCGGATGGTGACGCCGTAGAAGCCGTGCTTGGAGAACAGATCCTCGGCCGCGTTCAGAATGGCGTCGCGCGTCTCGCCCGCAGCGGCCGCCTTGGACTTCTTGGGCCGTCCACGCCGCGCGGGCGCGGCGGGCAACGGTGGAATCTGGGGCGGCGGCAGGTCGCTCTTCGTCATGGCCGGAAGCTAGTCGCGCTTTGGGGGTTAGTGCAACGGCGCCACAGGGCGGACCCTTCTGTGACGGAAATCAGGCTTGGCCGTTTGACAGGCGGCCGAAAGACCGTCACCAATGCAAAAAATCATTGAACGCTGAATAAAAGCGTCGATCGGGCCGGAAACAAGATTGGGATGCACATGAACAGACTCGTGAAGACCGCCTTGCTGGCGGGCGCCGCCTTCGGCGCAATGGCCTCCGCGGCGCAGGCTCAGGACGCGACCACGCAGGAGGCTGCGTCTCAGGTCGAGGACATCATCGTCACCGCTCGTCGCACGGAAGAGTCGGCGCAGAAGACGCCTCTGGCCCTGACGGCCTTCAGCGGCGAGACGCTGGAGCGCACGGGCGCCCAGCAGGTGACGGACCTGCAAGGCGCAGTGCCGAACCTGAACCTGGTGCAGGGCCGCGGCTCGTCGAACTCGACCAACATCTACATCCGCGGCGTCGGCCAGCCGGACGCCCTGCAGACCTTCGACCCGGCCGTCGGCGTCTATGTCGACGACGTCTATTATTCGCGTATTCGCGGCACCCAGTTCGACCTGCTGGATCTGGAACGTGTCGAGATCCTGCGCGGCCCGCAGGGCACCCTTTACGGCAAGAACACCATCGGCGGCGCCATGAAGCTGGTGTCGCGCCGCCCCGGGCAGGAATTCCGCGCCCGCGCCTCGGCCGCCTATGGCGACTATGATCTGATGGAGTTCCAGGGCGCGATCTCCGGCCCGGTCACCGACACCCTGGCCCTGGGCCTGTCGGCCCTGCATTCGGAACGCGGCGGTTATGTCACCGACCCGGCCACCGGGGCGGAGTACAACGACAAGAACTCGACCGCCGTGCGCGCCAGCCTGGCCTGGGATCCGGCGTCGAACTTCCGCATCGACCTGAACGCCGACTACGCCAAGGACGACGCGGGCATGACCGTCGGCCAGGCTCAGAACAGCCTGACGGACCTGCTGAAGACCACGGTGCTGCGTCCCGTGCCCAATCCGGTTCCGGAATACGACTTCAAGACCCGTACGACGCCGGGTTTGCCGAACGAGACGCGGCTGGAAAGCTGGGGCGCGGCGCTGCGCGCGACGTGGGACATCTCCGACGCCCTGTCGCTGAAGTCGATCACCTCCTATCGCGCCATGAACACCGATGACTACATCGACTTCGACGCGACCGAGCTGGAGATCGCCGACGCCCTGGTGGCCGTGGATCAGAACCAGTTCAGCCAGGAGCTGCAGTTGACCTACACCGGCGACCGCCTGAACGCGGTGGCTGGCCTGTACTACCTGAAGGAAGACGTCGACTCCCACCAGGAGAGCTATAACGACGCCCTGCTGGGCCCGGCGTTTGGAAACTCGGGCTTCCTGCGCACCATCGACGACACTCTGGAAACCACCTCCAAGGCCGTCTACGGCAACGTCAGCTATGACTTGACCGACAAGTTGCGTCTGTCGGCGGGCGTTCGTTACACCGAGGAAGAGAAGGACTACTGGCGCACGACGTCGACCTTCTACAGCCTGCTTCCGGCGTTCAACGCCACCTATGTCTTCGCGCCGGACGTGGGCAAGTACGACGACACCTCGATCATGCTGTCGGCCGACTATCAGTTGTCCGACGACGCCATGGTCTATGCGCGCTATTCGCAGGGCTTCAAGTCGGGGGGCTTCAACGGCCGCGCCAACTCGCCGACCGAGGCCACCGAGTATCAGCCGGAAACGGCCGACTCCTTCGAGGTCGGCGCTAAGACCTCGTTCTGGGATCGTCGCGCCCGCCTGAACCTGGCGGCCTTCATGACCAAGTATGAGGACTTCCAGGCCCGCGTCGCCGGTCTGGACACCGATCCGGTCACCGGCTTGCCCGCGCCGGTTCTGTCGGTGCTGAACGCGGGTCAGCTGGACATCTTCGGTTTTGAACTGGAAGGCGTTCTGATGCCGGTCCGCGGCCTGACGCTGGACGCCCAGGTCGGCTTCCTCGACGCCGACTACAAGGAGTTCAAGGACAACCGCTTCACCCAATTCAGCGGCAGCCGCGCCTTCCAGGATCCGGCCTTCTCGCCGAAGTGGACCTTGCGGTTCGGCGGTCAGTACGAGTGGTTCCTGTCGGGCGGATCGTCCGTCACCGTCGGCGGCGCAGCCAAGTTCCGCTCGCGGATGGCGCTGGCGGTGGACAACACCTACGAGAACACCGGGACCGAAATCCCCGGCATGTATCAGGACGACTATTGGCTCTATGACGCCCGCGTCGTCTGGTCGAACGCCTCGGACCGCTACACGGTCGGCCTCTACGGTCAGAACCTGTCGGACGAAGTCTACAAGACCGACGCCCAGGAATTCTCCTCGATCGGCAATATCCGCACCGCCTACTACGGCGCGCCGCGGACCTGGATGATCAAGGTGTCGGCCAAATATTGATGCTGCGCGCCTGAACGCAGCGCACTGGGCGGCGGTTCATGGGAGCCGCCGCCCTTCTTTTTTGTGGCGCGGAGCGGCGAGACCGCTACCGTCGCCTTAAGAACATAGTCGGGGAACGTCCATGAGCCAGATCGAGACCGCCAAGGCCGACGCGGGGACGGTCGACGCGCGCGCCGCGTCGCCGAGCTATCGCTACTATGTGCTGGGGGTTCTGATCCTCATCTACATGTTGAATTTCCTGGATCGGCAGATCATCGGCATCCTCGCCGCGCCGTTGAAGGCCGAGTTCAACCTCAGCGACAGCCAGTTCGGCCTGCTGGGCGGGCTGGCCTTCGCCCTGCTCTATTCGACGCTGGCCATTCCCATCGCCTGGCTGGCCGATCGGTTCAGCCGGGTGTGGATCATGACCGGCGCCCTGACCATCTGGTCGGGCTTCACCGCCCTGTGCGGTCTGGCGGGCGGGTTCGGCTCGCTGTTCCTGTGCCGCATGGGCGTCGGCATCGGCGAAGCGGGCGGCGTGGCGCCGGCCTATTCCCTGATCGCCGACTACTTCCCCAAGTCGCAACGGGCGCGGGCCCTGGCGGCCTATGCCTTCGGCATTCCGCTGGGCATGGCGGCGGGCACCCTGGTCGGCGGCCTGTTGGCGGCGACCTACGGCTGGCGCACGGCCTTCATCGTGGTCGGCGTCCTGGGCGTGCTGGTCGCGCCGGTGCTGCGCCTGACGGTCAAGGATCCCAAGCGCGGCGGACTGGACGTCGAACCGGCCGCGCCCTCAGCGGCCCCCTCTGCGGTCCCCATAGAAACGTCGAAGGCGCCGCCCTTCAAGGAGGTGGTGCGCACCCTGGCGCCCAAGCCCAGCTTCTGGCTCCTGGCGTTCGGGGCGGCGTCGTCTTCGGTCTGCGGCTACGGCGTGGCCGCCTGGCTGCCCAGCTTCTTCATGCGCAGTTTCGGCCTGACGTTGTCGGAGACGGCCTGGTACTATTCGGCCATCGTCCTGGTCGGCGGGGTGGCGGGCATCTGGCTGGGTGGCTCCATGGCCGACCGCTTGGGCAAGAAGTCCAAAGCCGCCTATCCGCTGACGCCGGCGATCGCCTTCCTGATCTCGGTGCCCTGCTTCATCCTGGCGATGAACTCGGGCGCGGTGGTGAGCGCGATCATGCCGGGCTCCGATCCCAACGGCGCCGCGGCCCTGACCATGGCCTTCCTGATCTTCCTGATCCCTACCGGGTTGAACCTGACCTGGCTGGGGCCGATCACGGCGGCGGTGCAGCACCTGGCCACGCCGGCCATGCGGACCACGGCCTCGGCGCTGTTCCTGCTGATCAACAACCTGCTGGGGATCGCCGTCGGCATCTACTACTTCGGCTGGATGAGCGATCTGCTGCGCCCGGCTTTCGGGGAAGAGAGCCTGCGCTGGGCCATCTATACGGGCATGGGCTTCTATCTTCTGTCCTCGGCCCTGCTGTTCGGCGCCTCGCGCACGCTCAAGAAGGACTGGGTCGACTAATCGCCCCTGAAAACGGACCGGGCGGCGGCCTGAAGCGGGCTCGCCGCCCAGCATAAGAAAATCCTCATGAGGCCATAAGACGACAGGCGGTTGCGCAGGCGAAGGCGCGACGCCTATAAGCGCGGCCAAAGTTTCCACAAACCTCCCTAACGGCGCGGATCCAGACATGAACATTCACGAGTATCAGGCCAAGCAGGTCCTCAAGGGCTTCGGCGCCCCGGTCGCGGCGGGCGTCGCCATCACCTCGGCCGACCAGGCCGAAGCCGCCGCCAAGCAGCTGCCTGGCCCGCTCTATGTCGTGAAGTCGCAGATCCACGCCGGCGGCCGCGGCAAGGGCAAGTTCAAGGAACTGGGCGCCGACGCCAAGGGCGGCGTGCGTCTGGCCTTCTCGATCGAGGAAGCCGTCGCTCACGCTAAGGAAATGCTGGGCAACACCCTGGTGACCGCCCAGACGGGCGAGGCCGGCAAGCAGGTCAACCGCCTGTACATTGAAGACGGCGCCGACATCGCCCGTGAGCTGTACTGCTCGCTGCTGGTCGACCGCTCGGTCGGTCAGACCGCCTTCGTCGTCTCGACCGAGGGCGGCATGGACATCGAGGAAGTGGCCCACGCCACCCCGGAAAAGATCCACACCATCGCCATCAACCCGGAAGCCGGCGTCACCGCCGAGAACATCGCCGCCATCAACGCCGCGCTGGAACTGACGGGCGACGCCGCCGAAGACGGCAAGTCGCTGTTCCCGATCCTGTACAAGGCCTTCGTCGAGAAGGACATGGACATGCTCGAGATCAACCCGCTGATCGTCATGGAGAACGGCCGTCTGCGCGTTCTGGACGCCAAGGTCAGCTTCGACGGCAACGCCCTGTACCGCCACGAAGACATCCGCGCCCTGCGCGATGAGACCGAAGAAGACGCCAAGGAGATCGAGGCCTCGAAGTGGGATCTCGCCTATGTCGCCCTGGACGGCAACATCGGCTGCATGGTGAACGGCGCCGGCCTGGCCATGGCGACGATGGACATCATCAAGCTGTACGGCAAAGAGCCCGCCAACTTCTGCGACGTCGGCGGCGGCGCCGGCAAGGACAAGGTCGCGGCGGCCTTCAAGATCATCACCGCTGACCCGAAGGTCGAGGGCATCCTCGTCAACATCTTCGGCGGCATCATGAAGTGCGACGTCATCGCCGAGGGCGTCGTGGCCGCGGTGAAGGAAGTGGGCCTGAAGGTGCCGCTGGTCGTGCGTCTGGAAGGCACGAACGCCGAGCTGGGCAAGAAGATCCTGAACGAGTCGGGCCTGACTATCCAGGCCGCCGACGACCTGGACGACGCCGCCCAGAAGATCGTCGCGGCGGTCGCGTAAGCGCCGCTACCGCCCAGCAGACACACAGAATTCAGAGCACAGACACATGTCCATCCTCGTCAATAAGAACACCAAGATCCTGGTTCAGGGCCTGACCGGCAAGACCGGCGGCTTCCACACCGAACAGGCCCTGGCCTATCACGGCACCCAGATGGTCGGCGGCGTGCACCCGACCAAGGGCGGCCAGACCTGGACCGGCTCGCACGGTGAAAGCCTGCCGATCTTCGCCTCGGTCGCCGAAGGCAAGGAGCGCACCGGCGCCGACGCCACCGTCATCTACGTCCCGCCGGCAGGCGCGGCCGACGCCATCATCGAGGCCATCGAGGCCGAGATCCCCTTCATCACCTGCATCACCGAAGGCATTCCGGTGCAGGACATGGTGCGCGTCAAGGCGCGTCTGGACCGTTCGAACTCGCGCCTGCTGGGCCCGAACTGCCCCGGCGTCCTGACCCCGGACGAGTGCAAGATCGGCATCATGCCGGGCAACATCTTCAAGAAGGGCAACGTGGGCATCGTCTCGCGTTCGGGCACCCTGACCTATGAAGCCGTGTTCCAGACCACGAACGAAGGCCTGGGCCAGACCACGGCCGTCGGTATCGGCGGCGACCCGGTCAAGGGCACCGAGTTCATCGACGTGCTGGAGATGTTCCTGGCCGACGACGCCACCGAGTCGATCATCATGATCGGCGAAATCGGCGGCGCGGCTGAAGAAGACGCCGCCCAGTTCCTGATCGACGAAGCCAAGAAGGGCCGTAAGAAGCCGATGGCCGGCTTCATCGCGGGCCGCACGGCGCCCAAGGGCCGCACCATGGGCCACGCCGGCGCCGTCGTCTCGGGCGGCAAGGGCGATGCGGAATCCAAGATCGCTGCGATGGAGGCCGCGGGCATCCGCGTCTCGCCGTCGCCGGCGCGTCTGGGCACGACTCTGGTGGAAGTGCTGAAGGGTTAAGGCCCTTCAGCAGCGCACGCTGCGCGTGCGGGCGCTACCGCTCGCCGCGCGGCGGCTCGCTGCTTCGGCGCCTCTTTGGAGGCGCGGCGCGAACCTTGCGACGCGGTCGCTCGCTGCTTGAGCGCCGGATTCACTTCAGGGTGGCTTCGGCGCGGGCGGGCGGCGGATTGGACCAAAGTCTGATCTATCCGCGTTCCGGGGGTGTTTTTCGCGCCGTGTGACCTTTTGTAACGCCTCCGGAATCGTCCGGGGGCGTTTTTTCTTGCCGATTCGACCAATTTCCACCCGGTCCGCCTCCCTTCGGTCATGACCAGTAAGGAAACAGGGCCTATATGAACGGCGCTGCTCTCCGCGCGGCTGTGCGCGGGCGGTTGTAAAGGGACGATTGAGAGAAAAATGGCGGACGATGCGGGTCGGCTGAACCAGGTCTTTGCCGAGACCTCCTTCCTCTATGGCGCGAACGCCGCCTTCATTGAGGACCTGCACGAAAAATGGGCTGCGGACCCCGGCTCGGTGTCGGGGGAATGGCGCGCCTTCTTCGATCAGCTGAAGGACAACGCCGACCTGGTGAAGCAGTCGGCCGCCGCCGGCTCCTGGGGCCGTTCGGGCGCTTCCGAGCCGACCGAGGAAACCGCCGTGTTCGACGGCCGCTGGCCCGCCCCCAAGGTCGATCCCAAGGCCGCGGGCAAGCCCGGCCCTCGCCCGACCGCTCCGGTTGCTGACGCCTCGGGCGCCGTTTCGGCCGCCGACGTGCGCGCCGCCGCCCACGATTCCATCCGCGCTCTGATGCTGATCCGCGCCTATCGCGTGCGCGGCCACCTGCAGGCCAACCTCGACCCGCTGGGCATCGAGCCGCCGATCCAGAACCCGGAGCTGACGCCCGAGTTCTACGGCTTCACCGCCGCCGACATGGATCGCCCGATCTTCCTGGACGGCGTCCTGGGCCTGGAGACCGGCTCGGTCCGCCAGGTGCTGGAGATCCTGAAGCGCACCTACTGCGGCAACATCGGCGTGCAGTTCATGCACATCGCCGAGCCGGACGAGAAGGCCTGGCTGCAGCAGCGCTTCGAAGGCCCGGACAAGTTCGAGCAGAACGCCTTCACCAAGGAAGGCAAGCTGGCCATCTTCAAGAAGCTGGTCGAGGCCGAGGGCTTCGAGCGCTTCCTGCACAAGCGTTTCCCCGGCACCAAGCGCTTCGGCCTGGACGGCGGCGAGGCCATGGTCCCGGCGCTGGAGCAGGTGATCAAGCGCGGCGGCGCCCTGGGCGTCGACGAGATCGTCTTCGGCATGGCGCACCGCGGCCGCCTGAACACCCTGGCCGCGGTCATGGGCAAGCCCTACAAGACCATCTTCCACGAGTTCCAGGGCGGTTCGTCCGTGCCGTCGGACATCGAAGGGTCGGGCGACGTCAAATACCACATGGGCGCCTCGTCGGACCGTGAGTTCGACGGCAACAAGGTCCACCTGTCGCTGACCGCCAACCCGTCGCACCTCGAGATCGTCAACCCGGTCGTCCTGGGCAAGGCGCGCGCCAAGCAGGCGTTCGACATCCGCGAGGCCGAGGTCAACGTCGGCAAGCCGGACAACGAATGGGTGCTGGACCGCTCCAAGGTCGTGCCGCTGCTGATCCACGGCGACGCCGCCTTCGCAGGGCAAGGCGTGGTGGCCGAGTGCTTCGCCCTGATGGGGCTGAAGGGCTACCGCACCGGCGGCACCCTGCACTTCGTCATCAACAACCAGATCGGCTTCACCACGGCGCCGCGCAACTCGCGCTCGTCGCCCTACCCGTCTGATGTCGCCCTGATGGTCCAGGCGCCGATCTTCCACGTCAACGGCGATGACCCCGAAGCGGTCGTCTTCGCTTCGAAGGTCGCCACGGAATACCGTCAGAAGTTCCACAAGGACGTGGTGGTGGACATGTTCTGCTACCGTCGCTTCGGCCACAACGAAGGCGACGATCCGACCTTCACCCAGCCGCTGATGTACGCGAAGATCAAGAACCAGCCGACCACGCTGGAGATCTACGTCAAGCGCCTGGTCGCCGAAGGCGTCCTCACCCAGGCCGAGGCCGACGCCGAGATCGCCCGTTTCGAGGCCTTCCTCGACGCCGAGTTCGAAGCCGGCAAGACCTTCAAGGCCGACAAGGCCGACTGGCTGGACGGCCAGTGGCAGGGTCTGGGCGTCGATGCGGGCGATGATCAGCAGCAGCGCGGCAAGACCGGGGTTCCGGCCGCGAAGCTGCTCGACTACGGCCACCGCCTGACGACGATCCCGAACAGCGTCGACATGCACAAGACGCTGAAGCGCGTCATCGACGGCCGCCGCGATGCGGTGTCGAGCGGCGCGAACATCGACTGGGCCACGGCCGAGAGCCTGGCCTTCGCCAGCCTGCTGGATGAAGGCTACAACATCCGCCTGTCGGGTCAGGACTCGGTGCGCGGCACCTTCTCGCAACGTCACTCGGGCGTGACCGACCAGACGACCGAGCAGCGCTACTTCCCGCTGAACAACCTGCGCGAAGGTCAGGCCCATTTCGAGGTCATCGACTCGGCCCTGTCGGAAGAGGCGGTGCTGGGCTTCGAGTACGGCTATTCGCTGGCCGACCCGAACACCCTGACCATGTGGGAAGGCCAGTTCGGCGACTTCGTGAACGGCGCCCAGGTGGTGATCGACCAGTTCATCTCGTCCGGCGAGCGCAAGTGGCTGCGCATGAGCGGCCTGACCATGCTGTTGCCGCACGGCTATGAAGGCCAGGGCCCCGAGCACTCCTCGGCTCGCCTGGAGCGCTTCCTGCAGCAGTGCGCCGAGAACAACATGCAGGTCGCCAACTGCACGACGCCGGCCAACTACTTCCACATCCTGCGTCGCCAGCTGCACCGTTCGTTCCGCAAGCCGCTGATCCTGATGACGCCCAAGTCGCTGCTGCGT
>DJDA01000107.1 GCA_002430835.1 Brevundimonas sp. UBA5936
ACCCTGGACGAACTGGCCGAGGCCATCGCCGCCTTCGAAGGCTGCCCCCTGCGCGCCATGGGCGCCCGGCAGTCCGTCTTCGCGCGCGGCAATCCGCAAGGATCGCTGATGATCGTCGGCGAAGGCCCCGGCGCCGAGGAAGACGTGCGCGGCCAGCCCTTCGTCGGCCAGGCGGGTCAGCTGCTGGACCGCATCCTGACGGCGGCGGGCCTGCTGGACGACGCCTTCATCACCAACACCGTCTTCTGGAAGACGCCCGGCAACCGCACCCCGACGCCGCAGGAACAGGCGGTCTGCGCCCCCTTCCTTGAGCGCGCCGCGGCCCTGCTGAAGCCCAAGACGGTGTTGCTGGTCGGTGCGGCGGCGGCCAAGGCCGTGCTGAAGACCGACGACGGCATCATGCGGACGCGCGGCCAATGGCGCGAATGGCGATTGTCCGAAGGCGGAATCGCCGCCCCCGTCATGGCCACCCTCCACCCGGCCTTCCTGCTGCGTCAGCCGCAGGCCAAGGGTTTGGTTTGGAAGGACATTCTAGATTTGTCCGCTCGCCTGCGCGGTGAAGTGGTTGAGCCGGGCGCCTGATTCAGGCATCCTGAACTCTTGGAGACCAGTCCGCAGAGCGTCGTAGAATCCCGAATCGAGATGGGACCGACGCCGACGAAGGGGGCCGCCGCGTCATGTATTCTTTCCGCCGGACGCGTCGTGCGTCTCTGTTCGCCTTCGCGCTTTGCGCCCTTGCTGCGACCGCAGCCCAGGCTGAAGATGTCGATACCTCTCGACCCTATGTCGCCGCTGGCGCAGACTCTGGCGCAGACGCCTCGCCGTCGCCCACGGCGCTGAGCAGCGAGGACCGGCTCAGCTACACCACCGCTTTCGACGCCCTGCGTCGCGGCGACCTGGAGCTGGCCCGCAACTCGGCGCGTCAGGCCAAGGATCGCGTCCTGCTGGGCCAGGTCGAGTTCGAGCGCCTGTTCCACCCCAGCCACGTCGCCACCTATGACGAGCTGGCGGCCTGGCTCGAGACCTATTCCGATCTGCCGATGGCCGAGCGGGTCTATACTCTGGCGATGCGGCGCCTGCCCGACGGCGCGGCCGAGCCCAAGCGCCCCGGCGGCCTGCTGACCCGCACCTGGGCCAGCCTGACCAGCTCTGGCTCAGGCTCTGGCGACGGCGGCGTCAACGACCCGGCCAAGGCCGCGCGCGTGGCCCTGAACAACGACGACCTGCCCGGCGCCTACGCCACGGGCCAGCAGATCGGCGACTGGTGGACCGCGGGTCTGGCCGCCTGGCGCATGGAGCAGCACGCCGACGCCTTCCAGGCCTTCGAGCACGTGGCCCAGGATCCGACCGAGGATCCGTGGGTCCGCTCGGGCGGCGCCTTCTGGGCGGCGCGGGCGGCGGGCCAGTCGGGCCGACAGGACCGCGTGAACGAATACCTGCGTCAGGCCGCGCGCTGGCCGGCCACCTTCTACGGCCAGATCGCCCTGCGTCAGCTGGGCGAGGAGCCGGTGATCGAGAACCAGGGGCCGCGCCCCTATGAGGCGACGCTGCAACGCGCCTCATTCACCCCCGAGCCGATCGGCGTGGATGCGCGCGCGCTCAACGCCTTCATCCGCTCGGACGAGGACGCCCGCCGCACCGTCGCCCTGTACGAGGTCGGCCGTCGCAACGACGCCGAACTGGCCGCCCGCAACGGCCTGCGCGCCGCCAGCGGCGACAGCGCCGCGCGCCAGATGTGGGTCGGCCTGTATCGCCTGGTCGCGCCCGGCCGCGCCGCCCAGTCCGAGGCCAGCCGCATCGACGCCGTCCGCTATCCGATGCCGGACCTGCAGCCGATGGGCGGCTTCACCATCGAGAGAGCCCTCGTTTACGCCATCGCGCGCAAGGAGACGGACTTCAACGCCAGCGCCCGTTCCGGCGCCGGCGCCTATGGGCTGATGCAGGTGATGCCGACCACGGCCGCGCACATGACCGGCGATCAGGGCTATGTCCGCACCCCCCAGCGCCTGCTGGACCCGGCGGTGAACATGAAGCTGGGCCAGGACTATGTGAACCGCCTGTTCCAGATCGAGTCCTTCCAGGGCGACCTGCTGAAGGCGGTGGCCTCCTACAACGCCGGGCCGGGTCCGATGCTGGCGGCGATCCGCAAGCTGGGCGCCGACGCCGATCCGCTGCTGCTGATCGAGACCATCGACGTGCCTCAGGCGCGCGAATACGTGGAGAAGGTCGTCGCGGCCTACTGGATCTATCAGCGCATGATGGGCGGGCCGGTGAAGACGCTGGACGCCGTGGCCTCGGGCGCGCGCGCCGTGCCGATCCGCCTGGATTACGTCGCGCCGCCTCCCGCCCCCTTGCAGGTGGCCGAGGCCGTGCTGGGCGGCGGCTCGCGCTGAGGCGCGGGCCTTAGATCATCAGGGACGCCAGTGAAGCCCAGACAAGGGCCAGAACGACCGCTGCCAGGACATAGGCGCGCGCCGTGCGCGCCCAGTCGGTGTTCCTGCTGATCGTACGCATGGCTCCGCCCCTCCGAGAACAAGCTGGACTGTAAGTCCGCTCTCTTAAACCCGCGTTCTCAGGATCGGTTAATCAACGTTAGATGACAGCGCCGCCGCCTCCCACTCGCGGAAGTGCGGCTGGGCCAGAAGGGCGGCGACATAGGCGGCGGCTGTCCCATCGTCGCCGTGGGCCGATAGGTCGATCTGGAAATGGCGCACCCGCGCCGCCACCGGCGTGAAGAAGGCGTCGGCGATCGACCAGTCGCCGAACAGCCATGGCCCGCCCGCGCCGAAGCGTTCGCGCATCTGCGACCACAATGCGACCAGACGCGCCAGGTCGCGGTCCAGCCCCGGATCGGACGGCGCCGGGCTGCGCGCCTCGCCGGCCATCGGATGATCCGGCCCCATGCCGCACAGGTCGCGCAGGGCGTGGAAGCCGGAGTGCATCTCTGCCGTCGCCGAACGGGCCAGGGCGCGCGCGATCGGATCGACCGGCCACAGATGCGCCTCGGGATAGCGTTCGGCCGCCCATTCGCTGATGGACAGGGTGTCCCAGATCGTCTCGCCCTCGACCTTCAGCAGCGGCACGAAGCCCGAGGGCGACAGGCGTCGCAGTTCAGCCTTTTCAGCCTCGGAGCGATACCAGACCTCGCGCGTGTCGAAGACGGCGCCTGCGCGCCTCAACACCAGCCACGGCCGCAGGGACCAGGTGGAGAAGAGGCGCGGTCCGACGATCAGTTCCATGGCGAAGCTCCGAGGCTGTCGCCGTGATTAATGGCTGGAGGCGAGCTTCAGCACAACCAGGCCGCTGACGATCAGAACGGCGCCGATGACGCGCATCGGCGTGACCGGCTCGCCCAGCACGGCGATGCCGACGACGAAGGCCCCGACGGCGCCGATGCCGGTCCAGATCACATAGGCGGTGCCCAGCGGCAACGTCTTCATCGAGATCGACAACAGGCCGAAGCTGATGATCATGAAGCCTATGGTGCCGATCGTCGGCCAGGGCTTGGTGAAGCCCTCGGAGGCCTTCATCAGGAAGGCCCAGACGATCTCGAACAGACCGGCGAGAAGAAGGAAAATCCAGGCCATGACTTGCTCCCTTGCATGGCGTGCCGGGTCGTCCCAGCGTCATGCCCAAGATGGGAGAGGTCGTCCTCTGATCCCGCCTATCTGGGACACGCGGGTCTCAAGTCAAGGCTTGCCGCCCTCGGGGGCTTTCGCAGACGCAATATGCCGTCAGGTGGAGGCCATTTTGCATCAGTGGAAGGGGGGAGCGGACGGTCTCCCGCCTGCTCCCCTCGCCCATCATCAGCGCATGATCCGCAGGGTCAGGCCCACCGTGCGCGGCGCCCCCAGGAAGGCGCCCAGCGTCCCCGTCTGGAACGGCGCGCCGAAGGCCACCTGGCGATAGTCCTGATCGAACAGGTTGCGGCCCCACAACTCCACGCTCCAGGCGTCATCGCGGGCTAGCGCGACGCGGCCGTCGACCAGCCAGAATCCCGGCTGGCTCTTGGCCGGGTCCAGGTCCGAGCCGGTGTTGTATTCCGACGAATATTTGGCCGCCAGGGTGACGCGGCCCGTCAGCCCCGCCGCCACCGGCCGCTCATAGGTTCCGGCCAGCGACCCGCTCCACAACGGCGCGAAATTCATCCGCCTGCCAGCCAGCAGCGGCAGGCCCGGCACCGCGTCGTCGCCATACTCCGTCTGAGCGTAGGTCAGGCCGCCCTGCAGCGACAGGCCCTCGAACGGCAGGAACATGAAGTCCGCCTCGACGCCCTTGGCCCGCACCTCGGGGATGGAGCGGACCAGGAAGGTCGTGCCCAGGAAGGTGTTCAGCTGGAAGTCGTCATAGGTCTGGCGGAAGGCGGCGGCCGAGACCAGCAGGCGCCGGTCCAGCATCACGCTCTTGATCCCCGCCTCGAAGGCGTCGGCGCTCTCGGCCGGGAAGGCGCGCGAGGCGTCGGGGACCAGATTGGTCTGCCCGCGGTCCAGGTTGAAGCCGCCGTTCTTGCGGCCTCGCGACCAGGAGGCGTAGAGGCGCACGCCCTCGGTCGCCTTGAACTCGGCGCGGGTCATGCCGGTCCAGGCCTCGTCCTTGACCGTCTCGGACTGGCTCAGACCGTTGAAGGCCGGGTTCGACCACGGCAGGCACAGGATGGCGTTGCTGACGCCGTTGGCCAGCGCCGCCGCGCAGGCCCGGCCGCCGTCGGTGTTGTGATAGGCGGCCGTCATCTCCTTGGTCTCATGGGTCCGGCGCAGGCCCCCGGTCAGGGTCAGGCGGTCGGTCACGGCGTAGGACACCTGGCCGAACAGGGCGGCGCTGCGGGCCGTCTGCCAGTAGCGGTCCAGCTGCCCCTCACCCTCGACGAAGCTCGCGCCGACGGGAAGGCCCGTGATGCTCGACACGAAGGCCGGGTCGCCCAGCGGGTTCGACGCCGAGCGCGACAGCAGGCGGCTGACGTAGCCTTCGTAATCAGCGCCGTAGAACAGGCTGTCGCGACGGGTCAGCTTCTCATCGGCGAAGAAGGCGCCCGCCGACCAGTCCAGCTTTCCGCGCTGACCCGACAGACGGAACTCCTGCGTCAGGGTGCGGAAGCGGTTCGACCAGGTGCCGTCGTCCGGGCGATAGGCCAGGTCGGCCGAGGTGAAGTCCCAGTCCTGGCTGATGACGCCGCGCCAGTCGCGCACCGCCGAGGTGCTGTCCAGCCTCGCCCAGCCCAGATCGGCGTTCAGGTGCAGGGCCAGGCCCTTGTCGCGGATGCGGGTGTTGGTGTCGCGGTTGGAATAGGCCACGCGATCCCACGGCTTCGGCGTCGCCGCCACGCCGCCGTCGGGCGATAGCGCCGCCAGCAGGGGCGCCGTGCCGCCCGTGACCAGTTGTACGCCGACGCAGCAGCGTTCGTCCCGCTCGGTCCAGTCGGCGGTCAGGCGAGCGGTCAGGTTCGGCGTGGCGCGCCACAGCAACTGACCGCGCACAGTGTCGTAGTGTTCGGTCTGATCGTCGGTCGAGGTGCGCGGCCCCTCCCCGGTCTTCACGTCATAGAGGCCGTCGCGGCGACGCGCGGCGACATACAGCCGCCCGGCCAGAACCTCGTCCACGATGGGGCCGGTCAGGGAGACCGAACCGCCATGCGTCCCATAGTCGCCAAACGTCGCCTCGCCCGCCATGCGCGTGTCGAACGAAGGGGCAGCGGTGACGACGTTGATGACGCCCGCCGAGGTGTTCTTGCCGAACAGGGTCGCCTGCGGGCCTTTCAGCACTTCAATGCGCTCGACCTCGCCCAGATCGCCCAGGGCGGCGCCGTTGCGGGGACGATAGACGCCGTCGATCATGACGCCGACCGAGCTTTCGACGCCCGGATTGTCGCCCACCGTGCCGACGCCGCGGATGCGGGCGGTGGTGAAGGTCTGGTTCGAGGTCGAGGCCACGATCAGGCCCGGCGCCAGAATCTGCAGATCCTTGATGTCGCGCACGCCGACGCCGTCCAGCAGGGGCTGGGCGGCCACCGTCAGCGACAGGGGCGTCGCCGCCAGCGGCGCCTCGCGCCGTTCAGCCGTCACCACGATCTCGGACACCTGGGTCGGTCCTTCGTCAATGGCCGCCTCGGCCATGACGGGCGCGGCGAAAGCGAGCACGGACAAGGAGGCGGACGCGAGAGACGCGGCGCGAACAGCAGAAATCATGGGAGGAAAAACCGCTTGGCGGAGCGACGGCGCAAGGCTTCGTCGCGGACTGTCAGCGGATGTAACAGCCCCGTCGGCGGGGCGGAACCCCGACCGGCGATCATCAAACGATGACTTTCAGGCCCGTCCGGCCAGCGGCCCCGAAGCGCGCGGCGCGAAGCTGTGCTCCACCCGACTGCGGTGCGGCGTCACGTCGTTGCGAACCGCGCCGCCGACCCGACAGAGCTGTTCCAGGCCCCGGCCGCCGCCCGCCTCGTGCGAGACGATGAGGTCCAGCAGCCGCTCGGCTTCGGCCAGGCTGTCGGGCCGCTGGTCAAGCAGCCAGGCCTCGACCGCGTTCAGGTCGACCGTCAGGCCGCCGGCGCGCACGGACGCCTCGACCGCGCGGTTATTCCACTGTCGCAGCAGCGCCTGCGCCGCCTCCATCGACCATTTTTGAGCCATGACGCCCCTCCAGGGCGTAGCGCCGGTCGGCCTCGACCTCCCAGACGCCAAAGAATGCAGTCAGGCTGATGAGCGCCCAAATCGCCCACATCAGCGTGAAGTAAGCCCAGGCCAGGCGCTCATGCGCGAGGAAGGGCGCGAAATGTCCCAGCAGCCCGATCAGCTGAAAACTGGCGACCGACACGATCCACCAGCGCCCGGCGCGCTCCGCCAGCACCCACAGGCTGACGAAGAAGAGGACATCCACCACGAAGATGCCCACATAGACGCCCTTCCAGTTCAGATCGAAGGCAAGCTGCGACAACAACGGAGCCGCGATCATGGCCAGCGTCGCCAAACGATCCGCCGTCCTCCCGCGCCACAACAGGAGCGGAAAGGCGATGGCGTTGGCCGTCAGCAAAATGATCTGAACAGGATGCATCAGACGATCTCCAGCCGCTCGCTCTGCAGAGCGCTCGACCCGCTACCCACACGACGAACTTCTAAGCTTGATGGATCATGCACAGCTCCAGCGACGATGACGTCACGCCAGGCTGTGAATCATCTCCAGAACGGGATTGATCAGGCTGGCTCCAACCACGGCGATCATGAGCCAGGCCAGCGCCCAGAGCAGGATCAGCCACAAGACGGAGCCGCCCATTTTGCGGGGGCGACGCCACTCGTTCAGCGCGACATAGCGCCGATAGAGCGCGCCCCCCGGCGCCTTCCCGTCCTCGAGAAGTCCGACGGGAGCCTCGATGACGCCCTTTTCTGCCCCAAGCGGCGGGGGCGGCGACATTGCGATCGATTCCCCTGAGTAATGATCACTCAGGAGCCGCGCCGCCTGAATCCGGTTGGAGACGCCCAGTTTTTCATAAGCCCGGTGCAGATGGTTCTGAACCGTCCGTGGCGAGAGGTTCAGCTGCTGCGCGATCTCCTTGTCGCCCAGACGGCTGGCGGCGAAGCGCAGGATTTCAAGCTCGCGCGGCGTCAGGCTGTCGATGGACGAAGGGCTGTTCACAACGGCTGACTATCTACCACACCCGCCTGGCGTCCAGTCCCCCGTCCCCGGCGCGCGCCGATCGGGCCCGGGTGTCACCGCGACGCGACACAACTGACGCGCGAGTCGGCATTTTGATTGCGTCCCTTCGGTCCGGCGTCGCATTAGGGGGATCATTCAAACGGGGGAACCGACTTCTATGATGCTGGCGCTTCTGATGGGCGGGCTGGGGTTGATCGTCGGCAGCTTCCTGGGCCTGGTCAGCCTGCGCCTGCCGCGCGGCGAGGACATCGTGGTCAGCCGCTCGCGGTGCGGCGGCTGCGGGCGCCCGCTCAAGCCCTGGCGGATGATCCCGGTGGTCAGTTGGGCGTTGTCGCGCGGCAAGTGCAGCGACTGCGGCGCCGTCATTCCCCTGCGCTATCCCCTGATCGAGCTGGCCTCCGGCGCCGTCGGCGCCTGGGCGGCCCTGTGCTTTCCCGATCCGGCCTGGGCCCTGGCCGGAGCCGTGCTGGGTTGGCAGCTTCTGCTGATCGCCGTGATCGACGCCGAGCATTTCTGGCTGCCTGACGCCCTGACCCTGCCCCTGTTCCTCAGCGGCCTGTTCGCCGCCGTGGCCCTGGATCCGGCGAACATCCAGAGCGGACTGAAGTGGTCGCTGATCGGGCCGCTGAAGACGCCCCTGATCGGGGCGGCGGCTGGTTTCGGCGGGCTGTGGCTGCTGGCCTTCCTCTACAAGCGCCTGCGCGGACGCGACGGTCTGGGCGGGGGCGACCCCTTCCTGCTGGGCGCGATCGGCGCCTGGGTCGGGTGGATGGGTCTGCCCAGCGTGCTGCTGTGGGCGTCGCTGACCGGCCTCAGCCTGGTAGCGGCCAAGCTTGTGCTGCGCCGTCCCGTGGCCTCCACCGACCGCCTGCCGTTCGGCGTCTTCCTGGCCGTCGGGGCCTGGCTGACCTGGCTCTACGGTCCCTTGGGACTGGGCTTCGGCGACTAGAGCGACAGCAGGTCCGACCAGCGCCAGCGCCCGCCGCCCAGCGCCACGCGCGGCGCGCCCGGCTGGTCGCTGAGCGTCAGCAGCACATAGCCGTTGACCGTCTCGGCCTTGCAGGCGCGCGACGAGAAGCCGACCGTCACGGCGATGGCCTGACGCACCCCGGCCAGGCCCTTGCCCTCTTCGCCGGGGCTTTGCAGCCAGTCGCCGTTCCACATCAGGATGGCGCGGCCCGAAGCGCCTGAAGTGCGATAGGCTTGGCCGATGGCGGCGTTGATGCGCGCGTCGTTGCGCAGGGCGTCCTGGATGCGCTTGACCATGTCGCAGCCCTGGCCCGAGCCGCCGCCCACGCCTGAACCGGACCCGCCGCCGCTG
>DJDA01000103.1 GCA_002430835.1 Brevundimonas sp. UBA5936
CGGCACGGCCATGCTGTATTCTATCGCGGGCGGCCACTGGCAGCCCTGGGCGGCCAAGCATCTGATCCGTTTCGGCGTCTTGCTGGTCGCCATGATCGGCATGGCCATGGTTCACCCCAAGTGGTGGTTCCATGCGGCCTATCCGCTGTACGGCGTGCTGCTGGTGCTGGTGC
The DNA here is from genome assembly GCA_002430835.1 of Brevundimonas sp. UBA5936. GTDB lineage: Bacteria > Pseudomonadota > Alphaproteobacteria > Caulobacterales > Caulobacteraceae > Brevundimonas. The sequence continues at coordinate 174 of DJDA01000103.1, forward strand.
TGATGATCGAGTTCACGCCGCTGGGCTATACGGCGGGCGGGGCCAAGAACTGGCTGAACCTGGGCTTCACCCGCATCCAGCCGGCCGAGTTCGTCAAGATCGGCCTCGTGCTGGCTCTGGCGCGTTGGTACCACGGCCATTCGGCGCAGGAGGCGCGCTGGTCATGGAAGCTGCTGATCCCCGTGGGGATGATCGGCGTACCCTTCCTGTTGGTGGCCAAGCAGCCGGACTTGGGTTCGGCCATGATCATCGGCCTGACCGGGGCCGCCGTCATGTTCATGGCGGGACTGAGCTGGCGCGTCATCGCCGCCGCCGTGGCCGCCGCCGTGGCCGTCATTCCGCCCTTCGTCATGTTCGTGATGCACGACTATCAGCGCAACCGCGTGCTGACCTTCCTGAATCCGGAGGCCGATCCCTCCGGCACCGGCTACAACATCATTCAGTCGAAGATCGCCCTGGGCTCCGGCGGCCTGATGGGCAAGGGCTACGGCCTGGGCAGTCAGAGCCAGCTGGAGTTCCTGCCGGAACGCCATACGGACTTCATCTTCTCGACCGTGTCCGAAGAGTTCGGTTTCCTGGGCTCCTTCACCGTCCTGGCCTGCTATGTCGCGCTGATCCTGATCTCGCTGCGGATCGCGGCCCTGTCGCACAGCCATTTCGGTCGGATCAGCGCGGCGGGCATGACGGCCTTCCTGGCGCTGTTCGTGCTGATCAACGGGGCGATGGTGATGGGACTGGCGCCGGTCGTGGGCGTGCCTATGCCGCTGCTGTCCTATGGCGGATCGACCATGATGACGGTGATGATCGGCTTCGGCCTGATCCTGTCGATGCGGGTGCATCGCTATGTCGAACTGCCGAAGGGGCAGGGGCTGTTCTAATCGGCTGTACGGGCGTTAGGCTGTCGTCATGACTGTTCAGACGCCTGAAAACGAAGCCGCCGACATCCCAAAGGCCGATCCGGCCATGTTCTCCGACTGCGGCGACACGCCCTGTCCGCAACCTGTGCTGGCTGATCCGAAGAATGAGGCGGCGGTCCAGGCCGAGGGGTTGCGAATGCGAGACAACCCGGCCGAGTGGGCCTTCGTCCGCCTGTCCAAGCTGATCGAGGAGTTCGAAGCCAACCTCGACAAGGACGAGGAGATCGGCGCGCGCGTCGTCGGCCTGCCGGGCGATGGGGCCATGCAAATCATGGACGTGGGCTTCTGGGGCCCGGACCTGATCATGTTCTTCGGCCGCAACGCCGACGGCAAGCCGGTGCGCCTGATCCAGCACTACAGCCAGATCAATGTGGTGCTCAGCGCCATGAAGAAGCCGGAGGAGCGCGAGGCGCGCCGCATCGGCTTCCAGCTCAGCGAGATGGTCGAGAAGACCAATCCGAAATAATCACTGAACGCCCTGTGACGCCTAGAGCGTCGCCGCCCAGTCGGTGGCGCGGATCAGGCTGTCGATGATGCCGGGCTCGCTGGAGGCGTGGCCGGCGTCGCCGATGATGTCCAGCTTGGCCTCGGGCCAGGCGCGGTGCAGGGACCAGGCGCCCGAGATCGGCGTCACCACGTCGAAGCGCCCTTGCGCGATCCAGCAGGGGATATGGCGGATGGTCTCGATGTTCTCGAGAATCCAGTGCTCGCTGTCGAAGAAGCCGCCGTTGGTGAAGTACCAGTTCTCGATGCGGGCGAAGGCCACGGCGAAGTCGGGATCGGCGAACTTGTCCGGCTTGCCTGACGGGCCCTGGATGCTGACGGTCTCGCCCTCCCAGGTCGCCCAGGCCACGGCGCAGCGGTTGCGTTCCTCCACGTCGTCGCCGGTCAGGCGCTTGTAATAGGCGGCCATCAGGTCGCCGCGCTCGGCCTCGGGGATGGGCTCCAGGAAACGCTCCCAGGCGTCGGGGAAGATCATCGAGGCGCCGTCCTGATAGAACCAGTGCAACTCCTTCTTCGTCAGCAGGAAGACGCCGCGCAGCAGCAGGGCCAGGCACCGTTCCGGGTGCTTGATGGCGTAGGTCATCGACAGGGTCGAACCCCACGACCCCCCGAACACCACCCATTTGTCGATGCCCAGCATTTCGCGCAGGCGCTCGATGTCGGCGACCAGATCCCAGGTGGTGTTGTTCTCAAGCGAGGCGTTCGGCCGCGACAGGCCGCAGCCGCGCTGGTCGAACATGACGATGCGGTACTTGGCCGGGTCGAAATAGCGCCGCATCCCCGGATTGACCGCCCCGCCGGGGCCGCCGTGCAGGACGATGACCGGCACGCCGTGCGGATTGCCGCTTTCCTCGTAATAGATCTCATGGACGCTGTCGGTCTGCATCCAGCCCGAGGCGTAGGCTTCGATTTCCGGGTAGAGGTCGCGGCGCACAGTATTGGTCACGAGAGATGCCCTTCTGAGAAAAGGATCGGTCAGGTCTGAAGCGATCAGGCCTTGGGGGGATTGGACTGGAAGGCGGCGAAGATCAGCAGGGCCCATCCGGCGATCATCAGCGCGCCGCCGACCGGCGCCACCGCGCCCATGACCGGCAGGCTCAACAGCCCGATCGTGGCCAGGGCCAGGCAGAAGATCAGTCCGCCCGTGCTGGCCAGCCATCCGGCCAGACTCAGCAGTCGGCTCGTACCGAACAGCGCCAGGGCGGCGGCCAGGGCGGCGTGCACCATCTGGTAGTGGCCGCCCGTGGTCAGCAGGGTCTTGACGGCGGGGCCGGCGCCGTGAGCGGCGAAGGCGCCCAGAGCGACGGCCATGGCGCCGTTGAAACCGGCGAAAGCGAGCAGTTTGCGGTCAGGGCTCATGTCTAATGTCTAGACCACAAAAACCCTGAAGTCTGCTATCGCGCGCCGATGAAAGCCGCATCGCGCATGGCGCTGCAATATGTCCTGCTGTTCAGCGCCAGCGGCGTGACCCTGCCGTTCGCCGGCCTGTGGTTCCGCGACCAGGGGCTGAGCGGCGCCCAGATCGGCGCCCTGCTGGCCATCCCCATGCTGGCGCGGGCGGTGACGGGGCCGCTGCTGGCGGTCTGGGCCGACGGTTTCGTGTTGCGGCGAACGCCCATCGCCTTTCTGGGCCTGGTCATGGCGGTCGGTTACGGCGGGGCGGGTCTGGTCGAGGGCTTTTTCCTCTGGGCGCTGTTCTGGCTGTTGGGCGCGACGGCGGCGGCGGCCCTGATTCCGCTCAGCGACGTGATGACCCTGCGCGTGGCCGGGCGTGAGGGATTCGCCTTCTCGCTGCCGCGCGGCTGCGGCTCGGCGGCCTTCGTCGTCGCCAATCTGGTCATGGGGGCGCTGCTGACGCGCGTGTCTTCGGACGCCGTCATTTTCTGGGTGGTCGCCGCCTCCCTGCTGATCGCGGTCACGGCCTGGCGCGTCCTACCGGCCGAGCCTGTGTCTGAAGGCGGCCCCGTGTCGAAGCTGGAGCGATTTCAGGGGTTGGGGCGGCTGTTGCGTCGCCCGGTCTTCATGGCGGCGATCTTCTCGATCGGCGCGGTGCAGGCGACGCACGCCTTCTACTACGGCTTCTCGGCCATCAGCTGGCGCGCGCAGGGCTTGGCCGAGAGCGTGACGGGGATGTTGTGGGCCTTTTCCGTCGTGGTCGAGATCGGCTTCATGTGGTGGATCGAGCCGTGGCGTCGCCGCATCGGCGTCGGCCCGTGGACCATGCTGTTCATCGGTGCGGGGGCGGCGGTCCTGCGCTGGAGCCTGATGGCCTTCGCCCCGCCGCTGTGGATGCTGATCCCGTTGCAGATGCTGCACGCCCTGACGTTCGCCGCCACCTATCTGGCGGGGGTGCAGATCGTTGAGCGCCTGTGTCCGCCGGACAGCCACACCGCCGCCCAGACCTTGAGTTCGGCCCTGTCGGCCGGGGTGTTGATCGGTCTGGCGACCCTGGCCAGCGGGCCGCTGTACGACGCGGTCGGTTTGAAGGCCTATCTGGCCATGGCGGCGCTGGCGTTGACCGGGGGGCTGGTCGGCCTGTGGGTGCGATCGAAGGACGCGGCGTCAGGCCACGTTTGAACGGGGCAGGGGCGCCAGTCGACGCGCCATCGCCGAAGCGGCCGTCTTGACCGCCGTCCGGACCGTGTTTTCGCTCTCGCCGTCGGGAATCCGTAGCAGGCCGATGGACGGAGATTCCAAGCTGTCGGGCAGATCCGCCAGAATGCGATACAGGATATAGCTTCCCGCATCCTCTTCGGCGTCAGAGTCGGCGATGGCCGAAATCCCGGCTTCCGTTAACTCACGCAGGATGTCAGCGACCGGCGCTGTCACGCGCGCGATGCTGGGGGCGGTGCTGTCTAGCCGTCCCGGCTCGCCCAGACGGCGGTTTTCGGCGCGCATCTGAACCCGGATCGGACCGGCGTGAATCGTGCGACCGACCAGCAACAAGGCCGAACACTCGCCTCGGGACAACAGACCCGTCAGGGTTTCAGCCAGGGCTTCGGCCGAGGCGTCGCCGGGCGTGGCCAGGGTGCGCGCGCCGGGCGGGTTCCAGGGTTCGCCAGACAGATCCTCGACGGGATCCCATGCCCGATAGGACGGCGACCAGGCGCAGATGGAGATGACGGGGCGCCGATCAGGGCGACCGTTGGAATCCAGACCCATCAAAGGAAATAGACCCCCTCTAGCGCCGTCGTGGCGCGCCGCAGCATGAACGGTGCTTTGAAATGCGGCGCCAGGTCAAGCCTGACCGGCGCCGCGATGACGTGATGGAAAGGCGAGACGGTCAGCTCAGGTCGCCTACGGCGGCGTCCAGCAGCATGAAGGCGCGGCCCTCGTCGGTCGCCAGCCGCATCTGCACATCCTCGGCGTCGCCGCGTTCCGCCTGAAGCTTCAGCCCATGGGCGAAGGCGCGGACATAGGCCTCGGCCTCGGCGCGCAGGGCGGCGTCGCCCCGCACCCGGCGCGAGACGCTGCGGACGGCGGCTGGCGCCACGCGGCGCGCG
>DJDA01000126.1 GCA_002430835.1 Brevundimonas sp. UBA5936
GGGCCCACCGATCCTACCGGAGAAACGCACTCGAGAACGTCCCTTGGCGAGCCCATCCAGGCCCGGACGGCCGAAGCCGTAGCGCTCCCCCGCATCCATATGATCGTCCAGCCCCTCCGGGTCGTCGATGAGGCCGTGGGCAAGGGCGACGGCGATCGGCTCGACTGACCGGCACAGCGCCTGCGGGGCCTGCGCCCCCTCCACCGTCTGCCCCTGTCAGGGCGGCGGACCGCGCCAGCGCCCGCCCGGCCCCGGCCGCCCGCCCGACTGCGGCGGCCGCTGCTGTTGCTGGCGCGGAAACAGGGCGTCGAAGCGGTCGAACAGGTCGCGCCTGTATTGCTCGGCCAGATCCTTGTCCTGCACGGCGTTGGCCGCCTGACGCAGACGCCCCTTCAGCCCCGCCTTGCGTTCGGGCGTGTCCAGCGGTTCGGCCTCGACCTCACGGCGGAACAGCACCTCGGCGAAGGGCCGGGTCGTCGCCATCGCCTGACGCAGGGCGGGCGCCCCGCGATCGCGCAGGATGTCGTCCGGNNTCCTGCCCGCCCTCCAGCAGGGCGAAGCGGAACGACTTGCCCGGCTTCAACAGCGGCAGCGCCCGCTCGATCGATCGATAGGCGGCGCGCAGGCCCGCCGCGTCGCCGTCGAAACTCAGCACCGGCTCGGACGAGACGCGCCACAGACGCTCCATCTGCTCTTCGGTCAGGGCCGTACCCATCGGCGCGACCGCAGGCAGTCCCGCCCGGTGGCAGGCGATGACGTCCATATAGCCTTCGACGACGATGATGCCCTGCTCGCCCCGGCTCTCGGCGCCCATGATCCGCCGCGCCTCCGGCAGGCCGTAAAGCGTCGCCCCCTTGTGAAACAGCGAAGTCTCCGGCCCGTTCAGATACTTCGCCCGGTCGTCCGGGTTCATCGCCCGGCCGCCGAAGCTGACGATGCGCCCGCGCGCGTCCAGGATCGGGAACATCAGCCGGTCGCGGAAGCGGTCATAGGGCTGGCCGCCCCCTTCCGGCGCGATCAGCATCCCCGCCTCGACCAGATCGCCCGGCCGCGCCCCGCGCTGGACCAGCGCCTGCTTCAGCCCCTCGCGGTCGTTGGGCGCATAGCCCAGGCCGAAACGCTCCCACTGATCCTCGGGCAGGCCGCGCTTTTCGAGATATTCGCGCGCCGCCTTGCCGACGCTGCGGCGCAGATTGGCGGCGAACCACTTCTGAGACAGGTCCATCCAGTCAGCCAGCCCCTGACGCTTCTGCTCGCGCTCGGCGGCCTGAGGGTCTTCGGCAGGCAGCTGCATGCCCGCCTCGCCCGCCAGACGGCTGACCGCCTCGACGAAGCTGAGCCGCTCCGTCTCCTGCAGGAAGCTGATGACGTCGCCGTGCTTGCCCGAGCTGAAATCGTGGAAGAAACCCTTGTCGTCATTGACGAAGAAGCTCGGCGACTTCTCCTTCGAGAAGGGGCTGAGGCCGACGAACTCGCGTCCCTGACGCTTGAGCTTCACCGTCCGCCCGATGATGTCGGACGGCCGAAGGCGGGCCTTCAGCTCCTCGATGAACCGTTCGTCAAATCGCACGCCTGACCTATGCCGTCCGATGGCGGGCAAAGGCCAGCCCTCGCCCGCTCGCCGCGACGACGGCCCCCGACCAAAACGCCGCCTGGGGATAAGTCCGTGGACAACCGCCTGACTTCCTTCTGTCGCACGACTGGGCTTTAAGTCGTTCCAGCCCTGCCGGAGCCCTTGCGATCATGCGCCGATTTCGTCTGCTTGTTCTATTGCTGCTGCCCGCCGTCTTCCTGACGCTCGGCGCCTGCCAGACCATTCCGCGCCCGGCCTTCGACGCCGCCGATCTGGCCGCCGCCAGCCCGCCCTGGCGCTACGACTTCCTGACCCCCGAGGCCCGCGACCGCTTCGTGCGCGAGACGGTCAACACCCAGAACGCCACCCGCGATGGAACCTTCGACATCCTGGCCCTATCCGGCGGCGGGGCCAACGGCGCCTATGGCGCGGGCGTCATGGTCGGCTGGAGCCAGGCCGGAAACCGGCCCCAGTTCGAGGTGGTGACGGGGGTCTCGACCGGCGCCCTGATCGCCCCCTTCGTCTTCGCAGGCCCGCGCTTCGACCCGGCGCTGGAGCACGCCTATACCAGCGGCCAGACCGACGACCTGCTGAAGTCGCGCGGCGTGCTGGCCCTGATGCTGCCCGGCGTGTTCAAGCCCGAGCCCCTGACCAATCTGGTGCTGAACAACATCTCGCCCGAGCTGCTGGCGGCCATCGCCGAGGAGCACCGCAAGGGCCGCCGCCTCTATGTCTCGACCACCAGCCTGGACACCCAGACCCAGGTCGTCTGGGACATGGGCGCCATCGCCCAGCGCAACGACGACGCCTCTCGCCTGCTGTTCGTCAATGTGCTGATCGCCTCAGCCAGCATTCCCGGCGCCTTCCCGCCCGTCCTGCTGGACGTCGAGCATCAGGGGCGCCGCATTCAGGAACTGCACGTCGACGGCGGCACGGTGTCCAGCTTCCTGGTCGTGCCCCAGGCCCTGCTGCTGGAGGCGCCCGACGCCCGCCCCCTGGGCGACGCCCGCATCTGGGTCGTGGTCAACGGCAAGTGGGATCCGCGTTTCGAGGTCTCGCGCATCTCGGCCATCAGCATCGCCGCCCGCAGCTTCGACACCATGATGAAGGCCCTGCAGCGCTCCGACCTGACCGCCATCACCCAGTTCGCCCGCCGCTATGACCTGACCCTGTCGGTGGCGGCCATCCCCGACCACGTCGAGGCCAACACCCTGGACTTCACCCAGGCCCACATGACCGCCCTGTTCCAGGCGGGCGAGAACGAGGCCCAGGCCGGTCGCGCTTTCGAGCGGCGCGTTGATCCGTCGGAACCACGTCAATCCCGCCGCCGCGACAGGGAACAAACGCCGCCGACGGTCGTCATCGCCCCGCCCGTCGGTTAGGAATTGGTTAACCATATTGTCCGCAATGCGGCCACAACCATCTGATTACGAACAATATTTTTCGTATAACAGCGGAACTGTCCACAGAGCCTGTGGATTCTTCCTGCGCCCCTGAGAAGCAGGGGCTGTTCCAGACGGCGCCGCCGCAGACCGCGAACGACGCCGTTGCCAGATGGGTATTCTCATGTTCATCGCCATCGCCCGCCCGGCGGTGGAGCCCCAAGGCCCCGACGCCGTCGCCGTCCCCGGCTCTCCCGCTGTTCCCCTGCTCAAGCCTCGCGCCCTGCACGCCCGCCTGCTGGCCAACGCCGCCCTGCGGCGTCAACGCGGCTGGCTACGTCGGCAGGAGGATCGCAGCGAGGACGCCGACTACTGGCTGCACGCCGCCGTCATCGCCATCGGCAAGGCGGCCGCCTTGCGTCGCGCCGAACCTGCGTCCCTGCCCTAGAAGCTCAACGCAGTTCGGGCAGGCGCCGCGCCAGGGATTCCTTCAGCTTGCGGCCGCGCTCGGACAGGCTCTTGCCCCGGCGCCGTTCGCGCACCTCATAGCCCTGGCCCCAGCGTTCGTGCATGGCGGCCATCAAGGCAGGATGGCGGTCGTACTGGTGCACGATCGCGCTCGTCCCGCCGTCCGGGTTCACGATCCGGCCGTCCGCCAGCGACAGGGTCTCGCTCGACGTCAGGCCGATCGTAGCGATCCGGCCGTAGTTGGCCGCCGCCTCGCCCTCGACCAGGCCCAGATGCAGGGCGATGTTGCAGGCCGCCTGATCGGCCCCGAAGGCGCCGCCGATCTCGGATCGGGGAATGGCCGCCAGCATCAACAGGGTGCGGCAGAAGCGGATCATGCACTCGCGCGGTCCCATGACGGTGCCGACGCAGACGCACGGCTTGTCCGCCAGGGCGCGCGCCACGTCCTCGCCGCCGACGCCGCGCAGATATTTCATGTTGAAGGCGTGCCCCTTCAGGCCCCCGTCGTACTCGACGAAGAATTCCGGCCTGGCGGGCGGCGGATCAAACGGCGGCGCCTGGAAGACCACGTCGCGCACATCGGTCAGCAGCACGCTGCGCGCCCAGGGCCGTTCGCTCATCAGCATGTCGAAGGCGGCGAACCGCTGCATCACCGGATGCGGCCGCCAGGCGCTGTTGCACAGGCACGCAGGCGGCACGGACTCCACGTTATGCTCGGCCAGGAAGGCCAGCAGCTCAGGCTCCTGATCCGTCACCAGCACCACCGGGCCGGCGTAGACCGCGCGCAATGAGCGCACGAAGACCGCCACGTCGGCGGCCTCATACCCTGTGGCGTAGCCCAGGATCAGATCATGCTCGGCCGCCGCAACAGCGAGAGAGGCCCCCCTCTCCCCTGCGATCGCAGCAGAAACCCAACCGAGATAAGCGGACTTCGCTGCGGGAGCCCCCATTTACGCCCTCATGGAATCCACGAAACGCTTGAACAGATAGAGGCTGTCGGTCGGACCCGACGAGGCCTCCGGGTGATGCTGCACGCTGAACACGGGTTTATCCTTCAGCGCAATCCCGCAATTCGTACCATCGAAAAGCGACACATGGGTTTCAACCACGGCCTCGGGCAGACTGTCGCGGTCGACCGAGAACTCGTGGTTCATCGACACGATCTCGACCTTGCCCGTGGTCAGATCCTTGACCGGGTGGTTGGCGCCGTGGTGGCCCTGTTCCATCTTCAGCGTCTTGGCGCCCAGCGCGATGGCCAGCATCTGGTGGCCCAGGCAGATGCCCATCAGCGGCTTGCCGCTGTCCAGCAGCTTCTTGATCTCGGGCACGGCGTATTCGCCGGTCGCGGCCGGATCGCCCGGACCGTTCGACAGAACCACGCCGTCGGGGTTGCGGGCCAGGATGTCCTCGGCCGTGGTCGAGGCGGGGACCACGGTGATCTTCACCCCGGTCGAGGCCAGGGCGCGCAGGATATTGCGCTTCACGCCGTAGTCGACGACCACCACCGACTTGTCGCCGGCCTCGGGCTGGGCGTAGCCGGTCGGCCATTCCCAGGCGCCCTCGGTCCATTCGAAGGCCTGGGTGGTCGAAGCGTCCTTGGCCAGGTCCAGGCCGACCAGGCCCTTCCAGTCGCGCGCCTGGGCCGTCAGGGCCTCCAGGTCGAACTGGCCGTCGGGATCATGGGCGATGACGGCGTGCGGGGCGCCCTTCTCGCGGATCAGCTGGGTCAGGGCGCGGGTGTCGACGCCCGCCAGGCCGATGACGCCGCGCGACTTCATCCAGGTGTCCAGCCCGCCCGAGGCGCGCCAGTTGGCCGGATCGGTCGGCACGTCGCGCAGGATGACGCCGCGCGCCGCGCGCTCGGGCGCCTCGCCGATCTGTTCGACGTCTTCCAGGTTCACGCCGACGTTGCCGATGTGCGGGAAGGTGAAGGCCAGGATCTGGCTCATGTACGACGGGTCGGTCAGGATTTCCTGATAGCCCGTCATCGAGGTGTTGAAGACCACTTCGCCGAGGGCCGAGCCGGTCGCGCCGACGCCGATCCCCGACAGGACCGTTCCATCTGCGAGCACGAGGACGCCGGTGGCGCCGGACAGGATTTGAGTCGTCATGGCGCAGGGCTCCTAGCAGTGAATACGGGCGGACAAACGGCGGCGTCGCTAAAGAGATGAAGAGGCCGTGTCAACACGGCCTCTGATTATGCCGCCTGGAAGCGTCCCTGTCGCTTGCGAACCCACAGCCAGGCCAGACTGGTCACGGCGAAGAAGCCGACGCTAGGCCAGATGTAGCCGCCCGCCGCCGCCGCGACCGCAAAGGCCGAGAACACCGCCCCGCCGACGGCCAGCAGACGCCAGCCCGGCTTGGTCGTCAGCTTCCACAGCGTCACCGAACACAGGGCGTAGAGGCACAGCGTCAGCACCGAGGTCACGCCGATCAGCACGCCGAACTGCTGGCCCAGGGTCGGCTGGGCGCTGGCGATCACCATGGCGCTCATGATGACGCCATTGATCAGGGGGTTGGACAGGGGCGTCCTGCCCTTCTGCGCCCCGCCGAACCAGCGCGGCAGCCACCCGGCCTCGGCCGAGGCGCGCGCTGTCTCGCCGCCCATCATGGTCCAACCCGCAATGGTGCCGGTCGCCTTGATGACGGCGCAGGCCGCCACCAGCCCGGCCACCGAGGCCCCCATGACCCGCGCCACCAGATCGGCGTACGGGCTGGTCGAATGGGCCAGGACATCGGCCGGGATGACGCCGAACACGGCCACGCTGGCCGCCACATAGACGACGAAGGCCAGCAAAACCCCGCCCAGCGAGGCGCGGCCCACGTCGGTCGCCGGATTCTTCACCTGACTGGACAGGGCCGCCGCGCTCTCGACGCCCAGGAAGGCCCAGAAGATCACGGCCAGCGAGGCCGGAACCGTCTTCATCAGCGGTTCGCCCGCCGGGCTCCAGGAGGCGACGAAGGTGTCGCCGCTGAAGGCGATGACGCCGGCGATGATGGCCAGACCGATCGGAATCAGCCCCAGCACCAGGGTGATCGCCCCGAACCGCGCCGCCGTCTTCGACCCCGCCGCATAGGCCGCGGTCGTCAGCCAGATCAGCGCCAGATTGCTGAGCGCGCCCCACATCGGCTCCTTCAGCGCCGGAAAGAAGAAGGCCAGATAGCCGGTCCCCGCCACCGCCACGGCGACATTGCCGGTCAGGCAGGCCGCCCAATAGGCCAGCCCCGTCTGATAGCCCAGAAACCGCCCCAGACCGCGCCGGGCGAAGTCCGACAGGCCATCGGCCTCCGGCTGCATCCGCCCCAGACCGCCGAACACCAGCGCCAGGGTCACGGCTCCGATGCCGCAGACGATCCAGCCGATGATGCTCGAGCTGCCGGTCGGCGCCAGGGTGGCGGGCAACAGGTAGACGCCCGATCCGATCATATTCCCCGCCACCACAAGGGCGGCCAGGCCCCAGCCGATACGGTGCGAGGGTTCAGGCAGGATGTCGACTTGGCTCATGCTCGCCGCATAGACCGAAATGTCGCAGCCGTCGCCCTCAAGATTTCCCCGCCTTCCCTTCAGGATGAGCGGGGATAGGAACCATGCTAATGCCCCGGCCAGAAGTTCTGGAGCCTCCCCCATGCCCGTCACCACGGTCGGCCTCGATGCCGACGACACCCTCTGGCACAATGAGACCATCTTCCGCCTGAGCCAGAAGCGGTTCGCCGAACTGCTGGCCGACCACGCCGAAGAGCCGGTGATGATGGACCGCCTGGCCCAGGTCGAGCGGCGCAACCTGCGGCTCTATGGCTACGGCGTGAAGGGCTTCACCCTGTCGATGCTGGAGACGGCGATGGAGCTGTGCGACGGCTCGGCCCCGCCCCACATCGTGCGCGAAATCCTGGCCGCCGGCCGCGAGATGCTGGTCCACCCGGTCGAGACCCTACCCGGCGTCGACGAAACCCTAGCCGAACTGGCAGAGAACTACCGCCTGGTGCTCGTGACCAAGGGCGACCTGATGGACCAGGAGCGCAAGCTGGCGGCCTCGGGCCTGGGCGAGCTGTTCGCCGCCGTCGAGATCGTGTCGGAGAAGGACCGCTCGACCTATGACCGCGTCTTCGCCCGCCACGGCTCAGGCGCGGCCGAGGCGGTGATGGCCGGCAACTCCATGAAGTCCGACGTCCTGCCCGCCATCGAGGCCGGTGCCTGGGCGGCGCACATCCCCTACCACATCACCTGGGCCCACGAACTGGCCGACGCGCCGGAGGGCAACGCCCGCTACGTCAGCCTCAGCCGCATCGCCGAACTGCCCGACTGGATCGCCGCGATCGACCAGGAGTAGCGGTTTCAGCTCAGACGTACCCCAGAAGACGGCGCAGACCCGGCGCGTGAAAATCGACCAGCTCTTTTTGCTGTTCAGGCAGCGACTTAGGAAAGGCCATGCCGTCCGGCAGCTTCAGGTTTTCGCGCGCCGTCCTACTTTGCCTACGATCGGAGCCGATACGCACGCGCTCACGCCAGTCGCCTGGCCGATCAATGCCGCACGCATCAAGCAAGGCGCCGAAATACGCCTCGGCGGCCTCCGATTCTAGGTCCGAAAGGGCGCCGAGTATGTCCTCGTAGCGTACCAGATACACCCCGGTTCCCAACCAGGCGGCGGCATTGTGCGTGTAGACGTCCGCCAGGGCCGGCGTCTTTCCATGCAAGCCGAAGATCATAAAATTCAGCAGCATGGTCGGATTGAAGACGCCGGACTTCAAATGCTCGAGATTGTCCTGGTGAAAGGCGTCCGAGACAAAGAAACGCGCCCGAGCCAGAACCCAGTCATAGGGGTCGCGGACAAGCAGAATGTGACGCGCGGTTCGCACATTCGCGGCCGCCTGGTCGCTAAAAAGCAGATGGGCGGCGCACAGCTTAGGCCGGTGCGGATTGAACGCCTCCAGATGCAGATGCATGTTCGGAATTTGAATGAAATCGGCGTCATAATGCTGCTCAACAGGCACAAACATCCGGATGATGTTTCTGAGCAGATGCGTTCCGCCTTTGGGCACGCTGTTGAGCATGACCGGCTGTTTAAGAGAAACCTGATCGAAACGCGCCACGTCCTGATTCAACGTGTCTGCAATCCCTGTGATAATCGCCATCTTTTCCCCCGCAGCGGCCAGGTCAAACGCCCGCCATACGCGCACACGTTCCTAATCCAGATAAAAATAGGGCGGCAAGGTATAACCTCGCCGCCCCGCATGTTTTAAGTCCTTAAATTTCCGTCAGATCAGAAGGACTTGCTGATCCGGACAAAGACGCGGCGTCCGTAGTAGGCCTCGTTATACTGCGAAGCCAGAACCGAGTTGCCGACTGTCGAGTACTCGCCGATCGCGGTCGAAGCCGCCGGCGGCTTTTCATCGAACAGGTTCGCGACGCCGCCAATGAGCTTCCAGTTGTCGAAATCATAGCCGAGCGAAGCGCTGTGGAAGCCGGTGAACTCAGCATGCGCCTTCACCGCAACCGTACGGCCGTCAATGGTCAGGTTCGGCGAACCATTGCCTGCCAGGAACTCGCCGAAGCTGTCCTGCTTGCCGATCCAGTCGAAGCCCCAGAAGGCCGTCCAAGGCCCGCGTTGGAACGACAGGTTGATGTTGCCGACCAACTCAGGATAGCCGACCTCACCCAGCGGATTCTCGATATTGTCCGCAAACATCGCGGTTTGGTTCTCAAGCGTCCACGTCGTCTGGCTGTCGATCGTCAGTTCGCCCCAGCGCGTATCCTGGACGTAGCGGACGGTGAAGTCCAAGCCACGATTGTTCTGCTTGGCGACGTTGATGAAGCTGTCGCGCACCTGCGTGATGCCCAGATTCGGATCACGATCGAACTGGTTGCAGATCGGGTCGGTCGGGAAGTTGTCCGACAGATAGCAGGCCCGCAGAATGCCGCCGGCGCCCAGAGAATCCACCTGATCTTCGATCTCGATGTCGAAGTAATCGACAGCCAGGCTCAGACCGCTGTTCGGCGGCGTGATGACCACGCCCAGAACCGTGGCCTTGGAGGTTTCCGGCGTCAGGACGCCTAGACCGCCGCCCGTCACGATCTCCGAAGAGGAATTGCCGCCCGTATAGTCACCGGCCACGCCGCCGCCAGGTCCGGCCGTGCTCGTGCAGTTGTTGTAGAGCTTTTGCGTGACCGAACCGTCTGCCAGACGTTGATCTAGATTCAGGCAGGGGTCGATGTTTCGTTGGCCCAGGTAGCTGGTCTGGTCGGCGAGGTAGAGCTCGAACAGCGCCGGGGCACGGAAGGATGTGCCATGCGTCGCACGGAAGCGGACGGCATCGTTCACCGACCAATTCAGGCCGATCTTATAAGTCGAGGCGTCGCCCGACGTCTTCGTATCGGTGTAGCGACCCGACAGCGACAGATCGAGCTCCTGAACGAACGGGGCGTCCTTCAGCAGCGGCACGCCCAGTTCGGCGTAGACCTCGCGGGTATCCTCCGTCCCCTTGGTGACGCCTGCACCGGTCAGGCCCCAGCTGTTGCTCGCCAGCGTGATTTCGCCCGGCGTGTCATTGATCTCATCGCGACGAATATGGAAGCCGAGAGCGAGGCCGAGCGGCCCGGCGGGCAGATCCATCAGCGTGCCGCCGATAGAGCCCTCAGCATAGACCTGTTCATAGACCGTCGTGCCGGTCTCACGATCCAGCAGGAAGGCGCGTTCTTCCGCCGTAAGGTCGCCCCGCAGGACGCGCGGGTCCGCGAAGTTCATGTCGATGCACTTGCGACCGCTGACCGCCAGCGTCTGGCCGACGCAGCTTTCCGTCTTGAAGTTGGTCGACTCGAGCGCGTCCTTCAGGATCACATCCGAGGTGTATTCACCGTCAGAGCGGCTGTACTGCGCGAAGACATCCCACTTCCAGTTGTTGGAGAACAACCGCAGATCGCCACGGACGCCCGCAACGCCGCGAATATAATCCACGCGCTGCGACTGGTCGAAGTGGTCCGTGACGGGAGTCGGGCTCAGATAGTAGTCGCCGGTGAAGCCGTTGACCGGGTCGCCGCCCCCCCCCATTCCCGTCGAGGTATAGGTATAGTTCCAGAACTGGCGATAGCTGTCCGTCCGGCTTTCACGGCGGTTCAGCAGGAATTCACCGTAGAGTTCCACGCCGCCGACTTCATAGGCGCCGTCGATGAACGCCGTGTAGCGCTCGACTTCTGGGATGATCGATTCTTCGCGAGCGAAGGGATGGCTGGCATTGACGACGCCGCGCGAGGCTGGGTCGTAGTTCACCAGGTAGAAGCCCGAGGGCGCGCCAGGATACTGGGCGCTGACGGCGGGATTGGTCGGACGCACAGGAATATGTTGGCCCAGATCGCCGTCATAGTCGTATTGGAAGCGGCCGGCGCGGCCGACGAAGCCCGGACCATAGACGTAAACTTGGCCCCACAGGGTGTCGTTGCAGGTCGGTTGCCCGGTGCGTGGGTCGATACGGTCCGCCCGATTCTTGGTGCCGGGCTCGAAGACGAACTGGTTCTTACAAATCAGATAGTCGCGGTCCCCCGCGCGCAACGCCTCCTGGCGATAGTAGTCGCCCGAGATGCTGATGTGACCGCGATCGAAGCGCTTACCGAATGAGCCCGAGATGTTGTACTGCTCGCCGCCGCCATCGATGGGCGCCGTGGCGAACACGCTCATCTGGCCGCCGTCGCGGCCCCGCTCAGTGATCAGATTGACCACGCCGGCGACTGCGTCCGAGCCATAAATCGAGGAAGCGCCGTCCTTCAGGACGTCAATGCGGTTGATGGCCGACTGCGGAATGACGTTCAAGTCGAAGGCGGACACGCTGCCTCGCGTACCAGCCGGACCGGCGCGACGGCCGTTCAACAACACCAAGGTGCGATTCGCGCCCAAGCCGCGCAACGAGATCGTCGCCGCGCCCGGCCCGCCGTCCGTGACGAAGGCGCTGGAAATGGTCGAGTTCACCTGCGGCGCCCCTGCGGCGACCGTCGACGACTGCAGCATCTGAGCTGTATCGCTCAGGCCGCGCGCCTGCGCGCGCTCGCTGGTCAAAACTTGTACTGGCGACGCGCTCGTGAACTCGTTGCGAGGAATGCGCGATCCGGTAACGACGATATGCTCAACCTGAGTGGCTTGCTCTTCGCTTGCCGCGGGCTCCGGCGTCGTCTGGGCAACGGCCGGAACCGTGACCAACATGGCGGCGAGGACGCCTCCCGCCAGCGATGAAGTTTCACGCAAACGCATTTTGACGGCCATTACAGCCCCTTCCTAAACTATCGACGCCGCGCCCCCCGCAAACCCTCCAGCTGCCGAGAACGCCGCAATTCGAACATGCAAACAGCGTTTTTTGGCAAACATCACGCATAAAAAAGCCATGAACGCGACACAAACGTCACCTTCGATCGCCTGCGTGACAAACTCGCCACAGAAGATGCGAAACGCTCGCATATCTAGGCCCTTGCCCCCCGGCCCCTCCCTCTCTAAACGGGCCGCTTAACCGACAACCTGAACGGATCGGCCGCGAGCACGCTCGCGCCCGTCCGTCTGCGCGCGTGGAGACCGCCGCCCTGACCAGCCACGAAGAAAAGGACGCCATGGTGCGCGCCGCGCTCGCAGAGCAGGGCGACAGCGGGATCACTCCGCGCCATACGCTATTCTACTTCTACGGCGAGGAAGAGGCGCACGGCGACCTGTGCGAGGTGGCCCGCCGTGCGGGCTTCCTGACGCGGGGCCAGGGCGACATGACCGTCCTGGAGACCACCATGCCGGTCGACGAGGCGTCGTTTTCGCCTGTGTCGGCCATGATGCAAACCTGGGCCGCGGCCTTCCAGCTCGACTACGACGGCTGGGAGTGCGCGGTCGTGACGAACTGAGTAGACGCCGATGCCCAAGCGCACAGACATCCAGTCCATCCTGATCATCGGCGCAGGGCCGATCGTCATCGGCCAGGCGTGTGAGTTCGACTATTCCGGCGTTCAGGCCTGCAAGGCGCTGAAGGCCGAGGGCTACCGGGTCATCCTGGTCAACTCGAACCCCGCCACCATCATGACCGACCCGGAGGTGGCCGACGCCACCTATATCGAGCCGATCACGCCCGAGATGGTCGAGAAGATCATCGCCAAGGAGAAGCCGGACGCCTTGCTGCCCACCATGGGCGGCCAGACGGCGCTGAACACGGCCCTGGCCCTGAACGCCTCGGGCGCCCTGGCCCGTCATGGCGTCGAGATGATCGGCGCCAAGGCCGAGGTCATCGACAAGGCCGAGGACCGTCAGAAGTTCCGCGACGCGATGGACAAGCTGGGTCTGGAATCGCCCCGCTCGCGCGCCATCCACCACATTGAAGAAGCCGACGACGCCCTGGCCTTCGTGGGCCTGCCCGCCATCATCCGCCCGTCGTTCACCCTGGCCGGCACCGGCGGCGGCATCGCCTACAACGTCGAGGAATTCCACGAGATCGTGGAGCGCGGCCTCGACCTGTCGCCGACCACCGAAGTGCTGATCGAGGAGTCGGTGCTGGGCTGGAAGGAATATGAGATGGAGGTCGTCCGCGATCATGCGGACAACTGCATCATCATCTGCTCGATCGAAAACATCGACCCGATGGGCGTCCACACCGGCGACAGCATCACCGTCGCCCCGGCCATGACGCTGACGGACAAGGAATACCAGATGATGCGCGCGGCCTCGATCGCCGTGCTGCGCGAGATCGGGGTCGAGACGGGCGGCTCGAACGTCCAGTTCGCGGTCAACCCCAAGGACGGCCGTCTGGTCGTCATCGAGATGAACCCGCGCGTGTCGCGCTCCTCGGCGCTGGCGTCCAAGGCCACCGGATTCCCGATCGCCAAGATCGCCGCCAAGCTGGCCGTCGGCTATACGCTGGACGAGCTGAAGAACGACATCACCATGGTCACTCCGGCCAGCTTCGAGCCGGCCATCGACTATGTCGTCACCAAGATCCCGCGCTTCGCCTTCGAGAAATATCCGGGCTCAGAGCCGTCGCTGACCACGGCGATGAAGTCGGTCGGCGAGGTGATGGCCATCGGCCGCACCTTCCAGGAATCCATGCAGAAGGCCCTGCGCGGGCTCGAGACGGGCCTGAACGGCTTCGACGACATCGAGATCGACGGCGTGGCCGGCGCCGAGGACGACGCCGCGATCAAGGCCGCCGTCATCCGCGCCCTGGGCCTGCCGACGCCGGACCGCATCCGCGTCATCGCCCAGGCCTTCCGCCACGGCCTGACGGTGGAAGAAGTTCAGGCCGCCTGCGCCTATGAGCCGTGGTTCCTGCGCCAGATCGCCGACCTGATCCGCACCGAGGGCCACGTCCGCGTTCAGGGCCTGCCCACGGACGCGACCGACTTCCGCAAGCTAAAGGCCAAGGGCTTCTCCGACGCCCGTCTGGGCGCCCTGACCGGCAAGACCGAGGGCGAGGTCCGCAAGGCCCGCCGCGCGCTGGCCGTGCGCCCGGTGTTCAAGCGCATCGACACCTGCGCCGCCGAGTTCGCCTCCGCCACCGCCTATATGTATTCGACCTATGAGACCGGCGCGCTCGGTCAGATCCCGGCCTGCGAGGCCGAGGTGTCGGACCGCAAGAAGGCCGTCATCCTGGGCGGCGGTCCGAACCGCATCGGTCAGGGCATTGAGTTCGACTACTGCTGCTGCCACGCGGCCTTCGCCTTCGACGACATCGGCGTCGAGAGCATCATGGTCAACTGCAACCCCGAGACGGTCTCGACCGACTACGACACCTCCGACCGCCTGTATTTCGAACCGCTGACGGCCGAGGACGTGCTGGAGCTGATCGACGTCGAACGCTCCAAGGGCGAGCTGCTGGGCGTCGTCGTCCAGTTCGGCGGCCAGACCCCGCTGAAGCTGGCCCATGCGCTTCAGGAAGACGGCGTGCCGATCCTGGGCACCAGCGTCGACAGCATCGACCTGGCCGAGGACCGCGAGCGCTTCCAGCAGATGCTGCAAGCCATCGGCCTGCAACAGCCGCCCAACGCCCTGGCCCGCTCGGCCGAGGAAGCCGCGATCAAGGCCGAGGAGGTCGGCTATCCGATCGTCCTGCGCCCCTCCTACGTTCTGGGCGGCCGCGGCATGATGATCGTCCACGATCGCGAGGGTCTGGACCGCTACGTCGGCGAGGCCATGCGCGTCTCGGGCGACGACCCCGTCCTGATCGACCACTATCTGAACCGCGCCACCGAGGTGGACGTCGACGCCCTGTGCGACGACGAGACCGTCTTCGTCGCGGGCGTGCTGGAGCATATCGAGGAAGCTGGCGTCCACTCGGGCGACAGCGCCTGCTCCATGCCGCCCTTCTCCCTGCGCCCGGAAACCGTGGCCGAGCTGAAGCGTCAGACCACCGCCATGGCCAAGGCCCTGAAGGTGCGCGGCCTGATGAACGTGCAGTTCGCCATCGAGGAGCCGCACAGCGAGAACCCGCGCATCTTCGTGCTGGAAGTGAACCCGCGCGCCAGCCGCACGGCGCCCTTCGTGGCCAAGACCATCGGCCAGCCGGTCGCCGCCATCGCCGCCAAGGTCATGGCCGGGGTTCCGCTGTCCTCCTTCGGCCTGGTCGACAAGCAACTGGACCACATCGCGGTCAAGGAAGCCGTCTTCCCCTTCGCCCGCTTCGCCGGGGTCGACACCATCCTGGGCCCGGAAATGCGCTCGACCGGCGAGGTCATGGGTCTCGACTGGAAGCGTGAGGGCGAGGCCGATCTGGCCCCGGCCTTCGCCCGCGCCTTCGCCAAGTCCCAGACCGGCGGCGGCACCATCCTGCCGACCGAGGGCACGGCCTTCGTCTCGGTGCGCGACGCCGACAAGCCCTTCATCGTCGAGGCGGTGAAGACCCTGCTGGCGCAAGGCTTCGCCGTCATCGCCACCGGCGGCACCCACACATATCTGACTGAACAGGGCCTTGAGGTCGGTCTGGTCAAGAAGGTGCTGGAAGGCCGTCCGAACATTGTCGACGCCATGAAGAACGGCGAGGTCCAGCTGGTCTTCAACACCACGGACGGCAAGCAGGCCCTGGCCGACAGCTTCTCGATCCGCCGCACGGCGCTGATGATGAAGATCCCCTACTACACCACGGCGTCCGGCTCCCTGGCCGCCGCACAAGGCATCGCCGCCGTCCGCCACGGCGAAATGGATGTGCGCCCGATCCAGAGCTACAACTGAGATCAGGCTCCCACCTGAAGAAAGGCCCCCGGCGAGCGATCGCCGGGGGCTTTTTCGTGGCCCCGCCTAGGCTCCGCCATCACCCTATAGTCGCATCCTCGGGCTTGGCCCGAGGGTGACGGCGGGAAGGTGAACGCCCGTCCCCGGTTGCCCCCTTCCCACCAGCGGCTAAGGTCGCGCCTGACAACGGAGGGGACGCCATCATGAAGAAGACCACGCTCACCGCTATCCTGGCCGCCGTTCTGGCGGCCGGTTCCGCGCCCGCCATCGCCCAGGACGCGGGGCTAAAGGCGGCGGTCAAGGCGGACTATGACGCCAACCTGGCCAGCCTGTTCGACCACTTCCACCGCAACCCCGAACTGTCCGGCCTCGAAGTCCAGACCGCCGCCCGCATGGCGCAGGAGCTGCGCGCCCTCGGCTATGACGTCACCACCGGCGTCGGCGGCACGGGCGTGGTCGCCGTCCTGCGCAACGGCCCCGGCCCCACGGTCATGATCCGCGCCGACATGGACGGCCTGCCGGTCGAGGAGAAGTCGGGCCTCGCCAACGCCTCCACCGCCCGCCAGGTCGACAGCGACGGGGTGGAAAAGCCCGTCATGCACGCCTGCGGCCACGATGTGCACATCACCGCACTGGTCGGCACGGCGCGTCAGATGCAGGCGCGCAAGGCCAACTGGTCCGGCACGCTCGTCCTGATCGCCCAGCCGGCCGAGGAGCGCATCTTCGGCGCCCGCGCCATGGTCGAGGACGGCCTCTACTCCCGCTTCCCCAAGCCGGACTACGCCCTCGCCTTCCACGTCTCGGCCGACACCCCGACCGGCAAGATCGAGGCGCCGCTGGGCATCACCTCGTCCAGTTCGGACAGCGTGGACATCGCCGTCCACGGCGTCGGCACGCACGGCGCCTCGCCGCACATGGGGGTCGATCCCATCCTGGTCGCCTCGCACATCGTGGTGGCGCTGCAGTCCCTGCGCAGCCGCGAGACCAATCCGCTGGAGGGCGCCGTGGTCACGGTCGGCGCCATTCGCGGCGGCATCAAGCACAACATCATCTCGGACCGCGTGGACCTGCAGCTGACCGTCCGCGCCGACAGCCCCGAGGTGCGCGCCCAGCTGCTGGACGGCATCGACCGCATCGCCCGCAACACGGCCCTGGCCCTGGGCGTGCCCGACGACAAGCTGCCGACCGTGGTGCGTTCGCCCCTGGAGAACACCCCGCCGACCATCAACGACACCGAGACAGCCGCCCGCGTGCGCGCCGCCCTGATGGCGGGCCTGGGCGACGACGTGCTGATCGACAAGCCGCGCGGCGGCATGGGCGCCGAGGACTTCGCCTATTTCGTCACCCCCGAAAGCGGAGTGAAGGGCGTCTATTTCAGCGTCGGCGGCACCCCGCCCGCACAGGTGGACGACGCCCCCGGCCACCACTCGCCCCTGTTCCGCATCACGCCCGAGCCGGCCGTGACCCTGGGCGTCGAAGGCTCGGTCCTGGCCGCCGAGGCCCTGATGCCCAAACGCTAGGCAAGAGGCGCTGAACCCGGCGGCGTCCCGGCCGTTCCTCTGAGGAATCCCGCTTCCAGAGGAAACGCCGCCCATGCCCCTGTCTCGCCTTTCCACCCTGCTGGGCGGCCTGCTGCTGTCACGCCGAGGCCGCAGCCTGGCCGCCCGCCACGCGGGCAAGATCGCCCTGGCGACCCTGGCCTGGCGGCTGTGGAAGAGCCGCCGCGCGCCGGTCCAGGGCGCGCCG
>DJDA01000125.1 GCA_002430835.1 Brevundimonas sp. UBA5936
TGGAAGGTCTGCTCCACGTCGCTGAGGCGGCGCTCCATGATCGAGACCTGGCCTTGCAGGGCCACGACCTCGGGGTCCGTCTCGACCAGCACCGGCTCGCCGGCCGCGTTGCGCTGGGTCAGGGCGCGCTCCAGACGGCGGACGTTGCGGTCCAGTTGGTCCAGGCGGCGCTTGTCCCACTGGATCGGCTCCATCGGCTGGACCTGGGCGACGACGGCGCCCCCGATCAGGGTCAGGCCGATCGCCGTCAGCACGGCGGGTTTGGTGAGGCGGAATGGCGTCTTCAGCATGGTCCTGTCGTCCCATCGATTTGCGGCGACGGCAAGGCCCCGATCAATGTCCGAGGCCCAGATAGATGATGGAGACGATGAACAGCGTCGCCGCGATCTCGCAGAAGATCAGCAGCGCCACCGTCCGCCACAGGGTCGAAAAGACCTTCAGGCTGTAGGCGCCCTTCAACTGGGCGAACATGTGCACCGGCACGATCAGGGCCGCGATCGTTCCCGCCGCCGCACCCGTCCCCTTCAGCGTCGTCGCGACCAGCACCACCGCCATCAGCAACAAAGACATGAAGGTCAGGGAATAGAGGACGAACACCCCGTGGTCGTACAGGGTGAACCCCCGCTTCCACAGGAACATCAGGGCCACGAAGGGAATCGACAAAGGCACCAGCAGGAAGGCGAATTTGTAGATGGTTTGCTGCAGCTTGTAGAGCGCCAGATCCGGGTTCTTCAGCTTCTTGGCGACGGTCTTGGTCAGACCGTTGGTCTGCCCGCTCTCCCCCGCGCTTGCGGCGATGTCCGCCACCTGCGCCTGCCAGCTGCCCGAGGCCAGACCATCCTTGCGGCCCTCGATCGCGTCCTTCTGCAGACGTTCCAGCTTGGCCTTTTCAGCAATGACGCCGGCTTCAGCTCCGGCCAGAACGCCGGCGGCGGCGCCGGCCCGCGCGCCGCTGTTGAACGCCGGCGGCGAACCGTCCGACGACTCCATCGCCGTCGCCGCCGCATCGACTTCCTTGCGGGCGGCGGCGGCGACCTGCTCCGCTTCGGCTACCGCCTCCTTCTGGGCCTCGATCTGCTGCGGCAGGGACGGCAGCGTCACCGCCTGATGCGGCATGAAGCTGAGGGCGAAGAACATGACGAACAGGGTGAACAGGAACATCGCCAGCGGCGAGACATAGCGCGTCCGCCTGCCCTGCACCCACTCGCGGGTCAGCCGCCCCGGATTGAGGATCAGCAGCGGCAGGGTGCGCCACAGCCGCCCATCGAAATGCATGACCCCGTGCAGCAGCTCTTCGCCCAGATGCAGCAGGGTACGGTGGACATGAGCCGCCTGGCCGCAGTTGGAGCAGAAGTTGCCCGTGACCTCGGCCCCGCAGTCGGCGCAGGCGCCGTGAGCTTCGCCCGCATGGCCCGTCGGTTTTTCGATCGCCCCGGCGATGACGCCCGCCGTCACCGCCCCGCCTGCCGCTTCCAGATCCATGCCGTCCCTCCCCAGGATTCGCGGCGGACTTTGATCGCGTGAAGGCGCAAAGAAAAGAGGCGCCGGCTTACGCCGACGCCTCCATCCGTCTGTTTTTTCGCCGTGCAGCTTAGCGCGGCGCGCCCGACACGATGGCGGTGCGGCCGTTGCGGTTCTGAGCCCAGGCCGACTCGTTCGAACCCTCGGCGATCGGACGCTCCTTGCCGAAGCTGATGGTGTCGATGCGGGCGGCCGGAACGCCGCGGCTGATCAGGTAGGAGCGCACGGCCTCGGCGCGGCGGGCGCCCAGGGCCAGGTTGTATTCGCGCGTGCCGCGTTCGTCGGCGTTGCCTTCAATGCGGACCGTGACCTGCGGATAGCGGGCCAGCCAGGCGGCCTGGGCGTCCAGACGCGGCTGGGCCTCGGAACGGACCGAATAGGAGTCCAGGTCGAAGTAGATACGGTCGCCGACGTTGACGACGAAGTCCTGCTCCGAGCCGGGCGCCGGAGCGCCGACGTTGCCGCCGCTGACAGGGCCGGTCGGGGCGGTCGGATACTGCGGGCCGACGGCCGGCGGCGGCGTTTCGACCGGCACGGCCGGCTCGACCTTGGGCTTGGTGCAGGCGGCCAGCGAGGCCATGGCGACGCCGACAGCGGCGAGCCGGATCAGGGTGGAGGTGTTCATGGATCGTCTCCTTCTCATTCGGTT
Organism: Brevundimonas sp. UBA5936; assembly: GCA_002430835.1. Taxonomy (GTDB): domain Bacteria; phylum Pseudomonadota; class Alphaproteobacteria; order Caulobacterales; family Caulobacteraceae; genus Brevundimonas. The sequence goes on from DJDA01000125.1 coordinate 2,171, forward strand.
CGAGGCCGACGCCTCTAGCTTGACTGTATGCGAGCGCTGCTAACGCGCGGCGCAGCGCCGCGCCAGACGCGATAACGCACAGTTTATGGGAATGGCTCCGCTCGTGATCTCACGAAGCCGTAACCCCGTTAGGCCGGGCAGGAATCCGCGCCCTGACCGATGCCCAGATTGACCGGCGGGGCGTCCAGCAGACCCGACCAGGCCGGATCCGAACCGCGTCCGTCATACCCCGCTTGCGACACCACCCGGCCCGACAGGTCGACGGTCCACAGACGGGTGTCGCCGCCGGGGCTCTGACGCGCGAAGGCGATGTAGCGGCCGTTCGGCGCCCAGGACGGGCCCTCCTCGAAATAGGAGGACGACAGGATGCGCTCGCCCGTGCCGTCGGACTTCATCACGCCGATGTGGAAGCGGCCGCCCTGCTGCTTGGTGAAGGCCACCAGGTCGCCGCGCGGGCTCCAGGCCGGCGCGGTGTAGCTGCCGCCGCCGCGGCTGATCGGACGCTGGCCTGAGCCGTCCGCCCGCATGGTGTAGAGGCGCGCCGAGCCCGAGCGGTCCGAGGTGAAGACGATCTGATTGCCGTCGGGGCTGAACGAGGGCGAGGTGTCGATGCCCGGATCGGTCGTCAGGCGCGACAGCTGACGGCTGCGCAGGTTCATCACATAGACGTCGGTGTTGCCGCCCCGGATGATCGAGAAGGCCATCTTCGACCCGTCGTTCGAGAAGCGCGGCGCCAGCACCTGGCCGTCGAACTCGCCCAGGCTTTCGCGGCGGCCGGTCGACAGGTTGTAGAGGTAGATGCGGCTGTAGTCCTTGCCCAGCGCCACATAGGTCACTTCATCGGGGTTCGAGGCCGAGAAGCGCGGCGACATGATCACCTCGTCGCCCTGGGTCAGGAAGACGGGGTTGTAGCCGTCCTGGTCGACGATGGTCAGGCGCGACAGCTTGTTCAACTGGGTGCCGCTCTCCGACACGAACAGCACGCGCGAATCGAAGAAGCCCGCCTCGCCGGTCAGGCGCTGATAGACCACGTCCGAAATCTTGTGGGCGATCCGGCGCCACTGCTCGGAGGTGGCGGTGAACTGATAGGAGACCAGCTGGCACTGGCGATAGGGGTCGTACAGGCGGAAGCCCACGTCGATCCGCCCGTCAGCGCGCGGCGTCACCCCGCCGTACAGCACCGCCTGGGCGCCGATGGAGGTCCACTGCGGGAAGTTCGGGGCGTTGGCCAGGGTCAGGCCCGTCTCGACGAAGCTGGCCGGGTTGAGCGGATCGAAGAAGCCGGATCGCTTGAGATTGCCGCTGATGACGCCCGAGATCTGCGACCCGTTCTGGCCGGTGAAGGGCACGACGGCGATCTGAAGCGGACGCAGCACGCCTTCGTCCACCACCACATCCTGCATCGGCGCCCCGACGGCCGGGGTGGATTGCGCCTGGACAGATCCGCCCAGCGCCAGGGGCGCGGTCATCGCAAGCACGGCGGCCGAGGCGAGAAGGCGGTTCAGGCGCATGGGTCAATCCTTCGGGTCGTTACGGTCAGGCTGGCCGCCCCTCTTTAGCATCAGCGCGGCGGATGATCGCCAGCTTCACGGGGATTTGGGCGACTTTGGGGTGATAGGCGATTTACGTCCTAACGGTTCCCGCATTGACGCTTGGTTTCAAAGCGGAAGGGCACTTCCTGCGCCTGGAAGCCGTCGGGAACGGTAAAGGGCGAGGTCGTCCGCAGCGCGCGCAACATGGCCTCGGACGCCGCGCGCCAGGTCGGATCGTTCTGGGTGTCCTGAAGGCGCGGCGTGCCGATGATCTGGCCGTCGGCGCTCAACCGCACCGTCACGCGGATCACCAGGTCGTCCATGCCCGGCATGTCGCAGTTCAGGTTCCAGTTCGGCGTCACCTGGGCGCCCAG
>DJDA01000154.1 GCA_002430835.1 Brevundimonas sp. UBA5936
ACCGCGCGCGAGCACGGCTCCTCCAGCCTGGCCGAGCGCGCCGAACGCCTGACGCCGCGCCCTCAAACCGCCTGAGCGCGCCGGGCCGAGAGCACGCGCGGCCTTGACCCGGCCCCATTGGGCGCCTAGCTCACGGGCTTCGCAGAAGGGTTCCGACACAGTGACCGAACAAACCGCCGCCGATCCCGTCCACGCCTTCATCGCCCAGACGGTGGCCGAGCATGACGTGGTGCTCTTCATGAAGGGCACGCCGGATTCGCCGCGCTGCGGCTTCTCCTCGGTCACGGTCCAGATCCTCGACCACGTGGGCGCGGCCTTCGTCGGCGTCGACGTGCTGCAGGACGAAGCTCTGCGCGAAGGCATCAAGGCCTTCACCGACTGGCCGACCATCCCCCAGCTCTATGTGAAGGGCGAGTTCGTCGGCGGCTCGGACATCGTGCGCGAGATGTTCCAGTCGGGCGAACTGGCCGCCCTGATGGCCGAAAAGGGCGTCGCCCTCGGCGAGGCCTAAGCGCCGATGGCCCGGCCGCAGCTGCAACCGCGTGAGGACCGCGAGGTCTTCGTCGTCCCGCTGGACGTGCGGCCGGAACACATCGACGAGAACAACCACGTCAACAACGTCGTCTACGTCGGCTGGCTGCAGGACGTGGGCACGGCCCACTGGAACGCGCGCTTCGACGACGAGACGCGCGCCCGCTGGTCGTGGATCGCCCTGAGGCACGAGATCGACTACCTGCGCGCCATCGCGCCCGACGCGACCGGCGTCGTCGCCCGCACCTGGGTCGGCGATCCGCAAGGGCCGCGCTTCAACCGCTATGTCCGCATCGAGGACGCCGAAGGCCGCCTGTGCGCGCAAGGCCTGTCCGAATGGTGCCTGGTCGACGCACAGACCCTGCGCCCCGCCCGCATTCCGGCGGAGATGCTGGGGCCGTTCAAGGCATAGCGGCCCTTCTCCCCTTGTGGGAGAAGGTGGCCCGTCAGGGCCGGATGAGGGGTGTCTCCTCAACGCAAAAAGGGGCCGCGCGACCTGACGTCGCGCAACCCCTCATCCGTCAGGCTTCGCGAGCCACCTTCTCCCACAAGGGGAGAAGGATCATGTCGTTCGCTAACGCCTTCGGCTGCTTGAGCGCGTCAGCCCGCGATCTGGCCGAAGTCGGCGACGCGGTTCATCACGCCGCGCACCTGAACCAGCAGCTTCAGGCGGTTTTCGCGCTCTTCAGCCACGTCGGAGTTGACCATGACGGCGGTGAAGAAGGCGTCCACCGGGCCGCGCAGGGCGGCCAGGGCCGTCATGGCGGCGGCGAAGTCCTCGGCCTCCAGCGCGGCGTCCACGGCCGAGGCGGCGGCGGCGGCGGCGAAGGCCAGGGCGGTCTCTTCCGCCGGCTGGTTCGGCAGGCCGGTGGCGACGGCGCCCTCAGGCAGCGGCCCCTTCTTCTCCTCGGCCTTGAGCAGTTGGGCGGCGCGCTTGTAGCCCGCCAGCAGGTTCGCCCCGTCGTCCGTGGCCAGGAAGGCGGCCAGCGCCTCCACCCGACGCACGATCCGCACCAGATCGTCGTCGCCCAGCGCAAAGACGGCCGCCACGAGGTCGTGGCGCTGGCCCTTGTCGCGCAGCAGGACGGTCAGACGGTCGGCGAAGAAGGCGCTGAGTTCAGTTTCAACCGCGAGCTTGTCGACCGCGCGCTGAATATGTCCCTTCTCCAAGGCGGCCATGGCCGGTGAGAAGGCGTCGCGGCGCAGGCCGACGCGAGCTCCATTCTCCAGCACCAGCCGGATCACGCCCAGCGCCGCACGGCGCAGCGCATAGGGGTCTTTCGAGCCCGTGGGCTTTTCGTCGATGGCGAAGAAGCCGACCAGGGTGTCCAGCTTTTCGGCCATGGCGACGGCGACCGTGACCGGGGCGGTCGGGACGGTGTCGCCCGGTCCCTGCGGCTTGTAGTGGTCGCGGATGGCGTCGGCCACGGCGTCGGGCTGACCGGCCAGACGGGCGTAGTAGCCGCCCATGATGCCCTGCAGTTCCGGGAACTCGCCCACCATGCCCGAGGCCAGATCGGCCTTGGACAGGCGCGCGGCCTGTTCGGCCTGAGCCGCATCGGCGCCGACCAGCGGGGCGATCTCGCGCGCCAGGGCGGCGATGCGGTCCACCCGCTCGGCCAAAGTGCCCAGCTTGGCGTGGAAGGTGACGTCCTTCAGCTTGGCGTTCCAGGCGTCAAAGCCGACCTTCTGGTCCTCGGTCCAGAAGAACTCGGCGTCGCTGAGGCGGGCCGACAGCACCTTGGCGTTGCCCGCCGCCAGAGCCTGCCCCCCGTCGGTCGCCTCGACGTTCGCCACGACGACGAAGTGGGGGGCCAGCCCGTCCTTGCCCGGTTCGCGTACGGCGAAATACTTCTGGTGCACCTTCATCGACAGCTGGACCACTTCCGGCGGCAGAGCCAGGAACTGCGGGTCCATGTCGCCCAGGATCGGCGTCGGCCATTCGGCCAGACCGGACACCTCGTCCAGCAGGCCGTCGTCATCGACCAGAGCCAACCCCCTGGCCGCGCAGACGGCCTTGGCGCCCTCAAGGATGCGCAGCTTGCGGTCGGCGGCGTCCAGCAGGACGAAGTTGCGCTCCAGCTTGGCGCGATAGTCGGCGAAGTCCTTGACCGCGAACGGCTGGCCCGCGCCCATGAAGCGGTGGCCCTCGGTCACGTCGCCGCTCTGGATGCCGTCGACCTCGAACGGGATCACCGCCCCGTCGTACAGGGCCAGAATGCGCTTGATCGGCCGCACCCAGCGCAGGGTTCCCGTGCCCCAGCGCATCGACTTGGGCCAGGGGAAGTGGCGGATGATGTCGTCGACGCTTTCGGCCACGACCTCGGTGGTCGCGCGGCCCTTGCTGCTGATTTCGGCGAACCAGACGCCGTCGCGCTCGACCAACTGGTCCTGCGTCAGGCCGGTCTTGCGCAGGAAGCCTTCCAGCGCCTGCGCGGGGGCCGAGGCCTTGGGCCCCTTCAGCTCTTCATTACGGTCAGGCGTGGCGGCGGGCAGGCCGTCGATCACCAGCGTCAGGCGGCGCGGTCCGGCATAGGTCGTCAGCGCGTCCCAGGTCAGGCCCGCGGCCTTCAGGCGGTCCGACGCCATGCGCTCCAGATCGCGCGCGGCGCCCTGCTGCATGCGGGCGGGGATTTCTTCGGAGAAGATTTCGAGGAGAAGCTGGGACATCAGGCGGTCGCCCGTTCGTGTTCGACTTGAGCGAGGGCGCAGGCTTTGCACAGGTCGCGGATGCGGCCGATGTAGCTCTGGCGTTCGGCGACGGCGATGGCGCCGCGGGCGTCCATCAGGTTGAACAGGTGCGAGGCCTTCAGCACCTGGTCATAGGCGGCCAGCACCAGCGGCTGCCCCTGCGGCCCCTTCATGGTCAGGAAGTGGGCGGCTTCGCGCTCCATGTCCTCGAAGCGGCGCTTCAGCGCGGCGACGTCATAGCCGTGGAAGTTGGCTTCCGACTGCTGGCGCTCGTTCTCGAGGAAGACTTCGCCGTAGGTCAGGCCTTCCTTGTTGAACTTCAGGTCATAGACGTTGTCGACGCCCTGGACATACATGGCCAGACGCTCCAGCCCGTAGGTCAGCTCGCCCGAGACCACGTCGACCTCGATGCCGCCGACGCCCTGGAAATAGGTGAACTGCGTCACCTCCATGCCGTCGCACCAGACCTCCCAGCCCAGGCCCCAGGCGCCGACGGTGGGGTTTTCCCAGTCGTCCTCGACGAAGCGGATGTCGTGCAGGCTGGGGTCGATGCCGATGGCGCGCAGGGAGTTCAGATACAGCTCCTGCAGGTTGTCGGGGTTCGGCTTCAGGATGACCTGATACTGGTAATAGTGCTGCAGCCGGTTGGGGTTCTCGCCATAGCGGCCGTCGCCGGGGCGGCGTGACGGCTGGACATAGGCGGCCTTCCACGGCTTCTTGCCCAGCGCCCGCAGCACGGTGGCGGGGTGCAGGGTTCCGGCGCCGACCTCGATGTCATAGGGCTGCAGGATGGCGCAGCCCTGCTCGCTCCAATAGTGGTGCAGGGTCAGGATCAGGTCCTGAAACGATAGAGGTTCAGCAGCGGCCACGGTCGACATTTCGGTCCGATTTCGGGAGGCGCGGACCATAGGGCCGCCACGCTTCGCCAGCAAGGCGAGGCGGTGCAATCCTTCACCCTTCTGCAAGCGCATCTGCGCTAGAAGGCGCCCATGATGCAGCAACGGATCGATCAGATGCGCCGCCGGGCGGCGCGCTACCTGGGCGTCAGGCCGGTGACGATCGCGCCTGCGCGGGGGATTCTCAGCCTCAGCTTCGACGACTTCCCGGCCAGCGCCTGGACCGAGGCCGGGCCAATCCTGGCCGAACACGGGATCAGGGCGACCTATTACGTCGCGGGCGGGCTGTGCGACGGCGAGAACATCGGCAAGGCTCAGTTCGAGGTCGAACACCTGCAGGCCGCGCATGAGGCCGGGCATGAAGTCGGCTGTCACACCTTCGACCACGTCAGCGCCCTGCGCCTGAGCCCCGCCGCGCTGACGGACCAGTTGGCGAAGAACGCCGCCTGGGTCGCCGAGCGGTTGGACGGCCACGTCATGACCACCTTCGCCTGGCCCTTCGGCGACGTGGCCCTGGGCGCCAAGACGGTGATCGACGAGCGCTTCCTGCTAGGCCGCGGCGTGCGCGACGGGGTCAACGCCGGACGCGCCGACCGGGCCAACCTTCAGGCCATCGGCTTGGAGTCGCGGCGCCTGCCCCACTACGACCTGGAGGCTCTGGTCGCGCGCGCGGCCGAGGCGCCCGGCTGGCTGATCGCCTATGGCCATGACGTCGAGAGCGATCCCACCCCCTACGGCTGCACGCCCGAGGATCTGGACCGCCTGATCCGCCTGGCCAAGGCGGCCGGGCTGGAGATCCTGCCGGTCGGCGAGGCGTGGGAGCGGTTGAGCGGCGTCTGAATCTTCCTCACCGCTCATCCCGGCGGACGCCGGGATCCAGTAAGAGCCTCCCGCGCGGCCGTCTGAGGTGAGCGAGCCAGCTATCCGCCTGGAGTTGGCAGCCAAAGCACTGGATCCCGGCGTCCGCCGGGATGAGCGGTTTCAGCATGCGCCGCCCAAAGAAAAACGCCGCCGCCCGCTGAGGGCGACGGCGTCTGTCCGTCAGGATCGCCGGGGCCGAAGCCCCGGCGCCCGCCTTATCAGAACCGGAAGCTGACGCGGCCGGTCAGGCGGTGGTCTTTGTAGTCGTCGTTGAAGACGCCCGAGTAGCCGACCTCGATGTTGGTCGACTTGCTTGCTTCGATGTTGAAGCCCAGGCCCGCCTGCAGCGCGCCCGAGTTCAGGTCGGCGCCTTCGACGCGGAACACCGGGCCGTCCGAGAAGGCCGCATTGAACACGGGGCCGTCGCCGCTCAGGTCTTCGGTCCAGGCCAGGTGGCCGATCGCCGACAGCGCCGGACGGCCGTTGCCGCCCGCCAGGTGTGTCTCGGAGCGCAGACCCGCCGTCAGCAGGTCCGAGGTCTGGGAAACGTCGCCCGACAGGGCCGCGTCGCCGCCGCGCTCGACCACGTCCGCATCGTATTCGACGCGGGTGTAGTTCAGGTACGGCTCCAGCACGGTCGAGGCCATGACCGACTTGCGCCACGACACTTCGCCGTAGGCCTGCCAGGCTTCGCCGTCATAGCGGCCGGTCAACTGCTCGTTGAAGCGGTTCAGCGAAGCCGAACGGTCGGTGCGCGTGCGCGAATCCATCCAGGCGCCGCCCAGGCGGAAGTCGAAGCCGCCCAGCGTCGCGGCGCCGTAGACGCCGATGTGCTGGGTCTTGACCTCGCCCGTCGAACGCAGGCGGTTGGCGCGGATTTCCGACTGGCTCTCACCGACGGCGACGCCGATGTGGGCGCGGCCGTTCAGCGTCTTCTCGACGCCGGCCAGATAGCCGGTGGCCTCGCTGCGGAAGCCGGCCAGTTCGCCGTTGTCCTGACGCCCGCTGCCGAACACCCCCGAGGCCCAGACGGGGACGCCGCGACCGTCGGTCGCTTGCGTCGTGCCGTTGCGGCCGCGCGTCAGCATGGCGTCGCGGATGAAGCGCGAGTCGCCTGAAGCCACGCCCGCCAGGGTGGCGTGAACCTCGCCCGTCAGGCTGTTCAGGGCGCCGCGGACGTTGTCGGCGCTGCCGTCCAGGATGGCGTCTTCCAGCGCCGTGTTGCGGCCCGCCGGCGGGTTGGTCATGGCCTCGCCGGTCATGACGTCCAGGGCCGCGCCGACCGACTTCTGGTTCGGCGTCACGCCGACCGAGGCGATGGTCACGTCGTTACGCGCCAGCGTCAGCTGCACGGCCTTGTCGCTGTAGGTCAGGATCGGCTTCAGGAAGGCCAGGTCGCTTTCGGCCCCCGCGAAGACGCCGGTGACGCCGCCCTCGGACTGCAGGATGTCCATCCGGGTGCGCAGGTTCCACTCGCCCTGGTCAGCCTTCAGGATGACCTTGCCGCCCTCCAGCGTCGTCGCGCCTTCGACGGCGACGCGCGAGTGCTGGGCGCCGTTCACGCTGGAGCGAATCCACAGATAGGAGCCGTCCTTGAACACCAGGTTGTCGGCGATGGTCAGCGTGCCGAACGGGTTAGCCGTATCGCCCGGCGACAGAACCCCGCCCTTGTCGACAACCACGTCGGCCAGACGGCCCACGCCGCCCAGCATACCCAGGTCGGCCACGGTCGAGGTCGAGTTGATCAGGCTGCCGTTGACGGTCAGCAGGCCGCCCTCGACGCGGGTCGCGCCGGTGTAGTCGTTGGCGCCCGTCAGGACCAGCTCGCCGCCGCCCTTCTTGACGATGCCGCCGATGTCGTCCGGGTATTCGGCCAGAACCTCGGCCGAATAGCGGTCGCGCGCATCGCCGATATCGTTGCTCCACACATCGACCGTACCGACGCGCACCTCGACGTCGCGCACGGCGCGCAGAGCCGTCGGGCCTTTCAGCGCGACCTCCATCTGCGGCGCGCCCCAGCCGGACCTCAGGTCCACGCCCGGCGTGTCCAGGTCCAGCGAGCTGGACACCAGGATGTCGCCGATCAGGGCCGTGTCATACTCGGCGAAATTCTCCATCAGCAGGGCGGCGAAGCCCGCGACGTTGGGCCCAGCCATCGACGTGCCCGTATAGGCGGCGTAATCCGGCCCCGTGAAGGTGACCAGCGTCTCCAGGCGCTCCATCAGCAGGGCGTTGGCCTGGGTCAGGACATCAGACGAGAACTCCGGCGTCAGGATGGCCATGTTGCCGGTCGAGGTCAGCAGACCCGCCAGTTGCGAGGTGAAGCCGTCCGGGTCGTTGAGACGACCGCCGGAGATCAGGGTGATGGCCACGGCCTCTTCGGCCACGCGACGACGCGCAGCGGCCTCGTCGAACGGAAGACCGGCGTCTTCAGCGGCGTATTTGGCGTTCAGATAGGTGTTCAGCGCGCCCAGGAAGCGGTTCACCGAAGCGGCCTGCAACGCCGCGACCGTCGTCGCCGTATAGAGCGGGCGATAGTCGGCCGGACGGTACTGGGCCACGATGGCGTCGAAATCGAATTCGAAGCCGGGCACCGCCGACACGATCTGGTGGCCCGGCCCGGCGACGCACCAGGTTGCGCTCTGGCCGCAGAAGCTGGTCGAGGGGCTGGGCGTCAGGTCACCCGTGTAGTTGGCCACCGACAGCCAGTTGGAGCGCAGGCGCGCATCCGACATGGGAGCCAGCGCATCGATGCTGGCGTGGACGCCGTAGCCGTTGCCGGCCGAGAAGACGACCAGGACGTCGTGGTCCAGAACCGGCTTGTAGAGATCGCCGAGATCCTCGCCGAGGAGGCCTTTCACGACGTCCGCCGGCGCGTCGTAGGGAATGTTGTTCCCCGACCCCCAGCTGTTGTTGATGATCCGGACTTCGCCCGTATTGGCCAGGTCGATGATGTTCTCCAACGGCGTGCTGACAGTGTCGCCGTTGATGAGGGCGTCGCGGAACCACAGGAAGTCGCCGGCGGCGAAGTTGGTCGTGGCCGAATAGATGTTGGCGCCGAAGGCGTTGCCGAACATGGCCTCGCCTTCGATGCGGGCGCCGCCGATGGTGCCGGCGACGTGGGTGCCGTGGCCTTCCCAGCCGCGACGCGGGTTGATGCGGCCGTCGTTGCCGTAGTCGCCCGAGACGACCGTGTTCAGGCCCTTGATCTTGCCTTCCCCGCCGAACAGCGGGTGATCCATGTAGACGCCCGCGTCATTGACGCCGATCGTCAGCCCCTTGCCCGACAGGCCCAGAGCGTAGGCGTGCTCTAGCCCCAGATAAGCCTTGGAGTAGTCGACCGAGAACTGGGCGTCTTCGCGCCAGGACGTCAGCGCCGCGTCGTAGTCCGCAGTGCGCGACCCGTCCGCCATGTAGAACCCGCCCGGCGGCGGCGTAACACTCGTCTGAGCGGAAACATCACTCGCCCACACAAGGGCGGAACCGGCGGCCGCAACAAGCAGGCCCGCCTTGAACGCGTTAATCATAGATCCCCACACAAGCGAAAATGACTATTTCAAGAGAGGTCGCCTCCGTCCCGACAGCTGTAGCCGCCGCTCCACGCGCCCCTCTCTGAAGCATTTGAGACGGAAACCTCCGCCTACTGTCAATCGCAGAACGCAGATCATTCTGTCAGACGCCGCTTCCCCAAAACTGTCACGCTTGAGTGTGCCGAAATTGGAATTTCTCTCCAATCCCCGCCCCTCATGACCCAGAGGCGCCCGACACACACATCAAGCCGCCATTTCTTCGCCAGAATTGAGCCACAACAGCGTCAATACGTCGCACTTCTCGCCTTAGGGTTGAAGCAGCCCTTGAGCCTCGGCCCAGCGAATCAACGGTTTACGAGGCCAGCACAACAGCCAGGAGCAGGCGCTGTATTCGCCCGTCTCGATCATGGCGCGGCGCGTGGGCGAGGAGGCGGAGGCGCGCTCGTCGTGGATCTCGCCGCCGCCCTGATGGATCATGAAGGCGCCGTTCTTCGTCGGCGTGGCGCGCAGATAGGTCAGGCGCGGGCTGATGGTCTCCAGCGGCGGATCGAAGAACCAGCTGGAGCCGATGACGCCCGCCAGTTCCGGCCGCGTCTTCAACAGGGCGGCGGCGGCGGCCCAGTTGCGCTCCCAACCCGCTTCGTTGAAATCCGACAGGTCGCGCGCCTCGGTGTGCGTCTCGAGCCAAGGTCGCCAGCCGCCCGCCTGAACCCAGCCGATCAGCGGACCGGGACCGCGCCCGCCCAGCATGTGCCGCACCACCAGCCCCGGCCCGACGGGCGAGGACAGGTCCAGCATCTGGGTGTTGCTGCCCGGCACGCTGAGCGCCAGGGACACCCGCACGTCCTTGGCCCAGAAGTCGGGATCATACGGGTCCGCCCCGCTGTCCAGATAGGCGGCGAGCCGGTCCACATAGGTCGGATAGCCCGCCAGCACGGCCTGCGGCAGGCGCTCGGCGGCGATGCGGCCGGGCAGCTCCAGCGCCCAGGCGGCGATCAGGCCGCGCCTCTGGTCGTCGTTCGCGCCCTCGCCCAGCAGGCCGTCGACGGTGCGGGCGGCCAGTTCGAAATCCCAGTGCGGGGCGACCTCGGCGGCGGCGCGGGCGGCGGCGTCCTTGAGCTCGTTCACGCGGGCGCGGTCGGCGGGCGACAGGCGCGACAGGGCGCGTTCAAAGGCGGCGGTCTGTTCGGGCGAGAGCTGGGTCATGGCGGCCAGCTTGGCCGCAGGGGCTGTAAATCCGGTTAAATAACCGCACGCGGTTCGATATCCGGCGCGCCCAGCACCACAGGCCGCGCCCACCAGCCCGGCCGATCCA
>DJDA01000072.1 GCA_002430835.1 Brevundimonas sp. UBA5936
GGCACCGTCCATGTGCTGAAGCCCGAGACGCCGTGGGGCAGCGCCAAGCTGGACCGCGCCTTCGCCGGCGCCGACGAATACTGGTTCGAGATCGCCGACCTGAACGACGTGGCCGGCGCCGTGCCGATCATCCAGTCCAAGGGGGTGTCGCCCGACCGTCCCCTGTCCAGCCTGCTGACCGCCGAGGAACAGGCCGACCTCGACGCCGCCGCCCGCTCCATCGGCGCGACGGCGGCCCAGTTGGACCCGCTGCGTCCGTGGTTCGCGGCCCTGCAACTGGCCATGGCCAGCATCACCAAGGCCGGCTACCTGCCGCAGAACGGCGGGGACCAGGTGCTGCACGCCCGCGCCGCCGCGACCGGCAAGCCGATCAAGGGCTTCGAGACCATGCCCCAGCAGATCGGCTTCATCGCCGACATGTCGGAAGAGGCGCAGCTGGCCATGCTGCGTTCGGGTCTGAAGGAGTTCGATCAGGCGCCGGAGTTCCTGGGCCGCATGGTCGGCGCCTGGTCGACCGGCGACGTCGACGGCCTGGACGCCCTGATCGGCCAGGAGATGAAGGCGGAATCGCCCGAGATGTACGAGGTCATGCTGACGCGCCGCAACACGGACTGGACCAATCAGATCGTGGCTATGCTGGAAGGTTCGGGCACGGCCTTCATCTCGGTCGGCGCCGGCCACCTGGCGGGGGCCGATAGCGTCCAGGCCATGCTGGCCAAGCGCGGCGTCACGGTCGAGGAAGTGCGCGACTGACCCGTCGCGGCCTCTGTCAAAAAATCCAAAGGCCCGGTTCGCCGGGCCTTTTCTTTTGGCCCGCGCCCTATATCTTCGCCGCTCGCTTCGGCGACGCGGGTATAGTTCAGAGGTAGAACGTCAGCTTCCCAAGCTGAATGTCGCGAGTTCGATTCTCGCTACCCGCTCCAACACTTAGCTGGATTTCGGCTCAGGTCTTTTCTGCATTTCGAACGACGTCGGAAGCGGAGCGCGTTCGCTCCACTCCCACCGACCAAGGACGATGATCAAAGACATCAGCAGGAGCGCGAAGTTCACGGACGCCAGGAAGATGTCGCCGTTGAGCGTGTGAAAGACGATCATGCCGCTGGCGACCGCCAGAACGCCGATGACGCCGATCAGCATGACCGTACGGAACAGCGACCAGGAAATCAGCGGCGCCACGATGAACAGGGCGAGCGCGATCTCGATCCCGCCGATCACGCGCAGCAGTTCCGTGTCGACCTGGGCCGGCCACGTCATCATCAGGGCCAGCAGGTCATGCTTCTGAGTGAGCTTCGCATATCCGGCGCCGATGTAGAACATGGCCAGCCAAGCCTGCATCACCCACAGGAACAGGTGCATGTACAGACGTGAACGCCGCGCTGCGGTGGATGTCGGCCCATGACGGCGCGGCAGTACGACCCAGGAACGGGGAAGCATGATCGATCTCAATTGGCGAAAGTTGATGGAAAAAGGTCCGGCCGGCCTGTTCAGGCCTGAGGCTGCAAAGCGGGGCGACGGAAGCCGGGCCTGGCTCGCCTGACGGACGTGTCGGAAGGGGCTTCATCGCCCGCCTCGCCTATCGGCTGCGCGCGTCGCCAGACGGCGACGGCGCGCGAAAGCCAGCGCGTGCCGTCGCCCGGCGTTTGGGCGATGCACCCCCAGCAGGTGAATGTAGAACATGGCCAGCCAGGTCTGCATGACCCGCAAAACCAACTGCATGTACGGAGGTGAAGGTCGCGCGAAGCGTGTCGGCTCGCGATCGCGCGATGTGGCCGGCCAAGAACGAGAACGCATGGTCGATCCGATCTGAAAACGGTTACGGAATGGACGGAGACTGTCGATCAGTCCTTCTGGGGGCCGGTCCCGGCCGCTTCGGGAAAATAGAGACCCGTCACGGAATCCACGGCCATGCTCGCGGCCATGCGGCCGATGTCACGGCGCGGACCGTAGGCGGCGCAGGGATCCGGGGTGGGGATCTTGATCTTCTTGCGGGCCTTGGTGGCGAAGGCCTCTCTCACCGCGTCTCCCATCGGCTCGGCCATCTGCAAGGCGTCGCCGACGCGCGAGAGAGAAGGCGTGTCCATGCCCACCACCTGGGCGGTGCGCGCCCAGGAGATGGCGGCGATCTGGCGTCCGCCGCCCGGCTCCAGCAGTTCCGATTCCACGGCCAGACCGCCGGTCGAGCCCGGCACCCGCAGAGTGACGACGGGAACGACGAAACTGCTGGCGGCGCTGACCACGGACCCCGCGCGGCCGGTCGCTTCAAACCGCACAATGGCCGTGCGAACTGTCGCGGTCTTAGACGTCGGCGTCGTCACGACGACGAAGCGCTCGCTCACTTCGAAACAGATCTGACGATCCACTTCGCGCAGCACCATAGAACGCTCCGTCGCCGTCAGGCTTTCGCCGACGTGGGGAGCGAAAACCGCCCTTTCCAAGAAGACGCTGTCGACGCTGTCCGACGCGGCGTCGTCGCGCCGCTGCTGGATCGAAGCCCCCTCGTTTATGCCGTCGCGCTTCTGCATGTCGGCGTAGTTGCTGAGAAAGCCGGAGTTCGGCGCAGGCTTGGTGCTGCAGGCGGCGAGGCTCGCCGTTGCGAGAATGAGGGCGATCATGAGCGCTCTATTCATGAGATATCTCCGGTCGTCATCGTGGCTCACAGCGCCCTGATGTCGGCGCTCCACCAGAGACGCCGCCGTCCCGGATCCCCCTCAATCGAATTGAAAAATATTCTTCAGGACTCCAATTTCACGCATTGCGAAAAACGTCAGCGCATTGGAGAAGGCCGATTCTGGATATGGCGGCGTCTGACATCGGGGGTCTATTCGCACGTGACGTCGAATGCGAAAGCTCAACTTCTCGCCGTTTACTTGGAGCGCCGCCCCGCGCTCGTCCGGTTCTTTGCGACGCGCACCGGATGCCCTGATCGTGCGGAAGACATCGTGCAGGACATCTACGTTAGACTTCAGGCCCTGTCGGACACCTCTGCGCCCGAAATCGCCAGTCCAGCCGCCTTCCTGTACCGGATCGGCAACAATCTGATGCTGGACGGCGTCCGACGACGACAACGCGCCTCGGCCCGGGACCAGGCCTGGTCCGACGTTTCGGGCGCGACTGCAGAGGGCGTATCGGTCGCCGACACGCCCTCTCCCGAGGATGCGGCCTGGGCGCGGTTGAAGTTCGACCGGGTCGCCGCAGCTGTCGAGGAGCTTGCGCCCAATGTCCGCATCGCCCTTCGTCTGCACCGGATCGAAGGCCTGACTCACGCAGAGGTCGCCGCCCGCATGGGTGTCTCGCGCAGCTCGGTGGAAAAGTACCTGAGCACGGCCCTGGCCCATCTGTTGAAACGGGTCGGATGGCCATGAAATCGAGATTTCACCGCTATTCATTGTGGGGCGCCGCGCGCCGCGACGTCTCTTTCTCTGGACGCCCCCTCGTCCTACGGGCTGAAGCCGCATGACACGCCACACTGCGCCCTTTCCCCAGAGCATCATCGACCAGGCCTCCGCCTGGGCCGTCCGGCTGGGCGGCGGCGACATGTCCGAGACGGACTACCTGACCCTTGAGGCCTGGCTGGAGGCCTCGCCCGATAATCCCCAGGCCCTGACGGAAGCCGAGCAGTTGTGGGCGGCGCTGGACGACGATCGCAGCGCGCTGGACGCCGCCTTGACGCAGGCCGCCGCCGTGACAGCGCCTATGCGCTCGGCCCTCGCCCCCCGCAAGCCCGCGCCCAATCGGCGCTGGCGGTGGGCCGGCGGAGGTCTGGCCGCCGCCCTGGCGGCGGGCCTTCTGCTTCTGCCCCTGTTGAGCGATCGGACTTCCACCTACGTCACCGCGCCGGGCGAACAGAAGACGGTCAGCCTCAGCGACGGTTCGTCCATCGCCATGAACGGGGGCTCGGAGCTGTCGGTTCGCTTGTCCGGCAAGGAGCGGCTGGTCGAGATGAAGTCGGCCGAAGCCGCCTTCGATGTGGCGCATGATGCGCAGCGCCCCTTCCGTGTGACGGTCGGCGAGAGCCGGATCGAGGTCTTGGGCACGGCCTTCGACGTTCGTCGCGACGGAGGCAAGACGACCGTCAACGTCTCCAGAGGCGTCGTGCGGGTCTCCGAACTGGCGGACCCCGCCCACAACGTCCGCCTGACCATGGGGCAGGCCGTCACCCTGGTGGACGGCAGCCACGCCCTTGAGGTGACGCAAGGCTCGACCGAGACCGCCGGCTGGCGCACCGGGCGGCTGGTCTACGACAACCGCCCCCTGTCGGACGTCGCCGCCGACCTCAGCCGCGCCTATCCGACGCCCGTGCGCGCCGTCGGCGACGCCGCCGATATCCGCTTCACAGGCACCCTGGTCCTCGACGACCAGGCATCGACCTTGCGTCGTCTCGAGGCCTTCCTGCCCATCTCCGCATCCCGCGCGGACGGCGCTGTGCAACTCAGGTCACGCGAAGCCGCGCGATGATCTGCAGAGGAGGGCGCGGGTTCATCCTGTTCGGCATTGCGTTCTCGCTGAGCAGCCAGACGGCGCACGCCGGGGAGCGACATCGTCTGTCTATCCCCGCCCAACCGATGACGGCCGCCGTCCTGCAGCTCGGCGTGCAGGCTCGGGTCTCGATCAACGCCGGAGCCGCCGCCGCCTGCGGTCGATCGCGCGCCGTCCGCGGCCGTCACGACGTTCAATCGGCTCTGCGCCTGATGACGGAGGGCGGGGCCTGCACCTTCCGGCGCATCGATGATCGAACCTACATCATCACGCCCCGCCCCCAACCGCGCCTCGCGTCCCCTCGCCGGTCTGTTCCCGAGGCCCCGCCGGTCGAGAACATCCTCTTCGCCGTCGATGACGTCATCGTCACCGCCACGAAACGCGACCTGGCGCTAGCCAACGCGCCATATGCCCTGTCCGCCCTCGACGGAGACGTCTTCGACGCCGCGGCTCGTCAGGACACCGCCGCCCTCGCCACACGCCTGGCGGGCCTCACCGTCACCAACCTGGGCTCCGGTCGCAACAAGCTGTTCGTGCGAGGGCTGGCCGACAGTCCCCTGACCGGCCAGACGCAGGCGATGGTGGGTCTGTATCTCGACGAAACCCGCCTGACCTACGACGCGCCCGATCCGGACCTGCGCCTGGTCGATCTGGAGCGCGTCGAGCTTTTGCGCGGTCCCCAGGCTGCGCTCTACGGGGCCGGCGCCATGGGAGGCGTGCTGAAGCTGGTGAGCCGAGCTCCCGAGCTCGACGCCTATGGCGGCAAGGTGTCAGCAGGCCTCAACTTCACCGATGGCTCCATTTTCGGCAATTCCACGGACATCATTTTCAACGCGCCGTTGATCCGCGACCGCCTGGCCATGCGCACCGTCATCTACCAGGAAAGGTTCGGCGGCGTCATCGACGACACGAACCTGGGCCTGGTCGACACCGGCCGCACCGTGCGCTCGGGAACGCGCATGACGTTTCTGTGGCGCATCGATCCCCAGTGGCAGGCGCGGCTCGGCTGGGTGCGGCAGGACATCAGGATCAACGACAGCCAGTACGCTTTCGAGGCGCAGGGGCCATACGAACGCGCCCTGTCGAAACGCGAGCCGAGCAACAACAATTTCAGCGGCATGGCGTTAGCCGTCACGGGGGATCTGAGCTGGGGTCGGGTGAAGATCACCAACGCCTTTCAGGCCCACGAACTGGGGCGTCGCTACGACGCGACCAGGGCTGCGAGCTCTCTGGGCGCCAGCGACGGGCCGCTGGTCTATGACGAAGCCGACAGCATCGAGGCGGTCGCGCTGGAGGTGTCCGTCGCCACCCATCCTGGCGGCCCCGTTCAGGGCATCGCCGGCTTCTACGCCTCGCAGTACGAGCACGATCGGGCCGGAGAACTGCTCGATATCGAGCCTGACCAGCAACTGTTTCGAGCCATCAAGCAGGACAAGACCTGGGAAGCCGCCCTGTTCGGCGAAGCGACCTGGAATCCGTTCGATCGCGTCAAGCTCACGGTCGGCGGGCGCTACTTCGTCGTCGCGATCCTCTCCCACACCTATCAGCAGAGCCGCGCGTCCGAAGACCGGTTCGAGGGACGACACAAGGATGCGGACTTCGCACTGAAAAGCGTGCTCGAGTATGATGTGAGCGACAGCCTGCTCGCCTATGTGCAGCAAAGCCAGGGCTATCGCGTCGGCGGCTTCAACGGCGGCGCGTTGATCGACAAACCGTACGGCCAGCCGGGCTCCGGCGCGCCGCCCTTCCGCGAATTCGCCCCGGACAGGCTCTACAGTCTGGAGGCGGGCGTTCGCTGGCAAGGCTTCGACAACCGCCTCGCGCTCCGCGCCGCCGCCTTCCGGACCCGATGGGAAGAGATTCAGTCCGATCGCGTCTCTCCAGACGGCCTTCCCTTCACCGCCAACATCGGCTCTGGCGGCAGCACAGGCATAGAACTCGAAGGCACCTGGCGCGACGGCCCGTGGCGGCTGGACTTCAACTTCATGGGCAATGACGCCCGCCTGGAGACCGCGGACAGGCATTACCCGCTGGAGGAAGGCGGCCACCTGCCCGGCGTGCCGAGGGTTCTGGGCGCCGCCAGCGCTCGCCGCGAGGTGTCGCTGGGCGGCCTGCCCGGATGGGTCAGCGGTTCGGTCGGCTATGTCGGTCCGTCCAGCCAGCAATTGTCCCCTGTCGCCACGACCCAGATGGGAGACTATGTGACCTCCGAAGTGGCCGCGAGCGTCGCCATGGGCGCCTGGGACGCCACCCTCCGCATAGACAATCTGTTCAACGGCTCGGGCGACACCTTCGGCTACGGCAACCCCTTCCTCGTTGGACGCGAGGCCGTCGCCACGCCCCAAAGACCGCGCAGCTTCGCCCTGTCGATGACGCGCAGTTTCTGACGGCGCTGGAAAGGTGCGGAAGGTTGTTCGTCGTTCAGGGGTTAATCTCGGTTGGCAAAACGCTAAAATTCCTTGATTCGCGATCAGCGAAATCGACACGATCAAGCGCAGTGACGACCTGCTTCAGCACTTGGTCGGGTGGGCCTCATCCTCATCTTCCTCAGCGCCGGAGTTCATCTTTGCGCAAGTTCGCCCCCTTGCTCCTGGCGCTCATTCTCGGGGTCGGTTTCGCCCAACCGGCCTGCGCGATGCAGATCTTCGTCAAGACGCTGACTGGAAAGATGATCACCCTCGATGTCGAGGGAAACGACACGATTGAAGTCGTAAAGGTCAAGATTCAGGACAGGGAAGGCATCCCGCCGGAACAGCAGATTCTGCTGTTCGCCGGCCGGCAGCTCGAGGACGGCAGAACCCTGGCCGATTACAACATTCAAAGGGAAAGCACATTGCACCTGGCTCTGAGGACGGTGGCGGCGGTCCCGACGATGTCGCAGTGGACGATGATCTTGCTGGCGCTCGGCTTGGCGGGCGGCGCTGCTGTTTTCATTCAGAGACGCCGTATCGCCTGATCCCCGGCCGGTCAGGAGCGGGTCGGTCGCGGCTGAGAAACAAGCAGGCTCATGAAAGAGGCCGCCCGGTTGATCGCCGGGCGGCTTTTTCTGTTCTGTCTAGCGGGCCGTGTCGCGCGAGGCGGCGGGGCCGTAGAACAGGGCGTTGAACAGCAGGCGGCTGGAGGCGCGGGCCTGGGCGCGGTTGACCACGTCGGGGCCCAGGACGATGACGCGGCCCTGGCCGTGCTCCAGGTCCAGCACGGCGTCGGCGCCTGACAGCTTGTCCGAGCCGATGGCCCAGCCGCTGGAGACGGCGACCTGTTGCGGATAGCGCACCAGCGAGGCGCCTTCGCCCGCATGGCGGAAGCCCGCATTGCGGTTGAAGAAGACATCCATCTGGCGCGGCGCGCCGAAGGTCAGGGGGCGGCTGTTGTCGACCTCGGTCTTCATCACCGCGCCGGGAATGAAGAAGTCGGTCGAGGCTAAAGGCTTGCCGTCGGCGCCGGTCAGCACGTCCTGCACCGACGCGCCCATGGCGGCGGCTAGGCGGTGGGCCGAGCCGATGGTGACGACGCTGCCGCCCGCGCGGGCGAAGGCGTCCAGCTGGGGCACGGTCTTCTCGGCGGTGATGTGACCCAGCCAGCTGCGGTATTCGGCGGGGATGCTGTCCGGCGCCGGTTGCGGGCGCTGGGCGGCGGCGGACAGGTTGGCCGGGATCATGTCCGAGGCGAACAGCAGGACGTCGAAATCCTTGTTCAGGTCGCCCGCATCGAGGCGCTGAGGATAGACGACCTCGAACGGATACTCGAACTGTTCGAGCATCCACTTGGTCCAGCCCGAGGCCATCGAGCCGCCGTAGCGGTCGACCAGGCCGATGCGGACGGGCTTCAGCGTGATCCGCTCGCCGCCCGGCGCGCGGGCGACGGCGTGGGCGTTCAGGCCCAGATCGCGCACGGCTGCCTCGATGATCGGCCGGGCCTTGTCGTCGGCCGGGATCCACAGGGCGCCGGGCGCCAGGGTCGCCCGGCCCGCGCGGGTCTCGCCTTCCTGCCAGTAGACCGGCACGCCCGCCGCCAGCAGGCGGTTGGTCAGGATGTAGCCGTTGACCGGCGCATGATCGATCAGCCAGCCGGCGCGGCCGCTGCCTTCGATCTTGCCGGGCGGCGGGGCCATGACGTCGGCGACGCGCTCGGTCGGCGCCTCGAAGCCGTCGAGGATGCGGTCGAACTGGACCCCCATCTGCAGCGCCAGGGTGTAGCCCGTGGCGTCATAGGGCAGGGCGGGCGGGCCGCCCGGGTATTGCAGGTCGTGGGGGTGGTCCTGCGGCTCGAACATGTCCAGCACATGCGGGCGATAGGCCTGGGCCGTCTTCACCACATAGGAGCCGGCCGGATAGGTCTTGCCGTCCACGGTGAAGGCGCGCGTCGCCCGCTCGACGTCGACGCCGGTCTTGATCAGGCTGTTCAGGAAGGCGACGGCGGTGGGCAGGTCGGCCTGATCGGCCGGGATGACATAGCCGCGCGGATCGCGCCGGGCCGGGTCGCGCATGATGCGCTCATACAGGGCCGGATCGACCCCGCGTCGGGCGTCGACCTGCGTTCCGGCTGCGGCGTTCAGCGCATCCACCGCCGAGGGGGTGAGGCGCCAGGTGTCGGTATTGCCCTTGTCGATGGCGTTCTGGCCCATGCGCCAGATGTTGAACAGCGTCCGGTCCTTGTTGCGCGAGGCGTAGTTCAGCACCGCGCGATTGATCGACTGCGAATAGTCGATCGACTGGGCGAAACGCCAGGTCTGCGGCGCGACCGGCATGGGCAGGTCGTTGCGCGGCAGCTGGTTCTGCGGGATCAGGCTGATCTGGCTGGGCGTCGGGTGGCCGGTGATCTCGGTCAGCAGGCCGACGGCGTTGTGGAAATAGGTGACGGAGCGCTCCATCCCGTTGTTCCACGTTGAATAGTTGGCCCCGCTGCGCATGGTCGAGCCGGGCTTGCCCTCCTCGATCAGGCGGCTGTGCATGGCGGCGCCGACCTCGGACAGGGTGCTCATGACCAGCGGGTCGTAGTTGTAATTGAAGGGGTCGCGGAACGGCGGCATGAAGACCACGGTCCCCGCCGGCGCCGTCTGGTGGTGGTTGTAGATGATCTGCGGGAACCACTCGCGGAAGAACTGCCGGTTGACGTTGGTCGTCTCGGTCATGGCCGACAGGTAGTAGTCGCGGTTGTTATCGTGGCCGACGTACTTCTGATACAGCACCGGGATGCTGTCGTACTCGCGCTTCAGCGGATCCTCGTTGCGCATGTACCAGGTCGAAACCAGCTCCCACCCGTCCGGGTTCAGCGGCGCGAACAGGATGACCACGTTGTCCAGGATGCGCTTCGCTTCCGCGTCCTCGGCCGTCAGCCATTCATAGAGGGCGGCGATCAGGGCCTGCGGCGGCACCGTCTCGGTCGAGTGCAGGCCGCCGTCGATCCAGACTACGGCCTTGCCCTCGGCGGCCAGGGCGCGGGCCTCCTCCTCGCTGACGCCCTCGGCCTTGGCCAGGCGGCGCGCGATCTCCTGATAGCGGTCGATGTTCGCCAGGTTCTGCGGCGAGGAGACGACCGAAAGGTACTGCGTCCGTCCTTCGGAGGAGCGGCCGATCTCCAGCAGCTTCATCCGGTCCGACTGTCCGGCCAGGGTGTGCAGATAGCGCTCGAACTGGGTGTAGGTGATCAGGCGATAGTCCGCTCCGACCTCATGGCCGAACGCCTCCAGCGGCGTGGTCAGGGCGCGGGCGGGCGCCGCGGCCGTCGCCGGGGCGGCGGAGAGGGCGGTCGCCGCCTCAAGGGCCAGGGCGCTGGTCGACGAGAGGGCCAGGACGGCCAGGCCGGCGGCCAGTCGGCGCGCGGGACCAAGAAGGGGACGGGACATGCGGACTCCTGATGCGTTCACTCGGGGAGCCTTCTGCGAGGCTTGATCGCAGCTTGGCGTTTTCGCGCCGCGGACGCAATTTGCGTCGAGCCGGTTCTACGCAGGTCGGATGAGTAATTTTCCTGCGCCGCCTCGGACAATTCGGGAGAGATCGCCCCTTGCCGAAATTTGCTTCGAGCATGAGCGAATTTTCAGACTCCAGGCCGGAAAATATTCGTTTCTAGGTCGAAATTCGGCGGCCGATTCATGTCCCGCACGCCTAGACCTTGAGGAGTTCGTTGGAGGTCAGAGGATTTTCGTTTATTCGCTGCCTCTTCCTTCTGGGCGGGTGGGGATCCTCCATCGGTTTGTAACTGCGGTCCGGCGACGCCGGGCCTGCAAAGCTGGACGACTTTTTGTATGAAACGCTTGTTCGCCTATTTCATCGTCGGAGCGATGATATTGGGGGTTCTCACGGGGTGGGGCCTCAATCATTTCCTGACGGCTGACGAGGCCTCGGCCGCAGCGTCGAACCTGAATCTGATCACCGACGTCTTCCTGCGCCTGATCAAGATGATCATTGCGCCGCTGGTGTTCACGACCCTGGTGGCGGGCATTGCGCACATGGAGGACGCCGCTTCGGTGGGGCGGATCGGCGTCAAGACCATGACCTGGTTCATCGGCGCCTCGATCGTGTCGCTGGTGCTGGGCCTGGTGATGGTCCAACTGCTGCAGCCGGGCGCGAACATGCACCTGCCCGAAGCCGTGGCGGCCAGCGCGCCGGCGGCTTCGACGGACGCCTTCTCGCTGCATGGCTTCATCACCCATCTGGTGCCGACCTCGATCTTCGACGCCATGGCCAAGAACGAGATCCTGCAGATCGTGGTCTTCTCGGTTTTCGTCGGCACGGCGGTCGCCGCCCTGGACGACAAGGCCCCGGCGGTGCTGCACCTGGTCGAACAGGCCGCTTCCATCATGCTGAAGGTGACCGAGTTCGTGATGAAGATGGCGCCCTTCGCCATCTTCGCCGCCCTGGCCTCGACCATCGCCACGCAAGGGCTGGAGATGCTGGGCACCTACGCCAAGTTCGTGCTGGGCTTCTACGGCTCCATGGGCGTGCTGTGGGGCCTGCTGTTCCTGGCCGGCGCCGTGGTGCTGGGCAAGCGCGTCATTCCGCTGTTCCAGGCCATCCGCACCCCGACCCTGCTGGCCTTCTCGACCGCCAGTTCGGAAGCCGCCTATCCGCGCATCCTGGAGGCCCTGCCCAAGGTCGGCGTGCGCCGCCGCATCGTCAGCTTCGTCCTGCCGCTGGGCTATTCGTTCAACTTGGACGGATCGATGCTCTACTGCACCTTCGGCACCATGTTCATCATGCAGGCTCACGGCGTGCAGCTCAGCGTGTCGCAGCAGATCTTCATGCTGCTGTTGCTGATGGTGACGTCCAAGGGGATCGCCGGCATTCCGCGCGCCTCCCTGGTGGTCATCATGGCGACCCTGACCTATTTCGGCCTGCCTGAGGCGTGGATCGCCATCGTCCTGGGCGTCGACCACCTGCTCGACATGGGCCGCTCGGCCACCAACGTCGTCGGCAACTCCGTCGCCGCCGCCGTGGTCGCCAAATGGGAAGGTGAACTGGACGACATCCCCGATCCCTCGGACGAGGTCGATGGAGCTGGGCAACCGGCCGTCGCCTAGGCGTTTTCGCCGCTCATACGGAAACGGCGGTCCTGCGAAGGGCCGCCGTTTTCAATTGCGCCTGTGTCCTCAGTTGCGACGGCTGCATCGTTGGGTGGGGTCGAGGTGGGGCGCATATGCGTCTTTTGCAGCGAAGCTTAACCCTGAAATGTGAAATTCAAGTCGCAAAAAGCAATAAAGATGCGCTTCCTGTGGATATGCGTTAAGGTGTCGTTAGTGCTCGGGCGTTGTTTACGTTGAAGATGCGGCCGGCTTCGAGCGAAGCCGTGCGCCAGTCCTGGAGCGTTGGCGTTGGAACAAGCTGTGTGGGAGGCCGGCCGGGCAGGACGCCGGGCCGCAGAGGGGGCGTCGTTCGCCCCGGACAGACGATTGAACCCGGATCGTCGGCGACGGCCATGGACGGCGCCTGCCGACGACGTCGAGGGACAGCGCAATCGCGCCCTGGCCGCCTGGATCGATCACGAGATGCGCGCCCGCCTGCTGGTCACGCGCACCCTGGAGGTGGTGTGGCTGAATGAGGCCGCGCGCGCGCTTCAGGAGGACGGCGATTTGTTCGGGGTCGAGGGGGGGCGGCTGTCCACGCGATCACGCGCCTTGCCGCGTCTGATGGCTCAGGCCCGATCAGATGAGGCGCGGTGTCTGGCGGCGCCGGGATCCGATGGTCGGACCTGGGTGATCTGGGCGCGCGAGGTGGCGTCGGCGCCGACCTGCCTGATCGGCCTGACCCTGCAGTGCATCGGCGGCGAAACGCGCTTTCAGGCCCTGATCGAGACCCATCTGCTGTCGCCGTCCGAAGGGCGGATCGTGGAGATGCTGCTGGCGGGGAACGAGACCGGCCGTATCGCTCAGATCATGGACGTCTCGCTGGAGACGGTCCGATCACATCTCAAGCGGGCCTATCAGAAGATGGGCGTGCGCAGCCGGGGCGAGTTGTTCGCCCAGGCCCTGGCCTTCGTGGTGCCCTGAGAAGAAGGCGGCCTAGGGCGCGATCGGCGTCGTCAGCGGGGCAGTCGCCGCCGCAGGCGCTTCGACGGCCTTGTCCATCAGCAGCGGACCCATGGCGAAGGCGGCGACGGCGGCGCCGGCCGACAGGGCCAGAACGGCCACCACGCCATAGGCGATCAGCGAGCGCGACCGGCGACGGCGAAACCCGCCCGGCCGCACGTTACGCACCAGCACATAGGGATGATTGCTGAAGGCTTCGGAGCCGATGATGTTGTGCTGGGACAAGAAGACGCTCCCGACTTTTCCTTGAACGGAGCGGCTCAGAGAGCGGTTTCTTGGGGCCAAAGGATGGCGAACGGCGATCTAACGACGACGGCCGCGCAGGGGCGCGGCCGTCTGAAAACTGCTCAGCTAACGGCCTAGTTTACGGCCCAGCTAACGGCTCAGCTAGAGGAGGCTCAGCCCCCGAGCGTGACGTTGGCGGCGCGGCCGCCGCGCGTCTGCACCCGGCGCATCAGCACCATGACGCTGTCATCGGCCTTGACCGGGGCGATCAGGAACCAGCTTCCGTCCGGCAGGCCGGAGAAGCGGAAGCCGCCGTCGGCGCAGGGCTCGGCCCGTTCATAGGAGCGATAGTCGGCGCCCTGTTCGCCGGCCGATCGGGCGCGCACGACGGCGGCCGGGACGGCGGCGCGATCGGCGGCGCCGTACAGACGGTCGATGCGGGCGCGGGTGTAGCGGGTGTCGGGGATCAGGCCGACGTTGCCTGCGCACTGGAAGGCGCGACCGTCCTGGACGAAGGCCACGCGGCCCTCGATCGAGGCCTGGCCTGCGCGGGTCGACCAGGCGAAGTCGTCGGCGTTGAAGACGGCGGGGCCGACGGCGCTGCCGCCCATCGGGGTCGTGGCGCAGGCGGAAAGGGCCAGACCGCCGATCACGAGGGCGGCCAGCCCCTTGAGGCGGGCGGGCGAGCGCGAGAAGGTGGTCATGAGGGCGGCTCCCGGTTTCAGTTCAGGCGTCGGCCCGGCATGACCTCGCAGGGCGGGGCGAGTCAAGGTTGCTCGCCGTCGCGCCCTGTTCCAAAAGGGAGCCGTAGACCGGACGAAAGAGGCCGGCCGTAAACAAAATCAGGGACTTCATGACCGTCACCATCGACGACATCCGCGAGGCGCAAAAACGCATCGCCGGTCAGGTCGACCGCACGCCCGTCCGCTACTCCCGCCGTCTGTCGCAGCTGACCGGGGCGGAGGTCTGGATCAAGTTCGACAATCTGCACTTCACCGGCAGCTTCAAGGAGCGCGGCGCCCTGAACCGGCTGCTGCAGCTGACGCCGGACGAGAAGAAGCGCGGCGTCGTCGCCGCCTCGGCGGGCAACCACGCCCAGGCCTTGGCCTATCACGGCGGCCGTCTGGGCGTGCCCGTGACCATCGTCATGCCCGAAGGCACCCCCTTCGTGAAGGTCGACGGCACCCGCGCCCACGGCGCCAATGTCGTCATCCACGGCCTCGACTTCTCCGGCTCGACCGAGGAGGCCAAGCGGCTTCAGGCCGAGCACGGCTATGTCTTCGTCTCGGCCTTCGACGATGAAGGCATCGTCGCGGGGCAGGGGGTCTGCGGCCTGGAGTTTCTGGAGGACGCGCCGGACCTCGACGCCCTCATCATCCCCATCGGCGGCGGCGGCCTGATCGCGGGCAGCGCCATCGCCGCCAAGGCGATGAAGCCGGGCATCAAGATCTTCGGCGTCGAGGCCGCCCGCTATCCGTCCTTCACCGCGCGTCGTCGCGGCGAACCGGCCAAATGCAGCGGACAGACCATCGCCGAGGGCATCGCCATCAAGGCCGTGGGGGAAATCCCCTTCGCCCTGGCCGACAGCCTGATCGACGAGGTCTTCGTCTGTGAAGAGGCGGACTTCGAAAAGGGCGTGGCCCTGCTGGCGACGCTGGAGAAGACGGTGGCCGAGGGCGCCGGGGCCGGCGGTCTGGCCGCCATTCTGGCCAACCCTGAGCGTTTCAAGGGCATGAAGATCGGCGTGGAGCTGACCGGCGGCAATATCGACGCCCGCATGCTGGCCGTGGTGCTGAACCGCGAAATGGTCCGCGAGAAGCGGCTGATCGTCTATCGCATCCTGGGCGACGACCGCCCCGGCATGCTGTCGGCCATGGCCGCCGTGATCGGTGGGCTGGGCGGCAACATCATCGACGTGGTGCACAACCGGCTGGCGCTGGACGTGCCCGCCAAGGGCGCCGAGTTCGACATCATGGTCGAGACCCGCGACGCCCGTCATGCCGAGGAAATCGGCGCCGCCTTGAAGGACCAGGGTTATGAACTTCGCATGGGCTAAGCGCCCCCTCGGCGCCGCCATGGCCGCGACCGCCCTTCTGGCCCTCGCCGCTTGCGGCCGTCCCGCCGGCGCGCCTGAAGACCTGGCCAAGAACGCGGCCGAATCCGCCGCCTTCATGAAGCAGAACGCCTCGGAAGAGGGCGTGCAGGCCTTGCCGTCCGGCATGCAGTACAAGGTCGTGGCCTCCGGTCCCGCAGGCGGCGTCAGCCCCGATCGCAACGACCTGGTCAGGGTCGACTACGAAGGCACGCTGACCGACGGCACGGTGTTCGACAGCTCGTTCAAGCGCGGCGCCCCGGCGGTCTTCTCGCCCGAGGGCGTGGTGCCCGGCTGGACTGAGGCCCTGCAGCTGATGAAGCCCGGCGACGAGTGGATTCTCTTCCTGCCGCCCGAGCTGGGCTACGGCGAGATGGGCGGTCCGCCGATGATCCCCGGCAACGCCGTGCTGGTGTTCCGGCTGAAGCTGCTGGACGTGGCCCCCGTGCCCGGCGGCGGCCGCGGCGTGGGCCAGGCGATGGGCTGATCTTCCTTCTCCCCTTGAGGGAGAAGGTGGGCGCCGGATGCGCTCGGATGAGGGGTGTCAGCGCGAGGTTCGGGGATGAGGGGCGATGTCATGGCCGAATCTTCAGGCCGCCGCGCCATCACCCCTCATCCGTCAGGCTCGGCCTGCCACCTTCTCCCTCAAGGGGAGAAGGACCATTCCTGTTTGACGTCTTCGTCCGTTTCCTGCGCCAGTCGCCCGGCGCGTTCGGCCTCGAACCGTTCTGGCGACAGGCGTGACAGCGCCCACACCGCCGCCCCGCGCACCACGGGCGCCGGATCGTCCAGCAGCCGTTCGACCGCCCCGACCAAGGCCGCCTCGCCTGAGTTCCCGGCCGCATAGAGCGCATTGCGAATGAACCGGTCGCGGCCGATCCGCTTGACCGGGCTCTTGGTGAACAGGGCGCGGAAGGCGGGGTCGTCCAGCGCCAGAAGCTCCGTCAGCGGCGGCGACTTCAGCGCGTCGCGCGCCTGGAGCCGCGCCTCCGAGGCCTCCTGCGCGAACTTGTTCCACGGGCAGGCGGCCAGACAGTCGTCGCAGCCGTAGATGCGGTTGCCGGTCGCCATGCGGAACTCGCGCGGCCAGACGCCCGCGTATTCTATGGTCAGATAGGAGAGGCAGCGCCGGGCGTCGATCTGGAACGGCGCCGGGAAAGCCTGGGTCGGGCAGGCGTCCAGACAGGCGGTGCAGCGGCCGCAATGCTCGACCTCGGCCTCGTCCGCCTCGATCTCGGCGGCGGTCAGTATGGTCCCCAGGAACAGCCAGTTGCCGTGGGTGCGGCTGAGCAGATTGGTGTGCTTGCCCTGCCAGCCCAGGCCCGCCCGCTGAGCCAGCGGCTTCTCCATCAGGGGGGCGGTGTCGACGAAGACCTTGACCTCCTGGCCCAGCCGGGCGGCGATCTGGCCGGCCAGGATCTTCAGCCGCCCCTTGATGACCTCATGATAGTCGTCGCCGCGCGCATAGACGGAGATATAGCCCGCCGAGGCGTCCTCCAGCTCGGGCCGGGGGTCTTCGTCGGGGCCGTAGTTCATGCCCAGGACGATAGCCGTCTTCGCCCCGTCCCACATGGCGGTGGGGTGCGCGCGGCGCTCCAGCGTCGTCTCCATCCAGCCCATGTCGCCGTGACGGCCCGCATCGACGAAATGGGCCAGCTTCTCGCCCGCGCTCCACGGATCGCTGGCCGAGGCGAAACGGCACACGCCGAAGCCCAGTTCGGCGGCGCGCTGTCGGATGAAGATGCGGGGATCGGCCGCCATGAGGGCGCTTTAGCCCTGAGGAGCCTCAGAAGTCGAGATCGGCGTACCAGGGCGCCGGATGCACGCCGGGGAAACGGTCGCCCAGCAGAGGCCGGAAACAGGGGCGCGACTTCAGCTTGGAGTACCACAGCTTCAGCGACGGCCAGGAGGCCCAGGCGATCTCGCCGAAATAGTCCAGCACCGACAGATGGCCCGCCGCGATCAGGTCGGCCTGGCTGAGACGGCGTCCGGCCAGCCACTCGCGTCCCGCCGCCAGCGGCTCCAGCACCGTCAGATGGCTTTTCAGCGCTTCGCGGCCTTCACGCAGCATCCGCGCGTCGGGCGGGCCGAGCCGCAGCAGGGGCTTCTCCATCCGCTCATGCAGCAGGACGGCGTCCACCTCGTCGGAGAAGCGACGGCTGAACCAGGTCGCCAGACGGCGCGCCTCGGCCCGCTCGGCCGGATCGGCGGGCAGCAGGAAGTCGCCCTTGGAGCGGTCTTCCAGCCAGCCCAGGATGGCGTCCAGCTCGCACAGGGTCAGGGGCCGGTTCTTTTCCGTCGTCGTCAGCACCGGCGGCATGCCCGAAGGGTTCATCTCGAACAGGGGGCAGTCGTCCTCCCACGGGCGGACCGCCTCCTCGCCATAGTCGACCTTGGCCTCGCCCAGCGCCAGCCGCGCCGTGCGCGAAGCCGGGTGATAGGCGAAATGATAGAGGACGGCGGGCGTGGACATCGTCCGCCTTCATGCGCCCGCGCGCGTTAAGGCTCCGTTTACCGCGCGCGATTGTCGCAGGGGGTCAGGACCAGGGTCCGGCTTGCGGCGAGGGCGCTTCGGGCGAGGCGGCGTCCGACGTCTCCGGCCGCGTCGTCGCGAAGGCGCCGCCGTGCGGTTCGGCCGCGCCGCGCGGGTCGGCGTGGATCAGGATGTCGGCGTGGGGAAAGACCTTCAGCACCCGCTTCTCGGCGTCCAGGATGATGTCGTGCGCGGCCTTCAGGCTGAGGTCGGGGTCCAGGTCGACGTGCATCTGCACCATCAGGGCCTGGCCCGCCATGCGGGTGCGCAACTGGTGGACGTTGGCGACGCGGGCGTCCTCGGTCACGGCGGCGACGATGGCGGCGCGCTCCTCGTCCGAGGCGGCCCGGTCCAGCAGGTGGCCGGCCGCGTCCTTCAGCAGATTGATCGCGCCCCAGGCCAGCCAGACCGCGACCACCAGGCCCGCCGCCGCGTCCAGCCCCGGCGCCTTGAGAAAGGCGCCCGAGATCACCCCGATCAGCACCACGACGCTGGCGGCCAGGTCGGCGACGTAGTGGGCGCGGTCGCCCGCCACGGCCAGGGAGCCGGTCTTCTTCATCGCCCGCGTCTGCATCCACACCAGGCCCGCCGTGACGGCGATGGACAGGACGACCACGCCGACGGCCCAGCCGCCCGAGGTGACGGGGCGCGGGTCGAAGATGCGCTGCACCGCCTCCCAGCCGATGAAGACGCCGGACGCCAGCACCATGCCCGCCTGCACCAGGGAGGCCAGGCCCTCGGCCTTGCCGTGTCCATAGCGATGGTCGTCGTCGGGCGGGGCGGCGGCCCAGCGCACGGCGAAAAAGGTCGCCAGCGACGCGATCAGGTCCAGCGTCGAATCCGCCAGGCTGGCTAGGATGGAGACCGAGCCGGACGCCCCCAGGGCGAAGGCCTTCATGACGATCAGCAGGACCGCCGTCGCCACCGACAAGGTGGTGATCCGGCGCGTGGTCTCATGGGCGGCGTCGAGGGGGGAGGCGGTCATTTCCCTGCCCTTGTCGCCCAAAACAGCGCCCGCGCCAATGGCGGCGGCGGGGCTGGGACGCTAAGGAGAGGGGACGGGACGCCGCAGGGCGCAGCGCGCCCGACGTAAAGATCGAGACGGAGCATTCATGGCGGACTGGCTGACGGCGATCCTTCTGGGTCTGGTCGAAGGGTTGACCGAGTTCATTCCGGTGTCGTCCACCGGCCACCTGCTGCTTCTGGGGCATTTCCTCGGCTTTGAAAGCACCGGCAAGACGTTCGAGATCGTCATCCAGCTGGGCGCCCTGCTGGCCATCATCAGCGTCTATCTGAAGCGGTTGTGGTTCCTGGCGACGCGCTGGCCCTTCGACCCCGAAGCGCGGCGCTTCCTGATCGGCCTGCTGGTCGCCTTCGCCCCCGCCGTGGTGATCGGCTTCCTGGCCTACGGCTTCATCAAGACGGTGCTGTTCGAGACGCCGCTGGTGATCTGCGTCGCCCTGATCATCGGCGGGGTGCTGCTGCTGTGGCTGGACCGGATGAACAAGGTTCCGGCCTATCTCGATGCGGACCGCTATCCCTTCCGCGTCTATTTCCTGATCGGCCTGTTCCAGTGCCTGGCCATGATCCCCGGCGTGTCGCGCTCGGGCGCCACCATCGCGGGCGGCCTGCTGCTGGGCACGGACAAGCGGTCGGCGGCCGAGTTCAGCTTCTTCCTGGCCCTGCCGACCATGGGGGCGGCGGTCTTCTATGATCTGTTCAAGAACCGCGACGTGCTGGATTTCAGCGACCTGGGTCTGATCGCCATCGGCTTCATCGCCGCCTTCATCTCGGCCCTGGCCGTGGTGCGCTTCCTGCTCGACTTCGTGTCCAAGCGCGGCTTCGGCCCCTTCGCCTGGTGGCGCATCGTGGTCGGCGTCGTCGGCATCATCGGCCTGGGCGTGACGGGCGCGCTCTGACGCCCTCATGCAACGCGCAGCAAAAAACCCCTCGGGACGCCGGTCCCGAGGGGTTTTTTGAGCCGTCGTTGAGATCAGGCGGCGGGGCTTTCGGCGTACTGGCCGCCGTCGCGGTAGCGCCACAGATAGCTCGGCGCGATGGCTTCCAGGCCTGAAGGCTCGACGCCCAGGTCGGCCAGGCCCTTGGCGCCCGGCGCCACGACGTTGTCGCTCTCCAGCAGCACGACCTGATCCTTGGTCAGGGCGGGGGCCAGGCCGATCATGGCCGGGATCTGGGCCAGCGAGCCGATCAGACGCGCGACCGGGAAGGGCAGGGGCAGAAGGATGTTCTTGCGGTTGGTCTCACGCAGGATGAACTTCAGGATGTCCTCGAAGGTCCAGACCGACGGGCCGCCCAGCTCATAGGTCTCGCCCTCGGCTTCGGGGGCGACGGTCGCGCGGGCGATGGCCTCGGCGGCGTCGGCGACGTAGACGGGCTGGAACTTCGTCTGGCCGCCGCCGATCAGCGGCAGGACCGGCGACCAGCTGGCCATGGCGGCGAAGCGGTTCAGGAACTGGTCGCCCGAGCCGAAGACGATCGACGGGCGCACGATCACTGCGCCGGGGAAGGCGGCGCGCACGGCGGCCTCGGCCTCGCCCTTGGTGCGGGCGTAGTCGGCCTTGCCGTTGGCGTCGGCGCCCAGGGCCGAGATGTGGGTCAGACGCTTGGCGCCCGCCGCCCTGGCCGCCTCGGCGACGTTGGTCGCGCCCTCGACGTGCAGGGTCTGGAACTTGCGGCCGCCGGTCTCGAACAGGATGCCGACCAGGTTGATCACTGCGTCGGCGCCGCGCACGGCCTGCGCCACCGCAGCCTTGTCGGTGATGTCGCAGCGGACGACCTGAACCTGGCCGACGTCGCCGGCCATGTGCAGCACGGGCGCGCTCTTGGCGTTGCGCGCGGCGACGCGCACGCGCCAGCCGCAACGGGCCAGGGCGCGCACGACCTGGGTTCCGATGAAGCCCGAGCCTCCGAACACGGTGACCAGACCGGGGGCGAAATCAGCCATCTCAGACGCTCCAACGCCAAGCCCCGGCCGCAGACGCAGCCGGAGGCGAAAATCTCATGGGCGGGGCTTAACCGAAGCGGCCCCGCCCCGCAACGAGAAGGGGCGGGATTCCGCCCGATCCGTCAGCCGCTCAGTCGGCCCCCTCAGTCGGCTCGGTGGACGATCCGCCCGCCCACGACCGTCAGCACGGCCCGGCCCTTGGGGATGTCGGCGGCGGGGACGGTCATCAGGTCGATGTCAAAGGCGGTGAAGTCGCCGCGCTTGCCCACCGCGATGGTGCCCAGTTCGTCCTCGCGGAAGCTGGCGTAGGCGGGCCACAGGGTGAACATCTTCAGCGCCGTCGCCCGATCCACCGCTTCGTTCGGGCGCCAATCCGGCCCTTGGAAGCCGCTCAGATCGCGCCGCGCCACGGCGGCGTAGAACTCGATCAGCGGATCGCCGCGCTCGACCGGCGCATCCGATCCGCCGACCACGATCACCCCGCGATCCACCAGCGTGTGCCAGGCGTAGGCCCCGTCCAGCCGCGCGTCGCCCAGCCGGTCGGCGGCGAAATGCAGGTCGCCGATGGCGTGGCTGGGCTGCATGGAGGCGATGATCGGCAGTTCGTCGAAGTAGTGATAGTCGCTGGGCCGGATGATCTGGGCGTGCTCGATGCGCCAGCGCGGATCGGCCAGCTTCCACTCGGCCTTCGGCAC
This sequence comes from Brevundimonas sp. UBA5936, assembly GCA_002430835.1. Classification (GTDB taxonomy): domain Bacteria; phylum Pseudomonadota; class Alphaproteobacteria; order Caulobacterales; family Caulobacteraceae; genus Brevundimonas. Next base: position 21,511 of record DJDA01000072.1, read on the forward strand.
GGAACGCAGCGCCTCTTCATACCAGGCGGCGACGTCGTGGTTGCCCTGGTCGCCGATGGCGTGGGTGGCGATCTGGACGCCGGTGCGCAGCGCCTCCTGATACAGGGGCATGACCTCCTCGCGCGAGGTCCGCATCAGGCCGGTGGTGTCCGGGCGATCCGAATAGGGCTCGAACAGCTTGGCCCCGCGCGAGCCCAGGGCGCCGTCGGCGTAGAATTTGATCGCCCGCGTGATGACCAGGCCGTCGCCCGCGTCGCGCGGGCCGCCCGCCATCAGGGCGCGCGCGTCGCCCATGTCGATGTTGTTGTAGACGCGGGCCGTGGCCTCGCCGTCGCGCGCCATCTGCTCCAGCAGGGGCACGTCCTTCCACGGCGCGCTCATGAAGTGGATGCCGGTCCAGCCGTAGCGGGCGTAGACGTCGAAGCCCGCGCGATAGGCCGCGCGCGTCGCCGCCGCATCGGCCTGGGGCGCCAGGCCCGCGATCAGGTCGCCCGAGGCGTCGACCAGCAGGCCCGTCGGCCGGCCGTCCGGTCCCTTGAGAATGTCCCCGCCCGAGGGCGAGGGCGTCGAGGCGTCGATCCCCGCCGCCTTCATCGCCGCGCTGGACACGGCCACCGCATGGCCGTCGGCGCGGGTCAGCATCACGATCCGGCCCGGCGCGGCGGCGTCCAGATCGGCGGCGGTCAGGAAGCGCTTCTCGGGCCAATGGGTCTCGATCCAGCCGCGGCCGACGATGACGCCCTCGGGATGGGCCTCGGCCCAGGCGCTGAGCCTCTGCATGGCCTCGACGACGGAGGCGGAGCCTTCCAGGTTCAGCGTCGTCTCGCGCCAGCCGATGCCGTCCAGATGGGCGTGGCCGTCGGTGAAGCCGGGGAACAGCGCCGCCCCCTTCAGGTCCACCACCTCCAGCCCCTCGGGCGAGGGCGCGCCGTTCGCCGCGCCGACATAGGCGATGCGCCCGTCGCGCACGATCACCACCTCGGCGGTCGGCCGGGCTTCGTCGCCGGTATGGATCGGCCCGCCCCGGATCAGCAGGTTCTGGGCGTAGGCCGCAGGCGCGGCCGCCAGCATCAGGGCGGCGGCCAGGGAGAGGGTCTTCAGGGTTCGGATCATCAGCGCCTCCAGTCGCGGCGCAGGGGAGCCGCAGCCGGGCTTGGCGTCAAGCGATCCTGCGCGCATCATCGTCGCATGAAGCTGTTCACCATCGGCTATGAAGGCGCGACGCAGGCCCAGGTCATCGACCGGCTGAAGGCGGCGGGGGTCGAACTGGTCGCCGACGTGCGGGCGGTCGCCTCGTCGCGCATCGCGGGCTTTTCCAAGACCGTGCTGGGCGAAAGCCTGAAGGCCGAGGGGCTCGATTATCTGCAACTGCGCGCCCTGGGCACGCCCAAGGCCGGGCGCGACGCGGCGCGCAAGGGCGACGCCGCGACCATGCGCGCCGTCTTCAGCGCCCATATGCAGGAGCCGGACGCCGAGGCCGCCTTCCAGCAGCTGCGCCATGCGGCGGGCGAACGGCGCGTCGCCCTGCTGTGCTTCGAGGCCGACGCCTGCGGCTGCCACCGCTCCATCCTCGCAGACCGGCTGGCGCGCGAGGACGGAGCGGAGGTGACGAACCTCTAGGCGGCCTTACGGCCGCCCCACCACCTGATCGACCGAGTTGCTGGTGACCGGGTGATACAGCGGCCGGGCCTTGGCGTAGATGCGCGTGGCGATGGGGCGGCCCCAGTCGCCTTCGGCCCACAGGGTTTGGAACAGCGGCAGGACGAATTTGCGCCGTCCCTGGCTGGTCAGGAAGCGGTCGGCCGTGGCCACGGCGGGCTCGTAGCGGTTGGCCAGGGCGGCCTGCAGCCAGGCGAAGACCAGTTCGGCGTTGCCTTCGCGGTCCAGCTTCAGCGTGCTTTCCAGATCGGCCAACTGGGCCGGGGTCAGCCAGTCGGCGCCCGCCGCCAGCCCCTCGGGTCGCCACGACAGGAAGCGCAGGCGCTGCTGGGTGTTCCAGTCCTTCCACGGCACGGCCGAGGCCGGACCCTTGGCGACGTAGAAGGCGCGCGCGGCCGCATCGACCGGCTCGAAGGCGTGCGACACCGGCGCCTGGACGTTGGACGGCAGACCCGGTTCATAGACCCAGGCGTTCAGCTGCAGCCTCTGCTCCAGGCCCGCGTCGCCCTTAATCAGGTGCGCGCGGATGTCTTCCAGGAAACGCTCTGACGTCATCGGCCGCCAGGCGTTGCGCTCGAAATAGCCGCGCAACCAGGCGTCGAACGCCTCGCGCCCGGCGATCTGTTCGATGGTCCGCAGGAAGGCGGCGCCCTTGTCATAGGCGATGGTGTTCATGCCGTCGTCGGGATCGCGCCCGGTCAGCTCCAGGTGCAGACGGGTGTCGGCCGGGGCCAGCGCCTTCAGCTCGTCCTGCAGCCCGCCCCAGGCCAGAACCTGCTCCTGCACGGCGGCGTCGCGGCCGTAGACGGCCTCCATGATCCGGTTCTCGAAATAGGAGGTGAACCCCTCGTTCAGCCAGAAGTCGTCCCAGGTGGCGTTGGTCACCAGGTTGCCCGACCAGCTATGCGCCAGTTCGTGCGCCACCAGCGAGACCAGCGAGCGGTCCCCGGCGATGATGGTCGGGGTGGCGAAGGTCAGCATGGGGTTCTCCATGCCGCCGAAGGGGAAGCTGGGCGGCAGGACCAGCAGGTCGTAGCGGCCCCAGCGATAGGGGCCGTACAGGGCTTCGGCCGCGTCCACCATCTCGGCGGTCGGCTGAAGCTCGTGCGCCGAGGCCTGAAGCTGGCTCGGCTCGGCCCAGACGCCGGTGCGCTCGTCGAACGGGGCGAAGGCCAGGTCGCCGACGCCGATGGCGATCAGATAGGGCGGGATCGGGTTGTCCAGCTTGAAGCGCCAGGCCTTGGTCCCGGCGCCGGCCGCCTCGCCCTTCGGCGTCAGCTGCTCGGCCGACATGACGACGGTCAGATCGGCCGGGGCGGTGATGCGGGCGGTGTAGGACTGGCGGACGCCCGGGCTGTCCTGGGTCGGAATCCAGGTGCGGGTCAGGATCGCCTGGCCCTGGCTGAACAGATAGGGCTTCTGGCCGCCCGCCGTCTGCTGCGGGCTGAGCCACTGCAGGGCCGAGGCGTCGGGGCGGGTGGAATAGTCGATGACGATCTTCTGCGTTTCGCCGCCCTGGAAGGCCGGGATGCGCACGGTCAGGGGCTGGCCCTTGATCGGATCAGACGCGCCCAGGCTCCATTGCAGGGCGCGGCCCTGGGCGTCGGTCACGCCCTTGATGTCCAGCATCTTGGCGTCCAGCACCACCTCGGGCGCGCCGGGACGGCCGGTCACGTCCAGCGTGGCCTTGCCCGCCAAGGTCTTGGCGGCGAAGTCGGCGGCCAGGTCCAGGTCGACGTGCGTCACCCGCGCCTCGGCCGGGCGGGCGTAGGAGTGGGCGTCGTTGACGTAGTCGGTCGCGGGGGCCGGCGCCGGCGCGGCGGGGACCAGGGGAGTCATGGGGGTGATCTCTCCGGTCGTGGCGCAGGCGCCCAGGGACGTGGCGAGGGCGGCGGCGAGGGCAAGGGCGGAAACCCGCCCGACCAGCTTCAGGGTCATCGAACGCTCCGTATTCAGATGCGCCCGAAAAGGCCCCCTCGCGCCTGAAAGATCAAGCCTTAGCTGCGGGCGGCGGCAGGTGTTGCGCCTTGAACAGCCGCCCCTTCTCGGCCGCCAGCACCAGCGCCAACGCCGCGACGCCCAGCAGGACGAAGCCCACGGTCATCGGCACGGTCGAACCGTCGAACTGCTGGCCGATGGCGAAGCCCAGCAGGGCGCCGCCGATCGAGGAGATGAAGCCCTGGGCCGAGGAGGCCGTACCCGCGATATGGCCCATCGGCTCCATGGCCATGGCGCCGAAATTGCCGGCGATGAAGCCGAAGCAGAACATCTTGCAGGCCTGCAGCGCGGCGAACATCCACAGGCTGTCATGCCCCGCATAGGCGATCACGGCGTGCAGGGCGCTGAAGCCGATGAAGCCGATCAGGGCCGTGTGCGCGATCAGGCGCGAGCCCAGCTTCTCGACCAGGCGGGCGTTCAGGATCGAGGCCACGGCGATGCCCGCCGCCACCAGGGCGAAGACGACCGGGAACAGGCCCGGCGCCTTGAACACGTCGAAGAAGATCTGTTGCGAAGAGTTGATGAAGCCGAACAGCGCGCCGCTGATGACCGTCATGGCCAGGGTGTAGCCCATGCCCTGACGGCTGGTCAGGGCGAAGCGGAAGGCGCCGGCGATGCGACCGAGATTGATCGGCATCCGGTCCTCGGCGTGCAGGGTCTCGGGCAGGCGCAGCCCCGCCCAGATCATGAAGGCGCCGCCCGCCAGGGCGAAGACGCCGAAGATCCACGGCCAGGGCGCGACCAGCATGATCATCTGTCCCACGGCGGGGGCCAGGATGGGCACGCCCAGGAAGACCAGGAAGCTCAGCGACATGACCCGCGCCATGGTCCGCCCGGCATAGCGGTCGCGCACGATGGAGACGGCCAGCACCCGCGTCGCCGCGGCCCCGATCCCCATGCCGACCCGCGACAGGATCAGCATGTCGAAGGTGTGGGCGAAGGCGGCCAGCACGCTGAAGGCGACATAGATCCCGATGCCCGCGAACAGCGCCGGACGGCGACCGTATCGATCCGACAACGGGCCGTAGAGCAGCTGCGCCACGCCGAAGCCCAGCAGATAGGCGGTGATCACCCACTGGCGGCTGTTCTCATTGGTCACGCCCAGGTCTTCGCCGATGTGGGGCAGGGCCGGCAGCATGGCGTCGATCGCCAGGGCGTTCAGCGCCATCATCACGGCGATCAGGCAGACGAATTCGGCGAAGCCCGGCCCCTTGGCGGGAAGCGACGGCTTGGCCTCGATCTCGGCGGGCGGGGTCGGGGCTCGGGTCATGCAGAGCAGATGCAGCCTGCGACAGGCTGACGCAACCCTGCAAAGGTGAAGTTTTTCGCGCTGCAACAATAAGTCAGGCGATGAGCGGGACCGGAACCGGCGCCTAGTCCTTCACCTGAATCCGCGCCGTCACCGACATGCCGGGCGACAGACGCTCGACGCCTTCCTGCCCCGGATCGACGGCGATGCGAACGGGGATGCGCTGGGCCACCTTGGTGAAGTTGCCGGTGGCGTTGTCGGGGCGGATGACGCTGAACTCCGAGCCGGTGGCGGGCGAGATGCGCTCGACCTTGCCGGTCAGGACGCGGCCGCCCAGGGCGTCGACGGTGATCTTGACCGGCTGGCCGACGCGCACGTCGCGCATCTGGTTCTCCTTCATATTGGCCGTGACCCAGACCACGTCGGGGACCAGGGCCGTCATCTGCGTGCCGACCGCCACCTGCTGGCCCTGACGCATGGAGATCTCGCCCAGCCGGCCGTCGCGCGGCGCCTCGATGCGGGTGTTGTCCAGGTCGATCTGGGCCAGGCGCACCTGGGCGCGGGCGTTCTCGACGGCGGCCTCCAGCGAGCCGCGGCTGACCACGGCCGAGGTCACGCCGGTCTGGGCCACATCCTCGGCGGCGCGGGTTTCGGCCAGTTGAGCCTCGGCGGCGCGCAGGGCGTTCTGGGCCACGTCGACCTGGGCCTGGGCGACCCA
>DJDA01000071.1 GCA_002430835.1 Brevundimonas sp. UBA5936
CACTTCCATGCCGACCATCGCCAGCAGCCCCTCGTCGTCGACCATGTCGACCTTGTACAGGAACACCGCCAGGGCCGAAACGCCGACCTGACGCGACAGCAGGATGTGCTCGCGGGTCTGCGGCATCGGGCCGTCAGCGGCCGAGCAAACCAGGATCGCGCCGTCCATCTGAGCCGCGCCCGTGATCATGTTCTTCACGTAGTCGGCGTGGCCCGGGCAGTCGACGTGCGCGTAGTGACGGTTGGCCGTCTCATACTCGACGTGCGACGTGTTGATCGTGATGCCGCGCGCTTTTTCTTCCGGCGCGTTGTCGATGTCGGCGTAGTTCATCGCCTTGCCGCCGCCGGCCTTCGCCAGCGTCATCGAGATCGCCGCCGTCAGCGTCGTCTTGCCGTGGTCAACGTGACCGATCGTGCCGATGTTCACGTGCGGCTTCGTGCGTTCGAACTTTTCCTTGGCCATGGCCAAACTCCTGTGGCCCGGGTCCGGAGCGGAGGGGCGCTTGTGCTCAGTTCAATAAACCTGGAGCGGGTAGACGGGATCGAACCGACATCCTCAGCTTGGAAGGCTGCTGCACTACCATTGTGCTATACCCGCACGAAGAATGCGGTTGCACCGCCCTTCGATTGAAGAGCGACGATTCCGCACCCGATACCTTCATTGGACTCCGTCCCAGGGCATTGAAGGCGCGTGGTGGGGGAAGCAGGACTCGAACCTGCGAAGCTTACGCAGCGGATTTACAGTCCGCCCCCTTTGCCGCTCGGGACATTCCCCCAGCGCGCCTTATGTCAATGCCGGTCTGGAAACGCCGGAAACAATCTTTCGATCATTTCGCGACGAAAGCCTTCGCTGTCGGGCGACGCCTGCAGTAGAGGAAGCGCCTGAACCGAAAGCCCTGGGGCCCAAATCGGAGGCCGTCTTATAGTGTCGTCATTTCGAGAACGCAACGACCGGAAAACCGGTAAAAAACAATCTTTCCAAAAGAGGGGGGAAGGCCGTCTGGATCGGCCTCAAACGCCCGCCACGCAAGGACGCGGCGGGAGCGATAGCGAGCGCAAAACCGCCCGTTCGCGCCCGGACGCCGATAATTTTCTTTGGGGACGTCATCCGGTTTTGGCCGCTTTGGCGAATCCCGCGCGTCGTGGAAGCGGCCGTTTGATGGTCACGGAAGACCGCGCCGAAGAGATCCAGCGTGAGAATCTGGCGAACGGCCACCGAATCGAAGTGGTCGATTCTGTCGCCCTGGGCCGGATGCTGCCTGCCGGCGCCGTGCACCAGGGCATGGCCTTCAAGGTCCAGCCGCTGGAGGGCGTCGCCCTGGAAGACCTGGCCGAACCGGCCGAGGGGGTCATCGTCATGCTGGATCAGCTGACCGATCCTCAGAACGTCGGCGCCATCTTCCGTTCGGCCCTGGCCTTCGGCGCGCGCGGCATCGTGGTGCAGGATCGCCACTCCCCCGCCCTCGCCGGCGCCCTGGCCAAGGCCTCGGCCGGCGCGACAGAACGCCTGCCCTGCGCCCGCGTGACGAATCTCAGCCGCGCGCTGGAGAAGCTGGCCGACCACGGCTGGCGCGCCATCGGCATGGACGGCGAATCGGATCTGACGCTGGAACAGGCGCTGGACGCCCGCCCGACCATCATCGTCATGGGTTCGGAAGGCGACGGCGTGCGTCGCCTGGTGGCTGAACACTGCGAGGCCATGGCCCGCATCCCCATGCCCGGCGGCTTCGAGAGCCTGAACGTCTCCAACGCCGCCGCCATCGCCCTGTATGAAGCCGCCCGCGCCCAAGGCCGCGCGAGCTAGGAACAAGCCCCCGCGTCAACTCGTCCCTGCGGCGTCTTGGCGCGGGTCCGGCCGGGCTTTAAGAGTCCGGCATGGACTTTCTTTCCAATCCCGAACTGATCAGTCAGGCCTCCGCCCTCGGCAAGGTGCTGATGATCGACCTGGTCCTGGCCGGCGACAACGCCGTCGCCGTGGGCCTCGCCGCCGCCGCCCTGCCCCAGGAACAACGCCGCAAGGCCATCCTGATCGGCCTGGCCGCCGCCGTCGTCATGCGTATCGGCCTGGCGCTCATCACCGTCCAGCTTCTGGCCATCGTCGGCCTGTTGCTGGCGGGCGGCTTCCTGCTGCTGTGGGTGTGCTGGAAGATGTGGCGCGAACTGCGCGAACAGGCCACCCACGACCAGGCCGAGGCCGAGGCCGAGATCGAGCGGGCCATGGCCATCGAACACGGCGGCGGGCCGTCGCCGGAAGAAATGGGCCTGAAGCGCAAGACCTTCGGCGCCGCCCTGATCCAGATCATGATCGCCGACCTGACCATGAGCCTGGACAATGTGCTGGCCGTCGCCGGCGCCAGCCACGACCATCCGTGGATCATGGTCTTCGGTCTGATCCTGTCGATCGCCCTGATGGGTCTGGCCGCCAGCTTCATCGCCAAGCTGCTGAACCGCTATCGCTGGATCGCCTACATCGGCCTGGTCATCGTCCTCTATGTCGCCCTGCACATGATCTGGGACGGCGGGCGTTCGGTCATCGTGCGCACCGGCCATACGGATCAGTTCAACGCCTCCGCCCCCGCCTTCCTCGACATCGGCGCCGAGGAACAGGCCAAGCATATGAAGCACACGGGCAAGGGCGCGGATTCACACACGCCCCACGCCCTGCCCGGCGGCCGCGAACGACGCGATCCTCCGCCGCAGACGGTTGAAGTCGCCCAACCCGCCTCCTGAAACACGAAAGGCCCGGATCGCTCCGGGCCTTTCTCATATTCAGGGCGTCGTCTCAGCGACCGCGCAGCCAGCCCGTGATCGAGATCCGGTCGCCGCCGGCGGACAACGCCACCTGCGTCACCGAATGCGGCGTCGGCACCCGCAATAGGTTCAGAGTGTTGAAGCGCGGCGTGAACGCCTCGGCCACATTGCCGTCCTCGCCGTGGAAGGCCAGCAGGCCGCCCCAGTCGATCCGCCAGCCGGGCGTCAGGTTCAACACATAGGCGAAGTAGCGGTTCTTCCCCTCAGCGTGATCGTCATGCTCGGTCAGGAAGTGGCCCGTGCGATACCGCGTCACCTGCATGTCGGCCTGGGCGATGCGGTCCTCGCCAGTCAGATCGCGCATCAGGCCCAGAAACCCTTCGCCGTTCAGAAAGGCCGCCAGATCGCGCCACGACGCGCCCGCCTGTCCAGCCTGGACCAGATCGAACACCGGATAGTTGTCGTACAGATACTGAAAGCCGTCTGACGCCGACTTCTGAACGGCTTGGCCCAGACTCTGCTTCTGAGCAGGCTGCAGAGAAGCCAGCCAGGCCGACGGCAGGTCGACATGCCCCGAGCCGCGCCGAGTCACGACGTTGTAGTCCGCGTCGCGCGCCAGTTCATACAGCGCCCCGGCCGTCTCTTCGGTCAGGAAGCTGTCAATCTGGGCGCGCCCCGTCCGATGCAGCCGCTCGCGGATCGCGACACGGCGCTCGGGCGAGAGCGCGTTCAGAATCGGGACGGCGAAGGCCGCGCTCACCCCTCGGCGCCGCCGAAGCGCTCGGTCCATTCGGCGACCTGGGCGTCCTCGATCTTGGCGAACAGCACCTGGGCGGCGGCGACCGTCTGACCGGCCGGGACCAGGTTCAGCAGGTCGCCCTCGACGTCCGGCCACGACAGGTCGGTCGCACCGACCGTGGCGGCGATACGGGTCGCCGCCTCCGGCATGAAGGGCGCAGTGACGCGGGCGAACAGGGCGACCAGGGACAGGCCGGTCCGCACCACCACGGCCGCGCGTTCGCGATCCGTCTTCAGCGCCGTCCAGGGGGCGGCTTCCTGAAGATACTCGTTGCCCAGCACCCACAAGGCGCGCGCCGCCTGGGCCGCCTTGCGGAACTCCATGGCCTCGAACTCATAGGTCAGGCTCGCCAGCGCCGCCTTGACGTCAGCCGCCAGCTTGTCTTCCAGCGCGCCCGGCTCGCCGCCCTCGGGCGCGACGCCGTCAAACTTGGACTCGGTGAACTTGACGATGCGGTTGACGAAGTTGCCCAGCACGTCGGCCAGATCCTTGTTCGTCGTCGACTGGAACTGCTCCCAGGTGAAGGCCGCGTCGGAATGTTCCGGACCATAGGCCGTCAGGTGCCAGCGCCAGTAGTCGGCGGGCAGCAGCTCCAGCGCCTGATCCATGAAGACGCCCCGGCCCATGCTGGTCGAGAACTTGCCGCCGTACCAGTTCAGCCAGTTGAAGGCCTTCAGCTGGTCCACCGTCTTCCACGGCTCGCCCGAGCCCAGGATGGTCGCGGGGAAGCTGACGGTGTGGAAGGCCACATTGTCCTTGCCCATGAACTGGACGTAGCGCACGTCCTCAGCGCCCTCGTCCAGACGCCACCACGAACGCCAGTTTCCGCCCGTCTTGTCGGCCCATTCCTCGGTCGCGCCGATGTATTCAATGGGGGCGTCGAACCAGACGTAGAAAACCTTGCCCTCCATGCCCGGACGCGGACCGCCGTCGGGAGCGACGACCGGCACGCCCCATTTCAGGTCGCGGGTGATGCCGCGATCGATCAAGCCCTCGTCCAGGTGCTTGTAGGCGATGGAGCGGGCCAGCGGCTGCCACTGGGGCGAGCGGGCGTCGACCCAGGCGCGCACTTCGTCGGCCACCTTGGTCTGCAGCAGATAGAGGTGGCGCGTGTCGCGGACCTCCAGATTGCGGCTGCCTGACACCGCCGAATAGGGATTGATCAGATCGGTCGGATCCAGCAGGCGGCCGCAGTTGTCGCACTGGTCGCCGCGCGCCTTCTCGTAGCCGCAGTGGGGGCAGGTGCCCTCGACGTAGCGGTCGGGCAGGAAGCGGGCGTCGTCGATCGAATAGATCATCCGGTCGACGCGCTCCTCAATCAGCCCGCGCTCTTCCAGCACCTTGGCGAAGTGCTGGGTCAGGCGGGTGTTCGGGGCGTTGGAGCTGCGGCCGAAGATGTCGAACGACAGGCTGAAGGCGTCGGCGGCCTTCTTCTGAACCTCGTGCTGTTCGTCGCAATAGGTGCGGACGTCCTGACCGGCGGCGGCGGCGGCCAGTTCGGCCGGAGTGCCGTGCTCGTCGGTGGCGCAGACATAGAGGACGTCATGCCCGCGGCTGCGCATGAAGCGCGCCCACACATCGGCGGGCAGCATCGACCCGGCCAGATTCCCCAGGTGCTTGATGCCGTTGATGTAGGGCAGCGCCGAGGTGATGAGGATGCGGGACATGATCTTCCAACGTCTGACAGGGAGGCGTCGGATATAGAGGGCGCAAACCCGAACGTCACCTTTTATGGGCCAAGTGTCTTATAGGGCAGACGTCCTAGGAGACAGGCGTCGCCTTTGTCGTCGGCAGCCGCCGCGCGATCCGCACGAACCGCCCGGTCAGCAGCGCGCCCGAGATCAGGCTGGCGACGATCACCGACCAGACCAGACCGTCCACGCCGATCCGATGCGCCAGGAACCAGCCCAGCGGAATCATGATCAGCCCATAGGACAGCAGGTGCATCAGCGTCGGCCACACCACGTCGCCCGCCGCGCGGTTGGCCTGGGCGGCGACCACCTGCTGGGCGTCGGCGACGAAGAACAAGGTCGCCAGCGCCAGGGCCGGCGCCGCGATGGCCAGGATCGCCGGGTCGGTCGTATAGGCGCTGACCACCAAGGGCGCGGTCAGCCACAGACCGATGGCGATGATGAAGGCCAGCACCGTCACCACGCCGACTCCCGCCAGGCCGCCTCGCATGACGCCCGCCCTGTCGCCGCCGCCGTAGCTGCGCCCCACCAGCACCGCCGTCGCGGACGACAGGCCCATGGGCACCATGAAGACGATGGCGGAGACGTTGATGACGACGGCCCAGCTGGCGGTCTCGGCCGCGCCCAGCTGACCGGCGAACAGGGTCATGGCCGCAAAGGCCCCGACCTCGATGAAGTTGGACGCGCCCGCGCCGAGGCCGACCTTGACCTGCTGGCTCTCGACCGCCTTGTCGCGCTTGGGCTTCTTGAACACGCCCCAGGCGCGCGCCTCAGGCAGGCGCAGGATGAAGATCACCAGGAAGATCGCCAGCGCCATACGCGCGCCGAACGTCGCCCAGGACGAGGCCACCGCGCCGTCCAGACCGATGCCCAGGATATCCGGCACCAGCAGCAGATTCAGGCCCAGGTTGACCGCATTGGCCACCCACATGGCCACCATGCCGGCCTTGGGCCGATGCAGTCCTTCAAGGAAGAACAGGGCGCAGATCGAAATCAGATAGGCCGGCATCGACAGGGCGAAGACCATCAGGGCAGGCGTCGCGCCCTCGCCCAAACCGTCCTCCAGCCCCATGTGCACCAAGCCGAACGGCCCCAGCAGCAGCAGGCCGATCATGGCGACAAAGCCGATCTGCAGGGCGTAGGTCATGCCGCGTCGCAGGACGGCGCCGACTTCGTCGCCGCGCCCCTCGCCCAGCAGGCGGGCGGTGATGACCTGGACCCCCATCATCAGGCCGACCGCCGTCGTCAGCACGACCGAGGACGGCGCCCAGGCCAGGGAGTGATAGGCCAGCTCGCGGCTGGCGTAGTGGCCGACGACGATGGCGTCGGTCAGGCCCATGGTCATGATGCCCAGACGCGCCAGCACGACCGGCCAGGCCAGCTTCAACAGCTCGGTCAGGGTGGCGCGATTATGGAAGCTGAACAGGGACTGGACCATCGGAGGCCGCAACAGCCACGCGCGCAGGCGCGGGTCAAACGATTTTACGTGCGTTTCAGGCGCCTACCAGGCGCCCAGCTCGCGCAACTCTCGCGCCAGGTCGGGCGGCAGGTCCGTCGGCTCGGCGACCGACAGGTCCGGCGGCACGTCCTTCTCGAAATAGCGCCAGCCCTGAAACGGCCTCCGGGCCAGGGGCGCAGTGCGGATGACCTGGCTGTCCAGCTTGATCTCGCAGCGGCTGGCCTTGCCCTCGCCGATGGTCGTGATCTCGAGGATGCGCTGGCGGCAGGTCACGGAGCCCTTCATGACCCAGTACAGCGAGCCGCCGTCCTCGATCTCGGCCGCGCGCTTGGGCGTCATGCGGGTGTGAACGATACGCCAGTCGGACCGGGCCGCGTTCGCTTCCAGCGTCTCGACCTCGGTCACGCCGACGCAGAGCTTGATCATGTGCAGGGGCATGAGGCCCAACTAGTCATCCGACGCCGCGAAGGCCAGCCCGGCTCAGGGCTGGCGATCCAGCTGGGTGAAGATTTCCTGCCCCTTGGCGATCAGTTCCTGTCCGCACCGCTGGCTGTGCGAACGCACCTGCTGGACCGGGGTGGAGTCCGTATATTCCAGCATCCGCCCGATCCAGTTCCGCGCCGGATCACGGCCTTCCAAACGGCCCAGATAATACATCATGCCGCCCGTATACTGCTGCTTGAGCGCATCCGAGGCGGCCGGATCGTCGATCGCCACCGCCAGCAGGCCCATGCACTGAAGGTCCGCCGCCGAGGCCGTCGGTATGTCGCTCAGATCGGCGCCCAGAAGCGCCGTCGCCATCATCGCTGCAACGATCATTCGCCGGCTCCTTCCGCTTTCACAACAGCCAGCACCGCGCCGTCCGTGACCTGATCGCCGACGGCGACGTTGAACTCGGCCACCACCCCGTCGAAGGGCGCGGTCAGAGCGTGCTCCATCTTCATGGCTTCCAGCACGACGACCGGCTGACCCTTGGCGACCTTGTCCCCGGCCTTGGCGGGCGCGGCGACGATCTTGCCCGGCATGGGCGCGCGCAGGCCGCCGTCGGAGGCGGAGCCGCCCGCCGGTCCGCTGGACTTGCGGCGTCGGAACTCGACCACGTCGCCGCCGTCGAACACCAGAACCCGCTCAGCGTCAGGCGACAAGGTGCTGACCACCTCGCCGTCGACCACAACCACGCCCGGTTCGCCATAGATCTGGGCCGAGCCGAAATCGCCGCTCACGGTGAAGCTTGACGAGCGGCCATACCAGCCCGGCTCGCCGGTCAGGGTCAGGGCGTGAACCACGCCGTCATGGTGGACCGCCGTATGCGCCTGCGGCGCCGCGTTCAGCCGGAAACCGAACAGGCCCGCGCGGGTCGGCGCCAGCACATTGTCCGGCGCGTCGAAGGCCGCGGCGTCCGCCTCCAGCCCGATCTGACCGGTCGCAGCAGCCAGGGCGCGGGCGGAAACCTGAGCCGGAGCGATCAGCGCTCCCTCCTCCGCCGCGATGAAGCCCGTATCCACGTCGCCTTCGACAAAGCGCGGATGCTCCAGGCAACGCGCCATGAAGCCCGCATTGGTCTTCACCGGCCAGACTTCTACGTCGCGGCAGGCGTCGGCCAGACGGGCGGCGGCGGCTTCGCGGGTATCTTCATGGACGATCAGCTTGGCAATCATCGGATCGTAGAACTGGCTGACCTCGCCGCCCTGCATCACGCCGGTGTCGACGCGGATGTCGTCGGGAATGACGAAGTGATCCAGCCGCCCGATCGACGGCAGGAAGCCGTTGGCGGGGTCTTCAGCATAGAGGCGGGCCTCCATCGCCCAGCCCTTCATCGGAATGTCGGCCTGCGCCAGCGGGATCGGCTGACCCGCCGCGACGCGCAGCTGCCATTCGACCAGATCGACGCCGGTGATGCTTTCCGTCACCGGATGTTCGACCTGAAGCCGGGTGTTCATCTCCATGAACCAGATGCGGTCGGCCTTCAGCCCGTCGGAGGCGTCGGCGATGAACTCAATGGTGCCTGCGCCCTGATAGTCCACAGCCTTGGCGGCGCGGACGGCGGCGGCGGTGACGGCGTCGCGCGTGGCCTGATCCATGCCCGGCGCCGGGGCCTCTTCGATCACCTTCTGGTGGCGGCGCTGCAGCGAGCAGTCGCGCTCGTGCAGGTGGACGACATTGCCGTGGCTGTCGCCGAAGACCTGCACCTCAATGTGACGCGGGCGGGTGATGTAGCTTTCGATCAGCACGCGCGGATCGCCGAAGGACGACTGCCCCTCACGTTGCGCCGAGGCCAGATTTTCAGCGAAGTCCTCGGCCCGGTCGACCTTGCGCATCCCCTTGCCGCCGCCGCCTGCAACCGCCTTGATCAGAACGGGGAAGCCGATGCGGTTCGCCTCGGCCGTCAGGGTCTCCAGCGACTGGTCTTCGCCCTGATAGCCGGGGGTGACGGGCACGCCCGCCTCGATCATCAGCTTCTTGGCCGCGTCCTTCAGACCCATCGCGCGGATCGAGGACGGCTTGGGGCCGATCCAGACGATGCCCGCCGCCGCCACCGCTTCGGCGAAGTCGGCGTTCTCGGACAGGAAGCCATAGCCGGGGTGGATGGCCTCCGCCCCCGTCGCCTTGGCCGCCGCCAGCACCTTGGCCGCATCCAGATAGGACTCGCGCGCCGCCGCCGGACCGATCAGCACCGCCTCATCCGCCTCGCGAACGTGCAGCGCCTGAGCGTCAGCCTCGGAATAGACGGCGATGGTGCGCAGGCCCATGCGGCGGGCGGTGCGGAAGACACGGCAGGCGATCTCGCCGCGATTGGCGACCAGGACGGACTTGAACATCAGACTACCTTATTGCGCCCAGTTCGGCGCGCGCTTGTCGAGGAAGGCGCGGACGCCTTCCTGGCCCTCGGCCGAGACGCGGGCGCGGGCGATGCGCTTGGCGGTCTCTTCCAGCAGGCGGTTGTCGATCTCTTCACCCGCCACGTCGTTCACCAGACGCTTGGCGTCGCCCATGGCGCCCGGCGCATTAGCCGACAGGCTGTCGGTCAGCATGGAGATGAACTCATCGACCGAACCTTCGGGCAAGACCATGTCGATCAGCCCCGCATGGGCGGCGTAGTCGGCGTCGAAAATGTTGGCCGTCAGGAACAGCTGGCGCGCGCGGCGCGCGCCGACCGCCTCGATGACATAGGGGGCGATGGTCGCCGGGATCAGGCCCAGCTTGACCTCGGAGAAGGCGAAGCGCGTCCCTTCCACGGCCACGGCCATATCGCAGGCGGCGACGATGCCCGCCCCGCCGCCCATGGCCGCGCCCTCGACCAGAGCCACCGTCAGCGCCGGCACGTCGTGCAGGGCCTTGAGCATCTTCGCCAGACCCATGGCGTCGTCGCGGTTGTCGCTCTCGGACCAGTCGGCCGCCGAGCGCATCCAGTTCAGGTCTGCGCCCGCGCTGAACGTTCCGCCCGCGCCGCGGATGAAGACCACGCGCACCTTGTCGGCGCCGTGCAGGGTTTCGAACGCCTCATAGAGGGCGGCGATGGTCGCCGCGTCGAAAGCGTTCTTCTTCTCGGGACGGTTGATCGTGACGAAGACCACGCCGTCGGCAGTGGCGTCGATCTGCACCAGGTCGTCGTTGGCGTCCGGCGCCGCATCGGCGACGAAGGGGTGGGCGATGGCGTTCATCTCCGCCGCCTCGGCGTCGGTGATGTCCAGAGCGTTCAGCTCTTCTTCGGTCGGCTTCTGGTCAGTCATGATGGGCTCCTTGGCCGATAGAACGCTTCAAACGTCATCCCTCTCCCCCTCGCTGGGGAAGAAGGCGATTAAACAGGATCGCAGCGGTTGGCGCGAACGGTCTTGCCGTCCTGCTCGACGCGCAGCGAAACGCCCGCCACCGGCGACAGGCGCAGGGTCTGGACAAGGGTCTGGTCGCCGTCGGACGACTGGTTCTCCAGAACCACCCGGATGGCGTCGCCTTCACCTTGCAAGGTCTCCAGGGCCACCAGCTTGGAGGTGTCCTCATAGCCCTTGATCTCATTGGCCGTGATGACGAAGCGCGTGCCGCTCTCGTCCTTGGCGCAGCCGTCGTCGCTATAGTCCCAGTTGCCGCGATAGCCGACCGGGAAGACCGCTTCGGACGGCTCGCCCGCCCGCGCGGCCGCCTCTTCAGCCGCCGAGACCGGCTCGGCCTGCGGCGTCGCCACAGCCTCAGGCGCGGCTTCAGCCGTCGCCGGGGCCTTGGAATCGGCCTGCGATCCGCAAGCCGCAAGCAGCGCGGTCAGGGCGATAAGTGCTGCCGTCTTCTTCATGTCACTGTCCTTGTCGTCCAGATTTCGATCCCGCATCGAGATCGCCGACGCGACACTCTCAGCCGCGCGATCCGGCTTCAAGCAGTTTTTTGAACGCTGTGTAATTTACAGCCTTACATCCGGAACACGCCGAAGGTTGTCTCCGGGATCGGGGCGTTCAGACTGGCGCTGATGGCCAGGCCCAGGACGTCGCGGGTCTGAACCGGGTCGATGACCCCGTCGTCCCACAGGCGCGCCGTGGCGTAATAGGGGTTGCCCTCGTCCTCATACTTCTGACGGATCGGCGCCTTGAAGGCTTCGGCTTCTTCCGGCGTCCAGGTGTCCGCGTCTCGGTGAACGGTGGCCAGGACGCTGGCCGCCTGCTCGCCGCCCATGACGCTGATGCGGCTGTTGGGCCAGGTGAAGAGGAAGCGCGGGCTGTAAGCCCGGCCGCACATGCCGTAGTTGCCCGCCCCGAACGACCCGCCGATCAGGACGGTGAACTTGGGCACCTCGGCGCTGGCGACGGCTGTGACCAGCTTGGCGCCGTGCTTGGCGATGCCCTCGGCTTCATATTTGCCGCCGACCATGAAGCCCGAGATGTTCTGCAGGAACAGCAGCGGAATCTTGCGCTTGCACGCCAGTTCGATGAAGTGCGCGCCCTTCTGGGCGCTTTCCGAGAACAGCACGCCGTTGTTGGCCAGGATGGCGACCGGCTGACCCCAGATGCGGGCGAAGCCGCACACCAGCGACGTGCCGTACAGCGCCTTGAACTCGTCCAGCTCCGAGCCGTCGACGATGCGGGCGATGACCTCGCGCACGTCATAGGGGGCGCGGACGTCCTCAGGAATGATCCCGTACAGTTCGGCCGGGTCATAGGCCGGGGCGCGCGGCTCGCGCACGTCCAGCGGCTGGGTCTTGGTGGTGTTCAGATTGGCGACGATGGAGCGCACGATCTCCAGCGCGTGCTCGTCGTTCTCGGCCACATGATCGACCACGCCGGACTTGCGGCCGTGGGTTTCGGCGCCGCCCAGTTCCTCGGCCGAGATAACCTCGCCCGTCGCGGCCTTCACCAGCGGCGGACCGGCCAGGAAGATGGTGCCCTGATTGCGCACGATCACCGTCTCGTCCGACATAGCCGGCACATAGGCGCCGCCCGCCGTGCACGATCCCATGACGCAGGCGATCTGCGGGATCGAGCGCGCGCTCATCCGCGCCTGATTGAAGAAGATGCGGCCGAAATGGTCGCGGTCCGGGAAGACCTCGGCCTGGTGCGGCAGGTTGGCCCCGCCGGAATCGACCAGATAGACGCACGGCAGGTTGTTCTGCTCGGCGATCTCCTGCGCGCGCAGGTGCTTCTTCACCGTCATGGGGAAGTAAGCGCCGCCCTTCACCGTCGGATCGTTGGCGACGATCATGACCTCGCGCCCCGACACCCGGCCGACGCCGCAAATCATGCCCGCGCCCGGCGCCTCGTCCCGGTACATGCCGTTAGCGGCCAGTTGCCCGACCTCCAGGAAGGGTGAGCCGGGGTCCAGCAAGCGCTCGACCCGGTCGCGCGGCAACAGCTTGCCGCGCGCCACGTGGCGGTCGCGGCTGGCGTCAGAGCCGCCGCGCGCGGCCTTGGCGACCTTTTCATAAAGCTCGTCCCGCAGGGCGCGATTGTGCGCATCCAGCGTTTTGAAAGCAGGACTGTTGCGATCGACGGCGGAAATCAGCTTGGGCATGCCCAAGGTTTAGGAGGCTTCCGCGCCGGGGGGAAGCCGGTTCGGTTCCCCCGCGACGAAATCGGCTATATCTGCCTGTCATGGCCCCGCTTCGACCGGACACGCTCGCCGTCGCCCTGTCCCGCGCCTTCGAGGACGCGCAGGACAGCCGCGCCAGCTGGTTCGCCCTGACGCGGGGCGAGCGGCTGTTCTCGGCCGGCGACCGGGCCGACACCCTCTATCTGCTGCGCGCCGGGCGTCTGGGCGTCTTCCGTCACGACGACGGACGAGTTCCGCAGATGATCGCCGTCATCAAGCCGGGCGAGCCGGTCGGCGAACTGGCCATGCTGGCCGGCACGTCGCACATGTCAGACGTGGTCGCCCTGCGCGACAGCGACGTTCTGGCCCTGCCGCGCGAAGCCTTCTTCGACGCCGCGCGCAATAATCCCATGCTGATGTCAGAGCTGGGCCAGATCATGCTGAGCCGCGCCCGCGAGCGCGGCGGCGGGACCGAGCCGAACGTCTTCGGCTTCGTCTCCGCGCGCGGCAAGCCGATCCGAGCCTTCGTCGAGCGCGTGGCCCGAGCGGTCGAGGCTCAGGGCTGCACCTGTCATGTCATCGACAGTTCGGCTCTGGCGTCGGCGGCCGAATGGTTCTCGCGCGTCGAGGACGCCCACGACTATGTCCTCTACGTCGCCGAGGCCGACGAACCGAACTGGGCCGCCCTGTGCGCACGCCAGGTCGACCGCCTGTTCCTGGTCGGCGCCGCCGACCGCCCGCCACCCCCTGCCCCGCCCGTCGCCGACGACTGGGACGACGCGGGCCAGCGCACCGACCTGATCCTGCTGCGCGATCCGCGGATGCCGCGCCCCAGCAACACCCGCGCCTGGCTGGACGTGCTGAAGCCCGGACGCTGGTTCCATGCGGTCGAGGGCCTGTTCGACGACACGGCGCGGATCGCCCGCCTGATCACCGGCTCGGCCGTGGGCGTGGTGCTGTCGGGCGGCGGCGCGCGCGCCTATGCCCACATCGGCGCGCTGAAGGCCCTGCGGGAGGCGGGAACGCCCATTGACTTCATCGGCGGCGCTTCCATGGGGGCGGTCATCGGCGCGGGCCCGGCCCTCGGCTGGTCGGACGAAGAGCTTGAGCACCACATCCGCCAGGCCTTCGTCCTGTCCGACCCTCTGGCCGACATCGCCCCGCCCATCATCGCCATGACGCACGCCCGCAAGGTCAAGGCGATGATGAAAGAGGCCTTCGGCGACGTGCAGATGGAGGACATGCTGCTGCCCTTCTTCGCCGTCTCGACCAATCTGACCTCGGGCAAGCTGGAGGTTCATCGTGAAGGGATGCTGCGCCACGCCCTGCGCGCCTCCATCTCCATTCCCGGCGTCATGCCGCCCGTGGTGATGAACGGCCAGGTGCTGGTCGACGGAGCCGTGCTGCGAAACTTCCCCAGCGATGTGATGCGACGGCTGAACAGCGGGCCCGTCGTCGGCGTCGACGTGTCCATGACGCGCGGCGTCGATCCCGAGACGCTGGAGAATCCGCCGTCCTGGTGGCGCTGGATCCTGTCGGGCGCCTGGAAGCACGGGCCGCCGATCGTCTCCATCCTGATGCGCTCGGCCACCTTGTCCAGCGAAGCCGAGCGGATGCAGGCCCGCGCCGAGACGGACCTGTTGATCCTGCCCACGCCCGACGGCGTCGATATCCGCGACTGGAAAGCCTATGAGCCGGGCGTCGCGGCGGGCTACGAGGCCGCGCATGCAGCCTTGGACAGCCTCAACGGGCCGATCGAGACCCTGCACCGCCGCCGTCGGACCGGCGCGCCAGAAGAAACAGTCGAGGAAATGGCAGAAGAGTCCTTCCCTCAGGACGCCGCGGAAACGCCTCACCCAACACCTGAGCCAGGCGCGCAAGGAAGGCGTCGTGGTTGGCTGGGTCTTCGTAAAGCGCGGTCAGATAAGGCCTGAGGGCGGTCCCCTTCATCCACTCCAGCACGGCGTCCTCGCCGTCTAGAACGTGCAGATAGGTCGTCGACCAGATATCGACCTCCTCGCACAGATCCGCCACCGCGTCGTAATAATCCTCGGCCGCCAGCAGCGGCTGGATGGTGTCCACACCCTTCAGGCGCGCGCTCCACGCGCCGTCCGCCGCCGTCTGGCGCATCAGGGTGTGATGGCGCGTCTCCCAGGCCATGGGCATCTGCACCGCCAGCACGCCGCCCGGAGCCAGCGACTCGGTCAAGCGTCGAAACAGCGCCGCATGGTCCGGCGCCCACTGCAGGGAGGCGTTGGCCAGGATCAGATCCACCGGCGCGGCGGGCCTCCAGGCCCCGAGATCGCCCTGCACCCAGTCCACATCGTCCGGCAGGCTCCGCGCCTGCTCCAGCATGGCGGCGCTGGAATCCAGCCCATGCACCCGCGCGTCCGGCCAGCGCCGCTTCAGCAAGGCCGCGTGCTGACCCGTGCCGCAGCCGATGTCCCAAACCTCATGCGGATCCAGATCGCCCGGAAGCTGAGACAGCAGATCGATGGCCGCGCGATCACGCTGGCGCTCGAAACGGTTGTACTGTTGGGGATCCCACGCCGGCGACGTCATCGTCATACTTCTCCCTCGACTATCGCAAGAAGCGATTCGAGGGAGAATGGTACAGCCTCTCAGGATTGAACTGAGGACCTCCGGCTCCACAAACCGGCGCTCTAACCAGCTGAGCTAAGGCTGCACATCTCTGCGCGAGGGCGGTTCTCTAGCGGGCCTCGCCGTCGGGGGCAAGCGGCCATTTCGTCCTCGCGCAGGATTTTATGTTTTATCCCCGTCAGTTCCAACCGCGGCTGGCGATATACTGCTGAAGTTGCATCAGACGGGTCTGGTCCGACGGGTGGGTCGAGGCGAACTCCGGCGTCCCCGACTGCCGCCCTTCAGCCATGGCGCGCCACAGGGCCAGCGATTCCGACGGCTTGTAGCCGGCCGCCGCCATGTAATCGACGCCCAGCCGATCCGCTTCCAGCTCATGGCTGCGCGAGAACGGCAACAGCACGCCCAACTGCGCGCCCATGCCGCCAAAGGCCTGAACCGCCTGGCTGTAATCCCCGGCCTGGCTTTGCACCGCGCCCAGGATCAAACCCGTCGTCTGGGTGGTCGAGGCGCGCTCGGCGGCGTGACGGGCGATGACGTGGCCGACCTCATGGCCGATCACGGCCGCCAGTTGGTCGTCGTTCTTGGCGATGGCCAGCAGTCCCGTCGTCACCCCCATATGGCCCGACGGCAGGACGAAGGCGTTCGGCGTGGCGTCGTCGAACACCGCATATTCCCAATGGCGATTGGTCAGATTGGCCGCCTGGACGATGCGGTCGCCCACCCGGCGCACCCGTGCGTTCTGGGCCGTATTGTTCGACACCTTCTGCGTCCGCAGCGTCTCGGCCCAAGCCGCCTGCGACTGCTGAACCAGCACGCCGTCGTCGATGAAGACCAGCTGATTGCGGCCCAGGGCCTCATTATAGGCGCAGGCGCCGACCCCGGCGCCCAGAACGCCGGTGGTGATCGCCAGGGCGAGCATAAGGGGCTTACGAGACATCAGTCCTCCGGAACAGTTCAGGGGTCATAATGCACAGGCAGGCCGCCCGGCTCCATGCCTGACGCCGCAAAGTGCGTTTCCATCGCTCGTTTCGTCGAGCCACGACCAGCAGGCTTCAACGCATGAAAAAAGCGCCCCGAGGCGAAACCTCGAGGCGCTTCTTTTCGTTCAGTGCGTTCGCACGCTTAGTCCAGGTTAAACGGCACCCGAACCACGAACTTGGCGTTCGTTGCAGCGCCATCGACCGTGCGGGGCGAAAGCTGCCCGCGTTGGACGATGCGAACGGCCGCAGCGCCGAAGCCCATGCCGGACGGCTCTTCCGAGACGACGCGGCAACCTTCGGGCTTCCCGCTCGGGGTCACCGTGCACTCGACCGTGGCCGAACCACCCACGCCGCGATCAAGAGCGCGTTGCGGGAAGTCCCGTTCGGTCGGACGCGGCGGGCGAGCCCACTGCGGGTTGGTGATCACCGAAGGACGCGGCGGCGCGGGCGGCGCCGGCGGAGGCGGAGGACCGGGGACGATCACGGGCGGGCCCGTGTATTCGACGCGGTCTTCCTTCTTCGTCGGCTCGATCGGCAAGGTCACCGGAGGCGGAGGCGCCTGGGTGTTGACGACCGGCTCGCGCACCTGAAGCTTCGGCGGCGGAGGCGTATCCGGCGGCGGCGGCGGCGGCGGAGGCGGAGGCGGCGGAGGCGGGGCCTCCATCAGCTCCACGTCCACGGCCTCGTCCACATAATTGAACTCCTGGAGTTCGAACTTGCTCTTGTACAGGTAGATGCCTGCCAGAGCGTGGACGATCACCGAGACGCCGATCCCGACCATTGCACCCGTCGAGAGTTTCTTCTTCTTGGGTGCATCGAGCAGAGGGTCGCGGTGCTCGTGAGGTTCAGCAGTCATGCTTTGAGTCACGCCCCCTACGATTGATCTTCGCCAACCAGGGCGACACTGTAAAAACCATTATCCTGCAAGGCGTTCATGACCTGCATGAAGTCCCCGTAGCGCGTTTGCTGGTCAGCGCGGATGAAGATCCGCTCCTCGTCAGGGTTACGCGTTCCGATTTGGGTCCTCAGGTCATCGCCCAGAGCGGCGACCGACGTCGGGAAATCGCCCACGTACACTTCACCGCCATTCTGAATGGAGATGAAGACGGGCTTGGGCGGATTGACGGCCGGCGGAGCGACGGCGCGTGGAAGTGTCACCGGCACCGACACGGTGGCGAGCGGAGCCGCCACCATGAAGATGATGAGGAGAACCAGCATAATGTCCACGAAAGGCGTGACATTGATTTCGCTGTTCGCCTCGACGGTGTACTTGCCGCCGCCGGAACCGGAAAGTTTGGCGGCCATCCGTCTTACGCCCCCTTGTCGAGTTGACGCGAGATCGAGTTCATCAGCTCGGCGTTGAAGCCGTCAGCGCGAGCGCCGTACGAAGCGATGCGGGTGTTGAAGTAGTTGTAGAAGATAACCGCCGGGATAGCCGCGAACAGACCGATGCCGGTAGCCAGCAGGGCTTCAGCGATACCCGGAGCAACGACGGCCAGGTTGGTGGTGTTCGACTCGGCGATGCCGATGAACGAGTTCATGATGCCGTAAACGGTGCCGAACAGACCGATGAACGGACCGCCCGAACCGACCGAAGCCAGGAACTGCTGGCCGCCCGACAGGCGGATACCCATGCCGCCCTGCACGGCGCCGACAGCGTTGTTGGCGCGCGAGACAGTCGTATCGCGGTGAGCGCCCGTCACATCAAGACCGGCTTGACGCGACAGTTCGATTTCGCCGGTGGCCGCAGCGGCCATGTCGGCCAGCGGGTTGCCGTCGAACTCTTCCGAGGTGGCCAGGCGACGGATGTCGGCCAGGTTGCGAGCACCGCGGTACTCTTCCAGGAAGCGGTTGGTCTTCTTCGTCAGCGAGCTGAACTCAACCAGTTTGATGAGCAGCAGCGTCCAGGAGAAGATCGAGGCCAGGATCAGGCCTGCCATCACGACCTTAACGACCGGGTGCGCCATCATGAACATGGCGGTCGGGGTCAGGCCGGCGCGGCCGTGGCCGTCAGCAGCGGCTTCTTCGGCGGGGGCTTCA
>DJDA01000093.1:0-672 GCA_002430835.1 Brevundimonas sp. UBA5936
CCGGCCCCACGGCCCGCGTCGCCGCCTGCCGCAGCGCGCGGTCGGCCAAGGCCGATCCGCCCGCATCGACGGTGAAGCAGACGCCGTCCAGATGACCGACGACCTCGCCCTCGACCGTGACCTCGCCGTCCTCGGCCACGCCCGCCAGCACGTCGGAGCGCACGTTCAGCGCCCGCATCAGCGCCGCCGTGCGCCGATCGACGAAACGCGCCGTCAGCCGTTCGTGCAGCACGTCGCTGAGCCGTTCCTCCAACGCCTTGGTCCGGTCACGCCATTCCTGCGCCCCCGCCATCCAGTCGGGCCGGTTGGCGATGTAGCTGAGGGTTCGCACTCCCGACAGCCGCGCCGAAAGCTGGTCGATCTGCCCGTCGTCGCGATCCAGGTCGTTGAAGCGCGGCGCGACCCAGTCCTCGGTCAGCCGCCCGCGACGGCTGGTCAGGGCGGTGAAGATCTCCTTCGACAGGCGGGCATGTTCGTCCAGCGTCGTCTTCTGGAAGTCGGGCAGCTGGCACGCCTCCCACAGCCGCATCAGGGCGCCGCGCGAACGGGCGATCTTCTTGACGTCCTCATCGACCGCAAAGCGCCGCAGCAGGGTCTCGTCCAGCGCCTGCGCCGTCAGTCGCAACCCATGCCGCTCCGGCGTCACCGTCAGCGACCGCAACAGATCGGGCA
>DJDA01000093.1:840-23508 GCA_002430835.1 Brevundimonas sp. UBA5936
ACCTGGGCGTTGCGGGTGCGAGGGCTGAGCGAGCCCATGACCACGGCCGCCCCGCCCCTCTGACGCCGCAGCAGTTCGGCGATGGCGTAGACCTGCTCGGTCGAGAAGGCGACGACGGCGCTGCGCCGAGGCAGGCGGGTCAGCTTCTTCGATCCGGCGTAGCTCAGCGTCGACAGCCGGTCGCGGGTCACGATCTCCGCATCTGGAACCAGCGCCCGCATCAGCGGCGCCATCGTCCCGGCGCCCAGGAACATGGTCTCGAACCGTCCGCGCGCGTGAAGCAGCCTCTGGGTGAAGACGTGGCCGCGCTCGGGATCGGCGACCAGCTGAATCTCGTCCACCGCCAGGAAATCGACCGACCGCTCCAGCGGCATGGCCTCGACCGTGCAGACGAAGAAGGCGGGGCGCGGCGGAACGATCTTCTCCTCGCCGGTGATCAGGGCGACCGAGGCCGCTCCGCGTCGCTTGACGATCCGCTCATAGATCTCGCGCGCCAGCAGGCGCAGCGGCAGGCCGATCATGCCCGAGGCGTGACCCAGCATCCGCTCGACCGCCAGATGGGTCTTGCCGGTGTTGGTGGGGCCCAGGATCGCCGTGACGCGCGAGGGGGCCATGCCTGCGGAACGGTCGCTCATGACCGGTCCAAGGTGGCGAACCCCGCCGGGTTTCACAAGCGACGCGGCGGTCGAGATGCCGACGAAAGAGAAATGGTAAGCGGAACCTTACCGACCCCTGGAACGCGGGCGAAACGAATCATGACCGAATCGGCGACGTCCGCTGATTCAGGCTTTGTTCCATACTAGGGATTGTAGCTTAATGGCCCTTAACCACAAGGCGGAACCGCTGCGCGCGGCCGGTAAAGCGACGGGAAACCGCAGGGGCTTCCCTGACGCGGCAACCTCCTTTAGGCAGTGACGCCGTGGCCCCGTAGCTCAGCTGCATAGAGCAAGGCTTTCCTAAAGCCGAGGTCGGAGGTTGGAGTCCTCCCGGGGTCGCCATCACTGTGTAGTGACCCGGCAGGGCCGGTGCAGGTCCAACCAGCTTCTTTGTTGGGGCGGATGCGGCCCGTGACGTTGCGCCTCAGAGTTTGCGCGCGCGGCCTCAACCAGACGCGCCCTATCTAGTCTGGAGCATCATCGGGCTTCGGCACAGGCAGATCGCCCAGCGACCAGTCAGCGCCGATCTTGTTGCCGGCGGCTTCGAGAGATCGGTGGAGGGAGATAAGCGACGAGCGATACTCGACGCCGGTCGCAATGGCCGCCCCGAGCTTGGTTAGAGCTGTCTGGCCGAACGAGGCCGGGAGACCCGCTTCATTGCGCCCGGCGGTCATGCTGGTGAGCAGCACGCCGGCCTGAGCCAATGACATATCGATCCGCAGTTCTGTTTCGCGGAGTTCAGCCGCGATCACGCTCGCGAACTGGTCCAGTCTTTGATCTGTCATGCGCGCGCCCCTTGATTGGTCTGTGTCGACTTGGGCCAATCGCCCATCAGTTCGCGGCTTCGGGGACGAAGCCAAGGAGACCGACAACGGCTGCTGACAAGGGGAGGTGAGTAGGATTCTGACTCTTTGGGGATAACAGAAGATCCGTATAGCGGTTTTTCCGCTAGGTTTGTCGTAGTCCAAGCGCATGGGTGCTGGCTCGTCGCGCGCTTCATGCAGGCGGGGAAATTCGTTTTCGCAGGCGCGAGCGGGCGCGGCTTCCATCGAGAATGAAGGCGGCGTCTAGGGAACCGAGTCTTCTCTAAGGAAGGCTGGAGTGCCGACGTAGAGCAGCAGGACTTCTTCGTCGGAATCGTTGCGCACGAAATGGGTCACGCGGCCGTCGAAATGCATCCCGTCGCCAGGGCCGAGCAGGGCTTCTACGTCGCCGGCGACCGCGGTCAGGGTTCCCTTGATGACGTATCGGAATATCTCGCCGTTGTGGGAGTCCGGCGGAAAGGCGAATCCCGGCGGAATCCGAACCAGCACGGCGTCCATCTTGCGGTCCGGCAGTTCGGACGAAAGGTCGACGTATCCCACGACGGAATCGATATCGACGGTCTTGGGTGCGGCGGCGCGGAACACGATCTGGTTGGTCTGCGGCCACTCCATGAAGTGGGAGACCTCCACCTCCAGCCCCTTGGCCAGACTCATCAGGGACCAGACGGACGGCGTGGTGAGGTTGCGCTCGGCCTGAGAAATGAACGGAGCGGACAGGCCGCTGCGGGTCGCCAGTTCCTGTAGCGTCAGGCCCAGAGCCTTGCGGCGCGCCTTGATGCGATCCCCGATCGGCAGCTTCCGCGTCTGGGATCGCGTCTCGAATTTCAGAAACGCGCTGCTCTTGTCGCGATGAGTCGTCGTCATTCTTTACTCTGCAACGCCCGTTCGTGGTCACGTGAAGGGTCTTCCCGCCAGATATGGCGGCGAGCTAACCCTTGCGCCGAATGAAGCGGCCGCCGCCTTCGTTCCATGCGCTCGGGCACAGTGACAGCGGGTCAGGCTTGCCGCAATCCAAACAAACCTTCGACACGATGATGATCGCGTGTTCCGAAGAAATTCATGAAAACAGCGTGCATATCAAAATTTTTGAAGGTCCAAATTTATTGCGGGCTTTAAGGATGTGAGGCAAGAATGTGATGCTTTTATGAGGGTGGGCGCCAATGAAATTCGCATCAAAACTATACGTCGGCGCTGCGGCGACGGCGCTCTGCATGGCGGCCTTCCCGGCGGCGGCTCAGATTGAGGCCCCGCAGGACGACAATGCGGCGACGGCCGTTGAAGAGATTGTCGTCACCGGCAGCCGCATTCGGCGCAGCGGCGTCCAGACGCCGACCCCGACCACCATCATCAACGCCGAAACGATCCGCCGCTCGGGCGTCAGCGAAATCGCCGACCTCGTGAACGAGATTCCGAGCCTGTTCGTCTCGCAGAACAACCAGACCTCGAACCAGCAGGGCAATGCGGGCCTGAACGCGCTGGATCTGCGTGGTCTGGGCACTGAGCGCACGCTGGTGCTGGTCAACGGCCGTCGTCGCGTGCCCGCCATGCCGGGCTCGTCGGCCGTCGATATCAGCGCCATTCCCTCCGCCCTGGTCGAGCGCGTCGACGTGATCACCGGCGGCGCCTCGGCGCTGTACGGCGCCGACGCCGTGGCGGGCGTGGCCAACTTCATCCTGAAGCAGAATTACGAGGGAATGGAGTTCACCGGAACCTACTCCGGTTCAACCCGCGGCGATCTGCAGGGCTACGACGCCAGCGTTCTGTTCGGTCGGAACTTCCACGACAACCGTGGCAACGTCACCCTGTTCGGCAGCTATAATCAGCACAACGACGCGGTCTTCGGCCAGGACCGTCCTTGGACGGCCGGCGGCGCGCCCTTCTACATTCGCGGCGAAGACGGCAAGTACACGCTGACCGACGGCAACCGCCAAGTGTACGATCTCGACAGCGCCGTCGTGCAGCTGGGCGGGCCAGGCAACCTCTATACGTTCAATCCGGACGGCTCCCTGCGTCGGCCTGTGTACGGGCCCAGCGGCCTTCTGGGCGCCACCACGGGCAACCCGTCGCTGATCAGCTTCCGCACTGACGGGGGCGAGTTCGGCGGACGCTATGACGATTGGGCGCTGGCGGTGCCAAGCGAGCGATATTCGGTCGCCGTTTCGAGCAACTATCAGATCACCGAGAACATCAAGCTGTTCGGCGATCTGACCTACGCCCAGACGGACTCCAAGGGTCTTTATCGCGCCTATTCGGCCTATGGCACGGACGTTCTCTCGGCCAGCAATCCGTTCATCACGTCGGAAATGATCGCGGCCAATGGCGGCGTGGCGACGGGCATCGGCTTCGCGCGTCGCTTCTCGGAACTGGGCCGCCAGGAAACCGAATACGACCGCAACATGTACCAGCTGACCGTCGGCGCCGAGGGTCGGTTCAGCCTGCTGGGCCGCAATGACTGGGAGTGGGTCGCGCACTATTCGAACGGCCGCACGCGCCAGGAAGTGCGCACCCGGAACGCCACCGCCAACGGCCGCTATACTCAGGCGCTGAATGCGGTCGCCGGCCCCAACGGCTCGGTTGTCTGCGCCGATCCGTCCAACGGCTGCGTGCCGCTGAACCCGTTCAAGCCGCTGACGCAGGACGTCATCGACTTCATCCAGTACGACACCAGCCCTTCGGTGCAGACCTTGAAGCAGGAGGTCGTGTCGGCCTATGTCACCGGGTCCGCCTTCGACCTGCCGGCCGGTCCGGTCCAGGTGGTGTTCGGGGCTGAGTACCGCACCGAAAGCAACGACATCGGCGCGACCCCGGAATATGATCCGCTGAGCCCGAAATTCGATGCGAGCATCGGCACGACCGCCACGTCTCTGGTGGGCGACTACGATGTCGCCGAAGTGTTCGCCGAAGTGCGCGTGCCCTTGATCAGCAACGTCACCGGCATCGAGGATCTGTCGTTCGAAGGCGCGGTGCGTCAGTCGGATTACAGCACCGCCGGTGAAACCACGGCCTATAAGGCCTCGCTGAACTGGACTCCGGTCAGCGACATCCGTTTCCGCGGCACCTACGGTCAATCGGTGCGCGCGCCCAACATCAGCGAGCTGTTCACGGCGGGACAGACGGGCGGCGCATGGCTGGCCGATCCCTGCAACTACCATGATGTCGTCAACCGCGTGGACCGGACCGATTTCACGGCCGCCAACTGCGCGGCGATCAAGCCGCAGAACGTGAACACCTACTGGCAGTGGCTGGATGTGATTCAATCGGGCAATGAGGGCCTGGGCGTGGAAACGGCCCAGACCTACACCGCCGGGGTCGTGATCCAGCCGCGCTGGATTCCGAACTTCTCGCTGACGGTCGACTATTTCGACATCGAACTGGAAGACGCCATCGGTTCGTTCGGCGCCCAGGCCATCCTGAACAAGTGCGTGGACCTGCAGTCCATGGACAACATGTTCTGCGGCCTGGTCGAGCGCGATCCGACGACCAACAATCTGATCGCCGTGAACGTGCAGGAATTGAACATGTCGATGTTCAAGACCCGCGGCATCGATTTCGAGGCCAACTACCGCTTCGATCTGAGCTCGGTCGGCATGGGCGAGGAAGCCGGTTCGATTTCGATCAACGCCGTCTACACCAAGCTGCTGGAGCGCAGCTTCATCCTGGACGCCAGCGACGCCTCGACCATCGACGAGACGGTGGGCCTGTTCGGCGCGCCCGAATGGAAGGGCGCCGTCCGCACCACCTGGAACGCCGGACCGTGGACGGCCAACTGGACCCTGCGCCACTTCAGCCCGATGCGGCCGGGCAGCCATGTCACGCCCGACCTGTATGACGTGACGGAAACCGACCACGTCTTCTACAGCGACCTGTCGGCCTCCTATGAGGTGAACGAGCGCGTCTCGCTCTATGGCGGTCTGCGTAACGCCTTCGACGAGGCCCCGCCGCGTATTCCGGGCGCGGAAGCCGGGGGCGCCAACTTTGAATACGGCTATCAGGCCGGCACCTATGACGTGATCGGCCGCACCTTCTATGTCGGCGTGACGCTGCGCCGATAGGCCGACCTCAAACCACGAAGAGGCGAACGCCTCTTCGACTGCTCTTCAATCAGGCGGCGTCGGCATACCGGAGCCGCCTGATGTCTTTCAGGGAAAGCATGGGGAACCCGCGATGAGAACTCTGCTCCTGACGGCGTGCGCCGTATCGTCCATCCTGGCCGGGGCGACTCCGGCCATTGCGGCCGACGTCTCGCCGCCTGCCGTCCGGATGCAGGAAGCCGGGGCTCGCCTGAAGGCCCTGTATGAGGCGGAAACCGACGCCGGCATGGCCCGCTACGGCATCGTCAAGCGGGCGGACGGCGAGTACAGCCCGGCTGTTCGTCACGAGAGCGTCGATCCCGCCTCGCAACAGGAGCGGCTGACCTATGTTCGGGGGCTGTTGCGTCAGCTGGACGCCATCCCGCTGGACGATTTGTCCGCCGAGGATCGCATCAACGCCGCCGTCTTCCGCACCAATCTGGAGCACGCCCTGATCGACGGCCAGTTCCGTCAATGGGAGATGCCGTTCAACAGCGACAGCTCCTTCTGGACCTATCTGGACCAGCCCGGCGCCCTGCGCACGGCCGAGGAATATCGCGCCTATATCGCGCGGATGCGCGACACGCCGCGCTACTTCGACCAGCACCTGGCCAATATGCGCGACGGTCTGGCGCGCGGGTTCAGCGTGCCGCGCGTGACGCTGGAGGGGCGCGAAGCCTCCATCACCAACTTCATCACCGACACGGCCGAAGCCAACGCCTTCTATGCGGCCTTCCGCCAGATGCCGGCGACCATCCCGGCCGACGAGCAGGTCCGCCTGCGCGCCGAGGCGGCGGCGGCCGTCAATGAGGCGGTGATCCCGGCCTATAAGACCCTGCTGGCCTTCTATCTGAATGAGTATCAGCCGCGCGCCCGCACCGCTTTGGCGGCGCGCGACATGCCTGACGGCGTCGCCTACTATGAATCCCAGGTGCGCAAGTACACGACGCTGGAGCTGAGCGGCGAAGAGATCCATCAGATCGGCCTGTCCGAGGTCGCCCGCATCCAGGCGGAAATGCGCCAGACGATGGCGGACGCAGGCTTCCAGGGGTCGTTCGACGAGTTCCTGCACTTCCTGCGCACGGACCCGCAGTTCTACGCCAAGACGCCGGACGAACTAATGATGGTCTCGGCCTGGGTGGCCAAGCGCGCCGACGGCCAGATCGGCAAGCTGATCGGCGCCCTGCCGCGCCGCCGCTTCACCATTATTCCGGTGCCCGATGCGCTGGCGCCCTTCTACACGGCGGGGCGTGGCGGGCTGGAATCCTGCCAGATGAACACCTACGACCTGCCCAGTCGGCCGCTGTACAACATCCCGGCCCTGACCCTGCACGAGTGCGCGCCTGGCCACAGCTTCCAGATGGCCCTGGCCGAGGAACAGGCCGGCGGGCCGGCCTTCCGTCGCCACACCTATTTCTCGGGCTATGGTGAAGGCTGGGGGCTCTATACGGAATGGCTGGGCGTCGAGATGGGCATCTATCGCACGCCCTACGAGAACTTCGGCCGCCTCAGCTATGAGATGTGGCGCGCCGCGCGTCTGGTGATCGACACGGGGGTTCACCTCAAGGGCTGGTCGCGCGAACAGGCCATCGACTATCTGGCGGGCCATACGGCCCTGTCGCGCCACGAGGTCGAGACCGAGGTCGATCGCTACATCAGCTGGCCGGGCCAGGCCCTGTCCTACAAGCTGGGCGAGCTGACCATCCGCCGTCTGCGCGGCGAGGCCGAGGCCGCCCTGGGCGAGAACTTCGACCCGCGTCCTTTCCACGATGAAATCCTGGCCCTGGGCGCCGTGCCCCTGACCACGCTGGAAGAGCATATGCGGGCCTACATCGCGCGCGGCGGCAAGCCCGTTGTCGCGGCTCAGGGCGTCGTCGCTCCGTCACAGTCCTAGAAGCGGAAGCCCCATGTCGGACATCCGCCTGCTCAACCGACGCCGCGCCTTGCTGCTGGGCGCCGCGACGGGGGCGAGTCTGCTTTGTCCGGCCGTTGCGACGGCCCGGTCTGAGCCGCCGTGGGGCGCCTATCCGCCGACGCCCGTGGAGCCGGTGATCGACCTCTACGGCGAGGTCGCGGTCGAGGATCCCTATCGCTGGCTGGAAGCGGACATCCGCACGTCCGAGCGGGTGCAGGCCTGGACCACGGCGCAGAACGCCGTCTCGGACGCCTATCTGCAGGGCCTGGACGGGCGCGCGAAAATCCGCGCTCGCCTGGACGCCCTGTTCGACATTGAAACCATCGGCCCGATCGCCACGGCCGGAGAGGCTCAGTTCTTCATGCGCCGCGCCAGAGGCGAGGAACAATCCTCTCTATGGGTGCGCCAGGGCGAGACGGGCGAGGCGCGCAAGCTGCTGGACCCCGCGCAATGGTCGGCCGACGGTACGGCGGCGCTGGCGGGCTATGCGGTGTCGCCTGACGGCCGCTACGTCGCCTACGCCCGACAGGACGCCGGTTCCGACTGGCGCGTCTGGCGCGTGCTGGATCGCAACAGCGGTCAGACCCTGGCCGACGCCATTCACTGGAACAAATACTCCAACGCCTTCTGGGCTGCGGACGGTTCGGGTTTCTACTACGCGCGCTTTCCTCAGCCCGATGCGATGTTCCTGTCGGGCAACAGCGGACAGCAGCTTTATTTCCACCGCCTCGGCGACCCTCAGGATGCGGACGTCCTGATCTATGAGGACAAGGCCAACCCGGACTATATGTTCATCGGCCAACTGTCCGCCGATGGCCGCTATCTGCTCATCAACACCGGATACGCGGGCGGCGGGATCACCCTTCTGTATAAGGATCTGACCCGGCCCGGCGCGGACTTCGTGCCCATCGACCTCGGCCCGGCCGAACCGCTCGCGGGCAACTATTTCATCGGCTCGCGGGGCGCGACGCTCTATGTGCTGACCAGCGTGGGCGCCGCCAACTGGCGCCTCGTTTCCGTGGACGCCGAGCGTCCCGACGAAATCAAGGAAGTCGTGCCGGAACGCGCTTTCCCGCTGCGAGGCGCGCTGCTGGCCGGCGACGCCCTCATTCTCAAGTATCTGACCGACGGCAGCGACACCCTGATCAGCCGTTCGTTGCGCAACGGTCGTGAGCGCGCCGTTTCACTGCCGGGCTTCGGCGTGGTGCAAGGGCTGTCGCGCGCGGCCCAGCCGGGCCAGATCTACTATCAGTATTCCGGCTTCGGTCAGCCGCTGACGACCTATCGGTACGATGTGGCGCGCCGACGCTCCGTGGTCGTCGACAAGCCGCAAGGCCCGGTCGAGCCTTCCCACTATCAGGTCGAGCGCGTGGTCGTGACGGCGCGCGACGGCAATCGCGTTCCCCTGTTCATCGCGTCTCGCAAAGGCCTGGCGCGGCGCGGCGACGCTCCGACCATCCTCTACGGCTATGGCGGCTTCGGCGCTTCCTATCCGCCCGACTTCAGGCCGGAGCAGGTGACGTGGATGGACATGGGCGGGGTGTTCGCCATCGCCGCCCTGCCGGGAGACGGCGTCTATGGCGAGGCCTCTCACAGGGCCGGAATGCTGGCGAATAAGCCTGCGGTGTTCGACGCCTTCAACGACTGTGCGGTTCACCTGATCGCGTCGGGCTATACGCGGCCCGAACGGCTCGCGGCCTTCGGCTACAGCAACGGCGGTCTGTTGGTCGGGGGCGCCGTCGCCCGCCGTCCGGACCTCTATGCGGCGGCCATGCCGACCGTGGGCGTGCTGGACATGCTGCGCTTCACGCAGTTCACGAACGGCCGGCTGTGGATCCGCGAGTACGGCGATCCTCAGGACGCCGCCCTGTTCCCCGTCCTGCACGGCTACTCGCCTTACCACGCCGCCGTCCGGGGGCGGCGCTACCCAGCCCTGCTGATCGGCACGGGAGACACGGACGACCGCGTCGCGCCGATGCACAGTTTCAAATACGCCGCCCGCCTGCAGGCGCTGGCCGATCCCTCGCGGCCCGTTCTGTTGACGGTGGACAAGGATTCCGGCCACGGCGCAGGCAACAGCCGATCCAAAACCGCCAAGAGCGCCGCCGACCGCCTGGCCTTTGCAGCGAGTCACCTGGGACTGGCGGTCGGCGCCCTGGAGTGAACGCCTGCGCGTCGCTGGTTTCGTCTCGCAAATGCAAGCCGTCCATCGCCAGCAGACTTTCAACGAGTCTTATCCGTCGATTTTAGGTTGTTTCTGGGGGGGGGCTGAGCAGCCGGAAGGCGCCGGAACTGCTTGAAAAGAATGGTGGACGCGACAGGGATTGAACCTGTGACCCCTACGATGTCAACGCTGACATCTATAGCGAATTCAATGACTTCCGGTTCTCCGCACCAGAAAAAGACAAACGAAAACAGCCCGCTCGCCCAGGGTATTATGGGCGTTTCTTGGGCAGGACGTTTCTTACCGGCCGAACTGGAGCCCCCTCCACTAGCCTGTTGTTAGTGGGGCATTTCTGCGCCTTCAGCACAAGGCTGACGTGAAGTTGCCGGTCAGTGCTTCCCCGCCCCGGTGCAACATCCGTTAAAGATGTGACAACGCAACCTTATTGCGCTAAGGCCCCCCATCCAAGGCGCGGCGGCGCCGTCTCGAGCGCCTTTGTCTATGTGCGGCATCATCGGCATCACCGGCGAAGGTCAGGTCGTTCCGCGCCTGCTCGACAGCCTGAAGCGGCTGGAATACCGGGGCTATGACTCTGCGGGCGTCGCCGCCGTGGTCGATGGTCGCATCGAGCGCCGCCGCGCCAAGGGCAAGATCCGCGCGCTGGAAGAGGTGCTCGCCGACGAGCCGCTGAAGGCCACCGTCGGGATCGGCCACACCCGTTGGGCGACGCACGGCGCGCCGAACGTGCCCAACGCCCACCCGCACCGGGCCGGGCGCGTGACGCTGGTTCACAACGGCATCATCGAGAACTTCGCCGAGCTGAAGGCTGGACTGACGACTCAGGGCCATGTGTTCGAAAGCCAGACTGACACCGAGGTGGTGGCCCATCTGCTGGACCAGGCCCTGTCCGAAGGACTGCCGCCGCTGGACGCCTTCAAGGCGACGCTGGACCGGCTGACCGGCGCCTATGCGCTGGCGGTGCTGATCGAAGGCGAGGACGGGCTGATTTTGGGCGCCCGGCGCGGCAGCCCCCTGGTGGTCGGCTGGGGCGAGGGCGAAATGTACCTGGGCTCCGACGCCCTGGCGGTCGGCCCCTTCACCCAGAAGATCTCCTATCTGGAGGAGGGCGACTATGTCGCCGTGGATCGCTCGGGCGCGCGCATGTTCGATGCCGGCGGCGCCGCCGTCGAACGCGCGATCGTCCAGGTCTCGGCCTCCTCGGCCATGGTGGAGAAGGGCGAATATCGCCACTTCATGGAAAAGGAGATCCACGAGCAGCCCGACAGCGTCCAGCACACACTGTCGGAATACCTCGACCTGGTGACTGGCAAGGCCAAGACGGGAACGATCGACTTCTCAGCCGTCGACCGCGTTCAGATCATCGCCTGCGGCACCGCCTTCTATGCGGGGCAGATCGGCCGCTATGCGTTTGAGCGCATCGCCGGCCTGCCGTGCGACGTCGAGATCGCGTCCGAGTTCCGCTACCGCTCGCCTGCCTTGTCTAAGAACACCCTGGCCGTCGCCGTCAGTCAGTCGGGCGAGACCGCCGACACCTTGGCCAGCCTGACCTGGTGCAAGCGCGAGGGGCTGAGAACCGCGGCCGTGGTCAATGTTCACTCGTCATCGATGGCGCGCGAGGCGGACGTGCTGTGGCCAACCCACGCCGGCCCGGAGATCGGCGTGGCCTCCACCAAGGCCTTCACCGCTCAGGTCGCGGCGCTGCTGGCGCTGGCCGTCGCCGCCGGCGTTCAGCGCGGCCGCGTTGATGCGGACAAGGAAGCCGAACTGGTCAAGGCGCTGTTCGAGAGCCCGCGCCTGATCGCTGAAGCCCTGCGGATGGACAACAGCATCAAGGCCGTCGCCCATGATCTGGCCAAGGCCGACGACGTGCTGTTCCTGGGGCGCGGGGCCATGTTCCCGCTGGCCATGGAGGGCGCGCTGAAGCTGAAGGAGATCAGCTACATCCACGCCGAGGGCTACGCCGCCGGCGAGCTGAAGCATGGCCCCATCGCCTTGATCGACGAGGAAACGCCGACGGTCGCGCTGGCGCCATTGGACGACGTGTTCGAAAAGACCGCCTCCAACCTGCAGGAGGTCTCCGCCCGCGGCGGCCCCGTCATCATGATCGCGCCCGAAGCCGCCCCAGCCCCGCACGGCGCCAGCATCCACCGCATCGACGCCCCGAACTGCCACCCGTTGATCGCGCCCCTGGTCTACGCCGTCCCGGTGCAACTCCTCGCCTACTACACCGCCGTCCAGAAAGGCACGGACGTGGATCAGCCCAGGAACCTGGCGAAGTCGGTGACGGTGGAGTGATCATGCTCGTACTGAAGGCCTGCTGACATGGCGCACCGCTTCAAGGCGCCCGCGCGCTACGGCGCGACCGACGCGACCAAGTTCGCCCTGCACATGTGCGTGCTCTTCATCGCATTTGTCGCCGCTTATGAGATACGCCGCGCGCTGCCGATCACCTGGTGGATGACCAACAGCGACGCTTTACGCGTGCTGGGCTGGGCTGGGCTCTACGCCGCTATCGGCGGCGGCATCGAACTGATCGCCAAGACCGAGCGCTCCGCCTGGCGTTTCACCTCACTCAATGACCTGCTTGCCATCAGCCGCAGCCTGCTGGCTGGCATGGCGCTGTTCCTGCTGGTCATCTTCGTACTTGATCGAGGCTTGCAGCTACCTCGCTCGGTTCTGGTGCTTGCATTTCTCTTCAGCCTCCTGGGCTTGGCGGGGCTCCGGGTGTGCTGGCGCCTAGCTCACAATCCCCACATCCTTCGTCAGTCGTTGGCCGGAGAGGTGATCAGAGCGCGTTCGTCCCCAGCCGCAGGCAAGACACCCATGTTGATGGTCGGCGATATGCGATCCGCCGACGCCCATCTGCGCCACTTCCAGGCCGACCCCGCATCGCCCTACCGCCCCATAGGTTTGATCACGCCAAATGGAGGTGAACTGGGACTTCACATTCACGGCGTGCCGGTGCTGGGCCTGATCGGCGAGTGGCGGCTGCCGGATCCATCATCATCAGAAGCGAAGTACGCGATCCTCTTCCTCGACGATCCGGTTCAAGCCTGGAACGTCAGCCCTGCCCGTATCGGTGAAGTTCGCAAAGCAGGTCACACCCTGTTGCGACCTCGGATGTTCGTGGATTTGTCTGCGGCCAACGCAGACCCCTACGCGCTGAAAGAGATACCGCTTGAGGAGTTCCTACCCCGTACCCCGATCCGGCTCGACTCAACGCGAGTTCAAGCGCTGATCAAGGGCAAGCGGGTGCTGGTGACCGGCGCCGGCGGCAGCATTGGCTCAGAGATTTGTCGCCAAGCCGCCGCTCTCGGCTGCGCCCACCTCGCCCTGCTAGACCACTCCGAGTTCGGCCTGTTCAAAATCGACCAAGAGATCGCGGGCGCCCATCCGCACTTGTCACGACGCGAGATCATTTGCGACGTGCGCGACCGTGCCCGGGTCGCGGCACACCTGGCCCAAGAGGCGCCTGACATCGTCTTTCACGCCGCCGCGCTGAAACATGTCCCCATGGTCGAAAACCACCCGATCGAGGGCGTGTTGACGAATGTGGTGGGCACCTGGAACGTGGCCGAGTCGGCGCGCGAAGCCCGAGTGCCGCACATGGTGATGATCTCCACCGACAAGGCGGTTGATCCGTCCAACATCATGGGAGCCACCAAACGGCTTGCTGAGGCCGTCGTGCGCGGCCTGCATGGCCGGGGCGGTGACACCAACTTCAGCGTGGTCCGCTTCGGAAACGTGCTGGGCTCGGCGGGGTCGGTGGCCCCAATCTTCCAGGACCAGATCCGGCGCGGCGGCCCTGTAACCGTCACCCACCCAGAGGTGGAGCGCTACTTCATGACTATCCCCGAGGCCGTTCAACTCGTGCTGCACGCCACGGCCGAAAGCGCCGTCCGCCCCCGAACCCAGCCGAGCGTCTTTGTTTTGGACATGGGCGAGCCGGTGAAAATCGTGGAACTCGCGCGCAACATGATCTCGCTGCACGGACTAAAACCGGATGCGGACATCCCCGTCATCTTCACCGGCTTGCGTCCCGGCGAGAAGCTGACCGAAGAGCTGGTGGACTCCAGCGAACGAATCTTGGCGCGGCTAGACTCGGTTATCGAGGTGGTGGACCAGGGGACGTCAGCCGTCATGTCTGAAGATCAGGTCAAGGCGCTGCAGGCGCTGGCCCGAGGCGACGATGAGGCCGCAGTGCGACTGGAGGTTTATGAACACGTCGCGAGATTGCGAGGGAGCGTGGGGAGCGGCTTTGCGGGTGCAGGCGCCAATTTTCCTCAATCAGAGACGTCGGGCTCCGGGGGAGGCGCCGAT
The DNA here is from genome assembly GCA_002430835.1 of Brevundimonas sp. UBA5936. Lineage (GTDB taxonomy): Bacteria > Pseudomonadota > Alphaproteobacteria > Caulobacterales > Caulobacteraceae > Brevundimonas. The sequence goes on from DJDA01000093.1 coordinate 14,811, forward strand.
GATTAGCGCCTCTGAGACAAGGCCGCGTGCCGCCCTGCTCTCCGTCGTAGCCGGCCTGTTCCGACACTTGCCGCATCAGCTTCGCCGGGCCGCGATCGGCGTGCTGGTGCTTATGCTCGTCGGGGCAGGGGCGGAGCTTTTCACGCTGGGCGCGCTGTTGCCGTTCCTGGCGGCTGTGGCCTCGCCGGAGAACTCGCCGCTGTTGCAGGCGATGCAGCCGCTGTTCGGACTGGTCGGCGCGCAGACGCCGCGCGAGGTGCTGCTCACCTTGACCGGCCTGTTCGCGCTGGCGGCGCTGACGGCGGCCGTGCTGCGGCTGATCCTGCTGTGGGCGAGCCAGAGATTCGTCTACAGCGTGTCCTATGAGCTGGGCGTGAAGTTGTATGCAGACACGCTGCGACAGCCCTATTCCTATCATCTGAGCCGCAACAGCAGCGAGATCATCGCCTCGATAACCAAGGTCGAGATGATCACGCACCAAGTCCTGAATCCGCTGATGACGGCCGCTGTCGCCGTGGTGATTTCCGTCGCCATCATCATCGGGCTGATCGTCGTCGATCCGGTCGTGGCGTTGCTGTCGGGGGGCGGGTTTGTCGCCGTCTATCTGCTGGTCTCCCTGGCCACCCGGCGCCGTCTCCAGGCCAATGGCGTGGTCATCGCGCGGTCGCAGGGCGCACGCGTGCGCGCACTCCAGGAAGGTCTCGGCGGCATCCGCGACGTGCTGTTGGACAGATCGCAATCGGTGTTCGTCGACACCTATCAGAAGGCCGAGGCGGACTTCCGCGACGCCCGCGCTCGCAACGCCCTGTTCGCCAATGCGCCCCGGTTTCTGGTGGAAGGTCTGGGATTGGTTCTGATCGCCGGCATAGCGGTCGCGGTCACAGGCCGTTCCGGCGGCTTCAGCGCGGCCGTCCCGGTTCTTGGTGCGCTCGCGCTGGGCGCCCAGAAGCTGCTGCCGCTGATCCAGCAAATCTATCAGGGATGGTCTTCCGCCCTCGGCAACCGGCAGAACCTGATGGATGTCAGTGAACTGCTGTCCCGCACCGTGCCGCCCGTCGGGCAGGCGGCAACCGCGCTGCCCTTTGCCGACTCCATCCAGCTGACGGATGTGAGCTTCGGCTATGAGGGCGCAGGCGCGCGCGCGCTGTCGGGCATCAGTCTGGAAATTCGCAAGGGCATGCGGCTCGGCATCGTCGGCAAGAGCGGCAGCGGCAAATCGACCCTGATGGATCTGATCCTCGGCCTGCTGGAGCCGAGCGAAGGCCAGATCGCGGTGGACGGGGTCCGACTGACGCCGGGAAACCGCGCCGCCTGGCAGAGAAACATCGCTCATGTGCCGCAGGCGATCTTCCTGGCTGACGCCAGCGTGGCGGAAAACATCGCCTTCGGCGTCAGGAAGCGGGACATCGACCTCGAACGCGTGCGACGCGCGGCCGAACAGGCCGAGCTGGCGGATGTGATCGCCGCACTTCCGAACGGCTACGAGACCCGTGTGGGCGAGCGCGGCATCCAGCTCTCCGGCGGCCAGCGCCAGCGGATCGGCATCGCCCGCGCGCTCTATAAGCAGGCTACCGTCCTGGTGTTCGACGAGGCGACCAGCGCCCTAGATGTGGAAACGGAAACAGCCGTGATGGCAGCGGTGGAACGGCTCGACAGGCGACTGACTATCCTCATCATTGCTCATCGACTGTCGACACTGGATGGGTGTGACTCCATCGCGAGACTGAGTCGTGGCTCCATCATCAATGATGCATAGACGATTGATGGAAGAGGGCGAACACCGCATAATCGAGCAGAACAGCGCTTCGAAGAAATCGCGATCTCTTTCAGTTCTGGATGTAAACGTGTCGGATATGGAGATCCGGCGTGCCTGTGGAGGCGAATAAGACCATGAGAGTATTTGCTATCATGGGCTCTAATCCCAACATGTTTCCGTCTATGTACCACCTCGTGTCGAGGATGAGTGCTGGTGCGGCGGTTGTTCGGTTTGCGTGTAAGTACCCGCCGGACCTGACTGACATCGGTAGTGCCGACGTTGAGCACATTCATGTTCCAGACTCGAAAGGATTTCTGAGCAGGATACCCCTTCTGCGTACCAATTTCATTAACCTGCTCGTCACGGCAGTCAGGTTCAAGCCTGACTTGATCATCGCTCAGGAGTCGTATGTTCTCGTTGCTATTGTGTATAAGATACTAGCAGCGCCGTTTCGCCGAACTAAGGTCGCGGGATTCTTCTATGACTATACCGACGCTGGTACCAGCACTAGGCTGATAGGTGTCCTCGCTAAGTTCATCAGTACCTACATCGATGTTTGCCCGATGCGGTTGAAGTGGAGACAGGATGCCTGGCCACTCCTGCGGGCATCTCAGTTCGTCATGAGGCTCTCTCCCCCGCGATCAGCGGGTGTGAATATAACGGTAAACGAGCACCCAAGCGTCGTCTATGTTGCCTCACCCAATGTATTAACAAAGATGGACCCATCACGATTATCGAAGTTTATTTCGAGACTTTGTGATCGTGGCATTAAAGTGCACTGGTATCTTTCTGGTGGGGAAACGCTGACGCCCGACCTCGATCAACTTGCGACTGCCAAGAGTATGGCGTCTAGCGATAATTTCGCGGTTTTTCCTGCCATTCCGAAGTCAGCACTTGCTGCAGTGTTGGCCAGGTATGATGCAGGGCTTTTCTGGGCGCCGCTGTCGGATAATCGAGGCAACAAGTCTTTCTTTATTTCTGCGGCTTCCAACAAGATCGGTGAGTATCTCGCCGCTGGCCTCATCATCGCGCACACGGGCAACCCGGGGCTGTCTTACCTCCCTGATGACGTTTGCGCTCCATTCGACCCGACGGATCCTGAAGCTGGGGCCGACCACGTCGCTGCCGCTCTAAGCGACCGAGCCGAGATCAAGCGGAAGCGCCAAGTAGCCTTCCGTTATCATCTAGACGAAATGAACTTCGAGGCCCAGGCAGATCCTGTTTTTCGCCACCTTATGAATAGGCGGGAGGTAATCGAAGGTGCGGGCGCTCATCGTTTCCGGTCGAAGGGATCATGCCTCTAACATGTGCTCGAAACGCGTTCTCGAACCGGATGCTTTGCTCAGCTTCGGCAGCAGCCCCGATAGCTCCGCCGATGTTAAGCGGGGGCCATTTGTATCCCGATGCTCGACATCTAACGGCGGAGCCTAAGATGAAAGTGCTCTTCGTTAGTCATTTCGCGCCGTTGTCGCTGAGCTCCTGGCAGGCCCAGTTGGCGGATGTGATCGCCGCGCTTCCGAACGGCTACGAGACCCGGGTGGGCGAGCGCGGCATCCAGCTCTCCGGCGGCCAGCGCCAGCGGATCGGCATCGCCCCGGCGCTTTATAAGCAGGCCGCCGTCCTGGTGTTTGAGGAAGCGACGCGCGCCTTGGACAGTGAGACGGAGATGTCCGTTATGGCGGCAATTGAACGCCTGGATCGCAACTTGACCATCCTAGTCATCGCCCACCGCCTATCCACATTGGATGGATGCGAAGCGACAGTGCAGCTAGCGCACGGCCGCATTCAATGAGTTCTGCCCCAGCCCCGAGCGGCGCCTCTCGGCCGGAAGGACGAACCGATGCCGAGGTAGTAGTTGTCTCCCGCGGAGTGGGTCTGACCGCTCTTCAGAGTAGAGCGATCACAACATCCAGCCAAAAGTTTGAGCGTAGCTTCGTTGAGTCCTACGCGAAGATGTATCCGGTCAAGCTGATACATTTGGGGGGGCATGCGAGATCCAGTCGAACGAAAGTGGGGAACATTGAAGTTCACCAGTCGAATTTCCCGTGGTTCATGTGGAACGTGCTTGCGGCGCCGACGCGGAGAGGTGTCATATTCGTTACGGGGTACGATCCACGCATCATCGTCCAGTGTCTGCTGCTGAAGCTTGTCGGCTATAGGCCCTATGCGTTCATATACGACACCCATCTGCTGGCGACGTCTAAGTTTCGCCCCATCAAAAGATGGCTGGCGAATACATATTTCGCGCTTGGTTTTTCGCTGGCAACCCGTCTGAATGGCTGGATCGTTCTGAATGACCGCTTCGTGACGTCTTCCAGGTTGAAGGTCCGATATATCAAGATTCCTGTGGGCGTAGAGGACGAGCTCAGCCCTCCTCAAGATAGCAAAGCGGATGAGCAACGCTGTCGTGTATTTATGGTCGCGGGTACGTTGAATGAGGACAACGGAACGGGCCTGCTGTTAACTGCCTTCCAGTCAATAAGAAGGCCCGACGTTGAACTTCACATTTACGGCTATGGTCCGCTGACGGACCTGGTGTGTTCCGCCGCCGAGAAGGATCGCAGGATCAAGTACCATGGCGCCATTCCCAACGCGCAGATAATCGCTGCGCAGCGACGGGTCGCGTGTCTAGTTCATCTCCGTGATCCCAAGGCGGTAACCTCCCAATACGCATTTCCATCAAAGCTGGTGGAGTATCTAGTGAGTGGAACGCCCGTGTTATCGAATATATTTCCCGGGATAGAGGGATTGGATCAGTATATTATTCCAATAAAGGACTTTGATGAGGAATCGGTTTCCGGACGAATGTTGGACTTTCTCGAGGATCGAATTGCTGTGCCGGACTCGGGCTTGACATTCGAGCGCCTAAAGGAACAGCAAAGCTGGTCTCGTATCTCCCGAGATATCACCCAGTTTGTTAGAGGATAGCCGAGAGTGCTGGCCGGCCTGGACCCGTATGCCGACGCGTCAAAGCTCAGACGCCCGAGCTTCACTGCTGATTGCTTGAGCTATCGTGGAGGCGGCGATGAGTGATGACGGTTGGTACTGCAGGGCGACGCTATGGAAATGAGCAGTCGGCACCCCTCCACGTCGCACTTAGCGGTGCTTGGCACTGGCGCGCTCCGCGTCAACCTGCTGACCTATTTGCCACTCGTCCTGCTGCTCGCTCTGCGGCTAGCGGCCCCGTCCACGGCGGGGCTCGCCTACGCGGGTCTTGCTGCCTACGCCCTGCTGGGACGCAGACAGGCCATCTATGCGCTCACCCTGTCCTGGCTCTTCACCATGGTCAATCCGGGCATTGCGCCGGAGAGCGCGGGCGCGGGCGCAGGGCGGTATCTTGTCATGCTGGCGGCGGCCTCCTCGGCCTTGTTTCGCAGCGGCTTTCTGACGCGGCATCTTCGGGTTCGCCCCTTTACGGCCGCGACGGTGTTGCTGAGCGGGTTTTTCGTTCTGCATTCGGTGCTGGTCAGTCCGTTGCCGGACGTGTCGATCCTCAAGGCTCTGTCCTGGGGCCTGACCATGACCGCCCTGCTTTCGCTTTGGCTCGGCTTGTCTCCGTCCGAGTTTGCGGCGGCCACGCGGGACTTGTTCTGGGGGCTGGTCCTGGTGCTGGTTCTCAGCCTGCCATTTCTGGTGCTGCCGCAGGGATTCCTGAGAAATGGCACAGGCTTTCAGGGCATTCTCAACCACCCGCAGGCGTTCGGTTCGACGATGGCTCTGCTCGGCGCCTGGGCCGGCGCCCGCATGTTCGGGGAGCGGCGGCCGAGCTGGCTGCTGATCGCGCTCACCGGGGGAAGTCTCGTCCTGGTGTTTCTGTCCGAGGCGCGCACCGGCGGCGTGGCCATGGTTCTGGGGCTCGGTTTGTCGCTGGTGCTCTCGCCGGTGTTCGCGGGGCGGAGCCTGATCCGGATGGCGCCCGGCTTCGGCAGTGGTCGCGTGTGGTTGACGCTCGGGGCGGGCGCGATCGCCAGCCTCGCCATGGCCGCTACCTTTGCGGATCTGATCGGCAGGTTTCTGTCCAAGTCGAACCGCAGCGGCACGAGCGGGTTGTTCGACGCCTATGAAGCGTCCCGCGGTTTCCTGATTGACCGCATGGTGGCGAATATCGCCGATGACCCGCTTCGCGGCATCGGTTTCGGCATCGCATCTGAACCGTCCCTGATGGTGGTGGAACGAGATCCTGTCCTGGGTCTGCCCCTGGGGGCGGCGATCGAGAAGGGCATCGCGCCCCTGGCTGTGCTGGAGGAACTCGGCGTGATCGGGGCGCTTCTGGTAGCCGCGTGGATCATCTGGCTGTTGCGCAGGGGCGCGGTAGGGGGGCTCGCGCCCTTCGCCGTCTGCCTGACGGCCCTCGCGCTCAACATGGGAGAGAACACGCTGTTCTCGCCCGGAGGCCAAGGCATGTTGCCCCTGATCCTGTTTGGCTGGATTTACGCCAGCGGAAGCCGGCGGGCGGGCTCCCATGTCTAGGCCCGTCTGGTTCTGGCAGCGCATCGTCTCGCCGCATATGGCGGGCCTCGCCTCGGCTCTCGCCGGGCGGGGCGTGGAAGTGACCTATGCGGCGGAGCGGCCGATGTCGGCGGATCGCGCGGCCCAGGGGTGGGGCACGCCCGATCCGGGCGGCGCGCGTCTGGTCTATGCCCAGGATGCGGCGGCCGCCGGCCGCCTGGCGCGGTCGGCGCCCGCGGACAGCCTGCACATCTGCCAGGGATTGCGCGGCAATGGCGTGGTCGCGACGGCTCAGGCCGTGCTGGCCCAGCGTGGGCTGACGCAGTGGGTGGTGATGGAGACGGTGGAGAACACCGGCTGGCGTGGTCTTGTCCGACGTCTGGAGTATCGCAGATTGATCGCCAGCAGGCGCAAGGCCGTGAGCGGCTATCTCGCGACCGGTCACGAAACCGCCGACTGGCTGGTGGCGCGGGGCGCCCGTGCGGACCGGGTGTTCCCCTTCGCCTATTTCCTTGCGGACGAGATCGGGCGCGGACCGGCGCCGTCCCGGCCGCCCGGCGGCTTTCGCATCCTGTTCGTCGGTCAGTTCATAGAACTCAAGCGGCTCGACCTCCTGATCCGGGCCGTGGCGGCGCTCGGGCGCGAGGACGTCGAACTCCAGGTGATCGGATCAGGCCCTCAGGAGGAGATGCTCCGGCGCCTAGCTGCCGAGGCCCTGGGGTCGCGCCATCGGTGGATCGGCCGGGTCCCCTCGGGCGATGTTCCGGGCCGGATGGCGCAGGCGGACCTTCTGGTTCTGCCCAGCCGGTACGACGGTTGGGGCGCGGTGGTGTCGGAAGCGATCATGGTCGGCACGCCGGCCGTTTGCAGCGACCGCTGCGGCTCGGCCGGCGTGGTTCGGGCCAGCGGACGGGGCGGGGTGTTTCCGGCGGACGACCTGGGCGCCCTGACCGCTTTGCTGCGCCGTCTGGTGGACGAAGGGCCGCCCTCGACGCAGCAACGCGCTGCGCTGGCGCAGTGGGGGCGGCGATTGGGCGCCGGCGCCGGCGCGGACTATCTGAAGGCGATCCTCGCCTTCGCGGACGCGGGTGGTGATCGCCCGGCGCCGCCGTGGATGATTCCTGCGGGGAAATGTCAGTGACCCGCCCCGTTATCCTGACCTTCGCGGGGCATTACCTGCCCGGCTACAAGGCCGGCGGGCCGATCCGCAGTCTGGTCAACATGGTCGAGCAGCTGGGGGACGCCTTCGACTTCCGCATCGTGGCGGCGGACCGTGATCTGGGGGACGCGGCGCCGTTCGAGGGCGTCGCCGTCGACGCGTGGAACACGATCGGCGACGCGCGGGTGTTCTATCGTTCGCCGGGCGCGGCGGGTTGGCGCGCCCTGCTGCAGAGCCTGAACGAGACATCGTTCGACCTGATCTATCTAAACAGTTTTTTCTCGCCGAACGCGACCTTGCGCCCGCTGGCCTATTGTCGAACGGGGCGCCTGACACGAAAGCCGGTGCTGCTTGCGCCGCGCGGCGAGTTCTCGGCCGGCGCGCTCGCGCTGAAGCCTCTCAAGAAGCGGCTGTTCATCGCGCTGTCGAAGGGAATCGGTCTGCATCGCGACGTGATGTTCCAGGCGTCGTCTGAGCATGAAGCGGCCGACATTCGCCGGGTGCTGGGCGATGTGTCCATTCACGTCGCCTCCAACCTGCCCGGCCGTTCCGGACCAGGCGGCGGCGCCGACGCGTCCGCTCTGGTCGCCACCGACCGACCGCTGCGCGCCGTCTTCCTGTCGCGTATAAGCCCCAAGAAGAACCTGCTGGGCGCGATAGAGATCCTCGCGCGGGTCGCGACGCCGGTGACGTTCGACATCTATGGGGTGATAGAGGATCAGGCTTACTGGGCCCGCTGTGAGGCCGCCATTGCCGCCTTGCCGGCCCATGTCCAGGTGCGATATCGACGGCCCCTACGGCCGGATGAGGTAGCCGACGTCCTGGCGGCGTATGACCTTTTCTTTCTGCCCACGCTGGGTGAAAACTACGGTCACGTCATCCGCGAAGCTTTATCGGCAGGATTGCCGGTGCTGATCAGCGACCGCACGCCCTGGCGCGGCCTGGCCGCCCAGTCTGCGGGCGCGGACCTGCCGCTGGAGGCGCCGGACGCCTTCGTCGAGTGGATCGAGCATTTCGCCAGGCTCGCGCCGGACGAGCGGAACGCCATGCGCCGCGCCGCGCGGGCCCGAGGCGACGATCCCGCGGCGGCGGCGGCGGCCGCCGGAGCCAACCGAACGATGCTGCTGTCCGCCCTTGGCGCGGCTGCCGCCTAAGACATCTTTTCAGGACTTCCAGACCATGTTCAAGGACAAGACCCTGCTGATCACCGGCGGAACCGACTCGTTCGGCAACGCCGGGCTTCGCCGATTTTTGTCGTCAGATATTGGCGAGAACCGCGTATTCAGTCGCTGCGGGAAGAAGCAGGACGACATGCGTGAGCGCTATGGCTCGTC
>DJDA01000092.1 GCA_002430835.1 Brevundimonas sp. UBA5936
GCGGCGCGGGCGGCGTACTGCTGGGCCTGGAAGCGCCTGGCCAGCTTCTCGGTCAGTTCGCGCGCGGCGGCGGGCTGCATCTGGGCCATGATGGCGGCCAGGGTGCGCGGGCGCATGGCCGAGGCGACCGGCAGACGCACGCTGTCGTCCAGGGTGGCGAAGACGGCCGCCGCCTCCTTGGGCCGCATGGCGGAATAGACGGCGACCAGACGGTCGGCCTCGGCCTTTTCCTTCTCGTCCACCTGACCGACCAGGGCGCTGATCTCACCCTTGAGGGCCTCCAGCGCCTGCAGCTTGGCGTCCAGCTTCTGCTCGGCGGCCACCATCAGCGGCAGGGTGGTGGCGAAGTCAGCGTCGCGCGCGTCCAGCGCGTCGCGGCGCTTGGACAGGGACTGGATTATGCGTAGTTCAGCCGGGGAAATGCCCGCCTGCTGAGCCAGTTGCTCCGGCGTCAGGGCGCAGACGGCGGCGGGCTTGGCCTCTGGCTTGGCCGCCTCGCCCTCCCCCGCGACCGCTTCCTGAGCCCAGGCGGTGGCGCCCTGGAACAGCTCCGGCGCCACGCCCGCGGCGCGCACGGCCACGACGCCGCCGATGGCGACGGCGATCAGGGGCAGAAGGCGGGGCAGCTTGCTCATCGGTCAAACTCAGGAAAGGCGCCCTCAAGTCGTCCGGCGCCGCGCGTCGGACATAGGGCAAAAAAGATGCTTCGCGCCTCGGACGTAGGGGCTGACATCAGGCAGCGAACAGGTCGTCGTCCAGACTACGGCGGGCGCGGTTTAGGCTCTGTTGCGCAGCATGGTTAGCGGCCAGGGCCTGCATCACCGACGAGGCGCGCTCGGCGACAGGCGCGGGCTTCGGCGACGGCGCCTTCATGACGGCGCGAGCGCCCTCGATGCGCTCCATCAGCGAGGCCATGCGGCGCGCGCGGGCCTCGTCGTCCAGCAAGGGCGCGACCGAAGAGGTGCGGGCGGGTTCGGGCTCGACCATCGGCTCCGCACTGACCGGCGCACGAGCGGCGGCGCGGCGTTCGTCTTCGCGCGTCTCGATGCGGCTGTCGCTCGGGCGGGCGGGGGCGCGGGCGATCAGCACCTCCAGCTCCTGCTTCACCGCGCGGGCCTTGATGATGCGGTCGTGCAGCAGGTCCGTCTCCTGGCCAGAGGCGCGCAGGGTGGCCAGCGCCTGTTCGGCGCGTCCGGCGGCGCTGTTCAGCTCGGTCACGGCGGCGGCGAAGGCCAGTTGCCCCTCGCGCAGGGTCTTGAGCTTGCGCTCCAGCTTGATGCCGTAGCCGATGGCCGCGACCAGCAGCAGCATGAGAATGGAGTCGAGGATGATGCCGGTCATGTCAGCTGTTCTCCCTGGCGAGGCGGGCGGCGGCGTCGGTGCTGATGGGGCCTTCGACGCGGACGGCGATGTGCTGGCCCTTGCGGCCCATGCGGCCGGTGGTCAGCGGGATGGAGCCCGCCCGCACCGACACTTCGGACTCAGGCGTGACGTTCAGCATCAGGGTGTCGCCGACCTTCAGGTCCAGCACCTTGGACAGGGGCATCTGCTGCTCGTCCAGCACGCAGCGCACCTCGGTCTCGGTGGTCCAAAGCTCGGTGGCCAGGTGGCCTTCCCAGATGTTGTCGCGACCGAACTTCTCGCCCATGAACTGCTGCAGCAGCATCTTGCGGATCGGTTCGAGCGTCGAATAGGGCAGCAGCAGCTCGACCCGGCCGCCGCGATCTTCCATGTCGATGCGCAGCTTGACCAGGATGGCGGCGTTGGCCGGGCGCGCGATGGCGGCGAAGCGGGGATTGGTCTCCAGCCGGTCCAGGTTGAAGTGGACGGGGGTCAGGGGCTCGAACGCCTGGCGGGCGTCGTTCAGGATGACCTCGACCATGCGCTGCACCAGCACCCGCTCGATGGTGGTGTAGGGCCGCCCCTCGATCCGCAGGGCCGCCGTGCCGCGACGCCCGCCCAGCAGCACGTCGACGATCGAATAGATCAGGTTGGAATCGACCGTCAGCAGGCCGTAGTTGTCCAGTTCCTCGGCCCGGAACACCGCCAGAATGGCCGGAAGCGGAATGGAGTTCAGATAGTCGCCGAAGCGGATGGAGCTGATGGTGTCGAGGCTGACCTCGACGTTATCGGAGGTGAAGTTGCGCAGGCTGGTCGTCATCAACCGCACCAGGCGGTCGAAGACGATCTCGAGCATCGGCAGGCGCTCGTAGGAGACCAGGGCCGAGTTGATGATGGCGCGGATGCCGCTGCGTTCGGAGTCGTCCCCGCCGCCCATGTCGAAGCCCAGCAGGCTGTCGATCTCGTCCTGGTTCAGCACCCGTTCGGACAGGCCCGCGCCCAGGTCGGCGCCCAGGTCGGCGTCGCCGCCGAAGGGGTCCAGTTCCGTCTCGGGGGCCAGGGCGTCGGTCATCCCTACTGCACCAGCATTTCTTCGATCAGCACGGCGTCGACCTTGCCCGGCGCGGCGATCAGATTGACCCGGCGCAAGATCTCGGCGCGCAGCTGATACGATCCAGCCGAACCTGCCAGATCCTCGGGCCGCAGTTCGCGCAGGAAGCCCTGGAACATGTCCTGCATGCGCGGGGCCTCGGCCTGAAGGTGCGAGGCGACGGCGGCGTCCTTCGTCTCCAGCGTCAGGCGCAGCTTCAGATAGGTCGGGCGTCCGTCGGCCGACTGAATGTTCACGATCATGTCGGGCAGGGTGTAGAAGGTCACGCCGTCGGGACCGGCCGCGATCTTGCCCGCGCCCTCGGGCGCCGCCTCGCCTTCTCCGCCGCCGTGGCCGCCGCCCTCCTTCTTGCCCTTCTTCTCTTCCTTGGTCGGGGCAACATGATCGCCCGCCGCCTCGGCGGGCTTGGGCTTCATCAGCAGGAAGGCCGTCGCCCCGCCCCCGCCCAGCACCACCAGAGCCGCCGGGATGATGATGAACAGCAGGGGGATCTTCTTCTTGGCGGGCGCGGCTTCGCCGTCCTCGCCCTCGGCGCCGGGCGCGCCGTCGCTCACGGCGGGCAGGTTCGCGTCGTCGCCGGTCGGCGCTTCGCTCTTCTTCTTGCCCAGCTTCAGTTTCAGCATGCGTAAGCCGCCCCGATCCTCACATGCCGGGTGTGGCCCTGTTTTGGTTAACGAGGCGTTTACAATCGGCAAATCCTGCCGGGCGCCGCAGCGGCTGAAACCGCTCAAACCCCCATTCCACGGGCATTAACCCTGTTGGCACGGTCGTTGCGACGGGAAACGGCGAAAGGAGCCCGCTCGTGGAAAACGCCGCCTATATCGGACTGTCTCGTCAGATGACGCTTCGCCGCGAGCTGGACATCGTGGCCAACAACGTCGCCAACGCCGACACCACCGGCTTCAAGGTCGAGCAGCTGATGGTCGGGACCGAGGTCGGCCAGCGCGCCCGCAACGACGCCATCCGTCCCTCGGCCAGCTTCGTGCTGGACAAGGGCGTGGGCCGCGATTTCGGACAGGGCTCGCTGAAGCAGACCGGCCGCGACCTGGATTTCGCCATCGAAGGCGAAGGCGCCTTCTTCACCGTGCAGACGGCGGGCGGCCTCGCCTATACCCGCGACGGCGCCTTCGTCACCGATCCTGAAGGCCGTCTGACGACCAAGCAGGGCCTGCCGGTGCTGGCCGACGGCGCCGAGATCGTTCTGGACCCGCAGCGCGGCCCCGCCAGCGTCGCCCACGACGGCACGATCAGCCAGGAAGGCCAGCCCGTCGGCCGCCTGACCGTGGTGCGCTTCGACGCCCTGTCGGTGCTGCAGAAGTCCGGCGACGGCCTGTACCGCAACGCCTCCAACGCCCAGCCGATGGACGCGACCGACGCCCAGGTCCGCCAGGGGATGCTGGAAGGGTCGAACGTCAACACCCTCGTGGAAATCACCAACCTCATCGAGATCAGCCGCGCCTATGAGCGCGTCACCAAGATGATCGAAAACGCCAACGACCTGTCACGCCGCTCCGTCGAGCGGCTGGGCCGGGTTTCGTAAGGGAGAGCTGAGACATGCGCGCGCTTCGCACCGCCGCCACCGGCATGGCCGCCCAGCAGCTGAACGTGGAGGTCATCTCCAACAACATCGCCAACATGAACACGGTCGGCTTCAAGCGTCAGCGGGCCGAGTTCCAGGATCTGCTGTACCAGAACGTCGAGCGCATGGGGGCCCAGTCCTCGTCGCAGGGCACCGTGGTTCCGACCGGCATCCAGATCGGCTCGGGCGTCAAGGCGGGCAGCGTCTATCGCATCACCGAACAGGGCAGCCCCAACCGCACCGGCAACACCTACGACATCGCCATCCAGGGCAAGGGCTACTTCCAGATCACCCTGCCCTCGGGCGAGCTGGCCTATACCCGCGCGGGCAACTTCACCGTCAACGGCGAAGGGCAACTGGTGACGGACGACGGCTATGCGGTCGAACCAGCCATCGCCATTCCGCAGGACGCCCTGGACGTCTCCATCTCCAAGTCGGGCCAGGTCCAGGTCACCACCGCCGGCCAGACCGAGCCGCAGGTCGTGGGTCAGCTGGAACTGGCCACCTTCTTCAACGAGGCGGGTCTGGAAGCCATCGGCGACAACCTGCTGCTGGAGACGGCGGCCTCGGGCCCGGCCACGGTGGGAGCGCCCGGCGACGTCGGCTACGGCAATCTGCTGCAACACTACACCGAGGCGTCGAACGTCGACGCGGTCAGCGAGATCACCGCCCTGATCGTCGCCCAGCGCGCCTATGAGATGAACTCCAAGGTCATCACCACCGCCGATGAGATGCTGTCCGTCTCGGCCCAGGTGAAGAGCTGAAGGGAAGGTCTGAGCCATGAAGCGCGCCCTGATCCTCGCCGCCGCCGTCGCCGCATTCGCCGCCCCCGCATGGGCCGGGCCGGTCAATCTGCTGCCCGATCCGGTCGACGACGACGGCCGCATCACCCTGGGCGAGCTGTTCGACGACGCGGGCGCCGCCTCGAACGTCGTAGTCGGCCGTCGCGCCGGCGCCACCGCCGTTCTGGAGGCCTCGCAGGTCCAGATCGCCGCGCGCCGCGCCGGGCTGGAGTGGAGCAATCCGACCGGCCTGCGCCGCATTGTGGTGCGCGAAGGCGGCGCGCTTTCCAGCGGGGTTCTGGCTGCCGAAGCCTCGGCCCGTCCCGCGGCCGCCAGCGTCGGCGCGCCCGCCCGGGCAGGCTCCAGCGTCGAGGTTCTGACCTACGCCCGCAGCCTGGCCGCCGGCGACGTGATCCAGCCCGAGGACGTGGTCTGGGCCTCGGTCCAGTCGCACTTGGCCCCCGCAGGCGGCCCCCAGGACGCCGAAGCGGTGATCGGCCTTCAGGCCAAACGCGCCTTGCGCGCCGGCTCGCCCGTCGGTCCGCGCGACCTGGCCTCGCCCCAGGTCATCGCCCGCAACGACATGGTCGAGGTCGCCTATATCAACGACGGGGTCGAGCTGACCGTCACCGGCAAGGCGACCCGCAACGCCTCTGCGGGCGAGGCCGTGCCGATCCTGAACGTCCAGTCCAACCGCACCATCGACGCCGTGGCCGTGGCCCCCGGCCGGGCCGTCGCCGGTCCCGCCGCCCAGATCGCCCGCCGCAACCCGCAACAGTTCGCCGCCCGTTGAGCGAGAGTTCCATCATGCGCCCCATCACCGTCGCCGCCCTGTCCTTGTCCGCCCTGAGCCTGGCCGCCTGCTCCACCGCCATCGAGGCGGTGAAGGGACCGGAACTGGCCCCCATCGGCTATCCGGCCGCCCTGGTCCCGGTCGAGCAGGCCTATCTGCCCGAGCCGACCTCGGCTAGCGCCAACAGCCTGTGGCGTACCGGCGCGCGCAGCTTCTTCGGCGACCAGCGTGCGCGGCGCGTCGGCGACATCCTGACCGTCTCCATCGACATCAACGACCGCGCCCAGACCCAGAACACCACCCAGCGCAACCGCACCAACAGCGCCTCGGGCGGCGTCACCAACTTCTTCGGGCTGGAGAACAGCCTCGGCCGCGCCTTCCCCGGCGGCTTCGACCCGGCCAATATGATCGGCACGGAAGGGGCGGTGAACGCCAACGGTTCGGGCAGCGTCAACCGCTCGGAGCGGGTGAACCTGACGGTGGCCGCCGTCGTCACCGCCGTCATGCCCAACGGCAACCTGGTCATCCAGGGTCGGCAAGAAGTGCGCACCAACCGCGAGGTGCGCGAGCTGACCGTGGCCGGCATCGTCCGCCCCGAAGACATCTCCAGCGCCAACACCATCCGCCACAGCCAGATCGCCGAGGCGCGCATCAGCTACGGCGGGCGCGGCGACATCAGCCGGATGCAGGCGACGCCCGCCGCCCAGTCCCTGGTCGAGCGCTTCAGCCCCTTCTGACCCGCGTTCACCGAAACGTGTGATTCCGGCCGCACCGCATCACTGAATCGCGCGCGATCCAGCGGAGCCGTGAACCGTTAACAAGCGACCCGCGTTTGATCTGTCGAACGCGAGTGAACTTGTCATGCGTAAAACCGTCTTTCCCATCCTGGCCGCCGTGGGCCTGGCCGCGGTCGCGGCCCATGCGGCGACCCATGGTCCGTCTTCATCCCGCAGCGGCGCCGAGGCCGTCGCCGGCTGGCATATGTTGCACGAGGGGCCGATGGCCAAACTGGCCTATGGCCTGCCGGATTCGGACCAGTTGGCCCTAATGCTGACCTGCGCGCCGGGCGACGGCGCCGCCGTGGTCTACGGCGACGTCCAGCCGCGCAGCGCGGGCCTGATCCTGGCCTCGCACGAGCCGCAGCCCATCGACCCGCTGTCGAACGGCGAGGCCTTCGAGACGCGTCTGCCGCTCGGCGACCCGGCCCTGACCGGCCTGGCGCGCGGCGGCCGCATGACGGTCCAGACCGAGGCCGGGGACCGCCAGCTGACCGCCACCCGCGCCGAGCGGCGAATGGTCCAGGGCTTTCTTAGCTATTGCGCTTCGGGACATGCCTGACCACAGTCCCCCGTCTTCCTCAGCGGGGGCTGAAACATGACCTCAATGCTCGGCCTGGTTCAGGCCACGTTGCTCTCCTTGGCCGTGCAGACGGCCCCTCAGACCGGGGCGCATCCGCCCGCAGAGCGGCCCCAGGCCGCATCGCCCGCCCGATCAGCCCGCGCGTCCGAGGGCTGGACCTGGACCCTCTACAGCGGCGACGGACCGCTGGTCCTGGCCAATGAGATTCCCGACACGCCGCGCCTGCGCACCACGCTGGAATGCGCGCCCGGCTCCAGCATCGTTCGCCTGGCCTTCCATGACGCGCCCGGCGCCGACGGCTTCGCCGTCATCCGCTCCGGCAACGCCTCGGCCGAGGTCGAGGCCCGCGCGCGACGCGGACGGCTGGAGGCGACGCTGCGCGCCGACCATCCCGTCTTCGCCGCCTTCCTGGCCTCAGGCCGCCTGACCCTCGCCCTCGGCGATCAGGCGACCGCCATCGAGATCGATCGAGCGAATCTGTCCAAGCTGCGCCGCTTCGCCGAACTGTGCACCGGATAAGGACGAGGATGCGCCCTGCCCGCTGGCTGACTGCCGCCGCCTTCATCACCCCCCTAGCCCTGACCGCCGCCCTGGGCGCCTGCGCCCCCAGCGTCGCCCCGCTAAACACGACCGGCGCGCCCTTGCCCGTCGCCGGCTACGACTGGTTCCTGAACGAAGACCCGGACGAGCCGCGCCTGTCCTATGGCCTGGCCCAGTCCGACGACGTGCCGCTCAGCCTCATGTGCGCGCCCGGCTCAGGCAAGATCGGCCTGTCCCTGGCCGCCGATCAGGCGCCGAACCGTCGCGCCATCACCCTGGAGTCGGGCGGCGACACCGAAACCTTTCCCGCCCGCGTCGAGGCGGCCGACATGCACGACGGCGTCCACCTGGTCGCTACGGCGCCCGCCTCCCACCCCGTCTTCCTGCGTTTTCGCCGCCTCGGCTGGCTGGCGGTGTGGGACGGGGACCAGCGCGCGATGATGGCCGCCCAGCCTGGATCAGAGGGCCGCGCGGCGCGTTTCCTGGCGTTGTGCCGCTGAAGGCTTGACCGCAGCGGCGTGGTCCGCTCCCCTCCCCGCCAGTTCTTGGGAGGGCTTTAGTTCATGCGTCATCTTCTTCTCGCCGCCGGTATCGGCCTGTCGGGCCTTGCGGGCGCCGCCGCCCTGCCGGCCCAGGCCGCCGTCGTTCAAGGCCAGTCGCCGGCCGCCGCCGCGCTGGACGCCCTGCTGGTCGATTACGAAGCCTATCTGCGCCAGGTCGACCCCATCGGCTCGGGCATGGACGGCGACCGCGCCGCCCTGTCGCGCCTGCCCGACGCCAGCCGTGCGGGGGAACTGGCCCGCCGCGCCCCGCTGAACGCCCTGAAGGCGCGGCTGGACGCCATCAATCCGGCCGCGCTGGACGACGCCCACCGCCTGAACCACGCCTTCGTCGGCTATCTGATCGGGCGAGAGTTGGAGCGGATCGCGCTGGACCCGTCGCGTCTGGCCTTTGATTCCGAAGGCGGTCCCGGCCAGCTTCTGGCCTATCTGGCGCCCGCCACGCGCATCGCCACGGCCGCCGACGCCGAGGCCTGGCTGAAGCGCCTGGAGGCCGCGCCCGCCTATTACGACGCCGGGATCGCCAACACCCGGCGCGGGCTGGAGACCGGCCTGATCCAGGCCCGTTCGGTCGTCGACAGCGCCCTGGCCCAGGCTGAGCGCGACCTGAAACCGGGCGAGGCGGGCGACGTCCTGCTGCGTCCGTTCAACGCCCTGCCCGCCTCCATCCCCGCCGCCCAGCAGGAGCAGTTCCGCGCCCGCGCCCGCGCCCTGGTCGAGGGACCGATCACCGCTCGCCGCACCGCCTGGCGCGACCTGCTGCGCGACGAGTACGCGCCAAAGGCCCCGCAGGAGCCGGGCCTGGTTCACCGCCCCGGCGGCCGCGACCTCTACGCCTTCCTGGTCCGCAGCCACACCACCACCGACCTGACGCCCGATCAGGTGCATGAAATCGGCCAGCAGGAAGTCGCCCGCATCCGCGCTCGCATGGAAACGGAAATGCGCGCCGCGGGCTGGACCGGCGACTTCTCCGGCTTCCTGACCTTCCTGCGCACCGACCCGCAATTCTACGCCAAGACGCGCGAGGAACTGCTGGAGAAGGCGTCCGAAATCGCCAAACGCTCGGACGACCGCCTGCCGTCGCTGTTCGCCACCCTGCCGCGCCTGCCCTATGGCGTGCGCCCGGTGCCGATCGAAATGGAGGAGACCTACACCACCGGCCGCTACAACGCGGGATCGATGGCGACGGGCGTGGCCGGCGGCTACATCGTCAACACCGGAAAACTGGACCAGCGCCCCCTGTATGAACTGCCCGCCCTGACGGTGCACGAGGCCGTGCCGGGCCACCACCTGCAGATCGCCCTGCAACAGGAAGCCGCCGACCAGCCCTATTACCGCCGCGACGCCTCGGTCACGGCCTTCAGCGAAGGCTGGGGCCTCTATTCCGAGTTTCTGGGCGAGGAGATGGGCATCTACCGCACGCCCTATGAGCGGTTCGGCCGCCTCAGCTATGAGATGTGGCGCGCCTGTCGTCTGGTGGCCGACACCGGCCTGCACTGGCTGGGCTGGAGCGAGGAACAGGCCCGCGCCTGCTTCCGCGACAACTCGGCCCTGTCCGCGCACAACATCGAGACCGAACTGCAGCGCTACATCGGCGATCCCGGCCAGGCCACGGCCTATAAGATCGGCGAGATCCGCCTGCGCGAAATCCGCCAGAAGGCCGAGCGCGAACTGGGCGACCGTTTCGACGTGCGGACCTTCCATGACGCCCTGCTGGTCGACGGCGCCCTACCGCTGGCCCTGCTGGACGCGCGCATGGACCGCTGGATCGCCGAACAGAAGACCAAGACCCGGTAAGAAAGCCTCCCTCCGACATGAACTTCATCAAACGCATCTTCGGCTCGGTTCAGCCGGGCTATCTGATCCGCGCCTATGTGCTCAGCGCCGCCTTCATGGCCTTCATGATCTGGATGGTGCTGTCGCTGGACGGCGCCAAGCCGATGCATGACCGGGCCGTGACCCTGGCCGTGTTCGGCGTCGGCGCCCTGCTGTTTCCCTTCTCCAAACTGGTCTGGGACGAGATCAAGCGGGTGATGATGGGCGAGACCGTCTTCTTCATGAACGCCATCATCCTGATGTTCCTGAAGGTGCTGGTGAACTTCTTCCTGTGGGGCTTCTCGATCTTCATCGCGCCCGTGGGGATTCTCTACCTGTGGTTCCGGTCGCGGAACGCCGCCGCCTAAAGCCCCAGCTCGGCCCGCGCCTTCTTCGTCAGCTTGGCGGCGATCAGGGCGTGGGCCGACTTCAGATGATCGGCCAGTTCATCATCCGGCCAATCGCCCGGATCGGCCAGATGCACCCACTTCGCCCGCGCCAGATAGGGGGCTGGCGCCGCCCGCCCCTCTTCGGTCAGCACCTCGTAGGCGATGTCCGAGACCTTGAACGACAACCCGCCCTCGGCCCCGATGATGGCGAACATCTTGCCCCCGACCTTATAGGCGTCATGGCCCGGCCCGAACGGGTGATCCATCGTCGCCCCCGGCAAGGCCAGGCAGGCCTTGCCTACGCCCGCGCGGTCCATCCTAGGCCCCGACGCCCAGGCCGATCGGGCAGACCACGCCCGTCCCGCCGATGCCGCAATAGCCCGCCGGATTCTTGGCCAGATAGCCCTGGTGATAGCCCTCGGCGAAATAGTAGGGCCCGGCCGGTTCGATCTCGGTCGTGATCGCCCCGCGCCCCGCCGCGCTCAGCGCCGCCTGATAGGCCTCGCGCGAGGCCAGCGCCTCGGCCTGCTGCGCCCCGTTCAACGTATAGATGGCCGAGCGATACTGCGTGCCCTGGTCGTTGCCCTGACGCATGCCCTGCGTCGGGTCATGGTTCTCCCAGAAGGCCTTCAGCAGGTCGCCGTATGAGATCCGGGCCGGATCGAACACCACCTGCACCACCTCCGTGTGGCCGGTGCGGCCCGAGCAGACCTCCTCATAGGTCGGATTGGGCGTGATCCCGCCCGCATAGCCCGCCGACGTGACCCACACGCCCGGCAACTGCCAGAACACGCGCTCCACTCCCCAGAAACAGCCCATGCCGAACACGGCCGTCTGCATTCCCGCCGGATGCGGCCCCTTCAGCGCATGACCCAGGACGAAGTGGGCCTCATCGGTCGGCAACGCCTCGGCCCGGCCCGGCAGAGCCGTCTCAAGCGTGGGCAGTTCAGCATTCTTCTTCAACAACATGGCGCGAACTCCGCGAAAACAGCGTCTTCGCCTATATGGAGGCTTCAAGGGCGCTTGCCCATGGGGGCGTCATGCTCTAATCAGCCCCTCCCGTCGGTCCGCTCCCGACGGCTCCGCCCCGGACGCATCCGGGCTCAGGTGGAATGGACAGGTGGCCGAGTGGTTGAAGGCGCACGCCTGGAACGCGTGTATAGGGGCAACTCTATCGAGGGTTCGAATCCCTCTCTGTCCGCCACCACCATCACAATTTCCTTCATTTTCAGTCAGTTACCGATCGATTTGGCTAACTTCCCTGCCGGGTTAGCCAAAGTTTGTTCGCGTTGCGTGCCGCCGATCATGGCGAAGGCGTCCTGCGCCAACAGCCGCTGATCCCGCGCCTTCGTATAGCGTTCGACCTCCTTGGAGGTCTGGTGGCCAGTCACGGCCTTGATCTGCGCCTCGGTGCAGCCCGCATCAGCCAGCCGCGTAGCAGCAGACTTTCTAAGTCCATGCGCCGAACGATCAGGAATGCCGGCCGCCCGGCAAGCCCCACGGAACCAGTTCCCGAATCCGCCTGCCGTAAAGCCAACACCCGATTGCGTGACCAAAAACAGCATTTGGTCTGACGCGACCGTATCCAGCGACGCCTTCAAGCGCGGATGAACCGGCAATTCGAGGAAGGCCTTGGTCTTCTCCTGGCGGACCAAGATGGCGCCGTCCTGAACGTGCTGACGCCCCATCCGGCGCACGTCGCCGGATCGCTGGGCTGTGTAGAGCAACAGGTCGAGCGCAAGCCGTTCTCGCGTCCCCACAGGCCAGTGGGCCTCGAACTTCGCGATGTCCGCCTCGCCCCATACAGGAAAGCCCTCAGACGCGATTTTCAGGGGCTTGATGCCGACAGCCGGATTATCGGGCCGCATCTTCCGCGCCACCGCGAACGCCAGCATCCATCGCAGCACCTTGACCAGATTGTTTGCCGCAGATGGGAGCGCCCCTTTGCGATCTCTCATAAGCAGGATGTGTTCGGTACGAATGGCCCGCACTGCCCGGTCGCCATGCTCCGTGCGCAGCCGCTCCATGATGCCGCGATAGGTGGCCTGGGTCGTGCGTGACAACTGAGCCCACTCCGCGGATCCATAGATGGCGACAGCCAGAGCGTTGATGGAGCCGGGCACAGTTCGATGCGCCCCAATCTCCGGCTTCGTCGTGATCCCATTCACCGCCGCCTCATACTCAGCGGCGAACTGAGGCGAGTTGGGCGCGCCATGCAGATAGACCGGCTTGCAGCCTGCCTTGCGGTAACGATAGCGCGTCACCCCATGCCGGTCGCGAAACGCGCTGACATTGGGAAAGCGGATTACTTCAAGGCCTCGTCCCACGCGCTCACCTCAGCAGCTAGATCCGAACTGATAGGCTGCGGTGCCAGCAGCGCCAGGTTCAATCGAACCTCGCCGCCCGGCAGTAATTCCAAGGAGCCGAGCGGCACGCCCTTCTCCTTGAGGATGTCGATCACGCGCCGAAGCTCGTGCTTTCTGACAATCCCTGGTCCCTTCGCCACCTGACGCCTCCTCATACAGCAACACCGTGAGGTAAGGCGTTAGACAGGCGCGGCAGCGACAGACAAGAGGCCATCTATTGGCCGTTCCGTCGAGCATGCGAGTAAAAACGTATTGTTGGCCAACAATACCTATCTTGCCTCGGAACGCCACGAAAATAGATGCAACTTCATGCAACTATGAAGCTCGCCGAATGCGCCTGACGAGTTGCAAATACGGCACACGGAAATCTTGGCTAATGCCGCCCCCGGTACGATCGCAGAGAAATATTTTCTGCCGACGAACTTAAGCGCCAGCGCAAAAACGAGCGTCACGGATGAAGGAAAAGCCGTGCTACGTGCCCGCTCACCTAGCTTTTGGCCAGAGTGCCAGCTGGATCGCCGCCCACCAGCCAATTAGGCAATCACGCCGGGCAAGAGGGTAGCCGCTGGTCTGCGCTAATGCCACGACGCCGCCCCCTCAGGTCGCGGATTCATACAATTCAAAGTATTGAAAATAAAGAATATTATGGAGATCGAAATGCAATTTCCTGCAATTAGGCGCAATTTTACGGCACAACTCGACGCCTACTTCGATATCAAATCTGTGACGCCGATAGGCTAACTGCATGATAGCCCGAGGTTCGCGATCTACCGAACCGGGGGCGGGAGCAGCGTGGCTAGGTTCGCGATCTACCGAAGCATGGCTGGTGCGGCAGGAAGGCGGATCCGTGGCCTCACAAATGAATCGGGAGTGGACAAGCGTACCGATCGTTACAAATCAATCGCTTACAGGGAATTAGGTTCGCGATCTGCCGAAATTGGTCACCCTCACCACTAGCCAGTCTGAACCTGGCCGCGCTCGTCAACTTTCAGTTCGGTAGATCACGCACCTAGCCACGCTGCTCCCGCCCCCGGTTCGGTAGATCGCGAACCTAAACTGATCAAATCTCCGGTTCATCGGCCCCCAATAACACTCCACTCAAATCCGATGATGGCTTGAGCGTCCGGCCGAAAAATCTGGCGGCTTGCTGCCGAACGCCGACCTTAATGGCCTCGGTCGTCTCCCTCGGCATCACGGGGTCGATCTCGGGAACGATGAGGACCGGCTTGCACTGCTCATCAAAGAGCGCGTGAGACTTTTCATTGTATCCTAGGAGTTTCCCACCGATCGGACGGTGGATATGGCTCTCACCGCACTTCATCAGACCGTCATTGGCCCGACGCGCCTTGTGGCGATCATCTTGACCGTACTCCGCGCCCATCACGACAGGGACGATAAGCGTAACAGCCAACATTCTGTAGAAAAACGCACGCCTATCGGCGGCATTCCTTTTTGCGCGAACGATAATCTCAAAAACCAAAACGATGGCGATTACAGAGGGCCTAACCGACTGGCCAATCGCGTAACCGGTCAACGCAACAATAAGGGTCACGACGACAAGCAGAGACGCCAAGCTGCCAACCCACGGCCTGAAAATATGAGGGCTTGGCGGCCCATATGTCTCCCTGCCCGACTTAGCCTTTCTCGGCGTCGGACCCGCGATGCGGGAAAAGAGAGCCACCTGAACGATAATGATGAGGTAGATCATCACCACCTCCGAAATCGAGATGGCGAAGATGTCTTCTGGTCGTACATACCGACCTAGGTGAGCACCGAACCCCGCACAGTAACCAACCAGAAAGAGTGTTGAGATTGCGACATGGACAAACGGAAGGGCAACAAGGATGTTGCCCCACCCTAGCGCACGCCAGTCCAGCCCCAGCCGCTTGAGAACTTCGTCATGACCGGTAGATAGGCGAATCGTACTGTCCATGAACCAAGTTAGCTTGACCATTCAGGTGCGCCAACTTTGGTGCGCGCCATGCAGCGAAATGACCCGATACCAGGCCCCAATTTGTCAGGGTCAGGCCCCATCTTTGTTGGGACACCTCTGAACGGCCCGTATGATCGCGATCTACGTGCGGAAATTAACCACAAAAACGGAACAAATCAAGAACTGGAACGTTGCATTAACCCGCGCGATCACATATTGAAGCCGCGTTAAGGGGATCAATGATGGCGATTCGTCCAGGATATGCGCCGGCCGAACCATCTTGGCTGAGCAAGCCCCAGGTGCATGCCGTTGGTGAAGGCATTGCCAAGCAGCTCGGATATCGGCCCGGCGACGACTTAAATAGAATTGTAGAGCAGGCTGGCGGTGAAGTCACACTACAAGGCACCCTGCTCGATGATCCAGAACAGTCTGGAAGTCTTTATGTAGATGGCATCGATGACTTTGATATAATCGTGCCGTCACACACCAGCCTAGTTCGCGACCGCTTTACACTCGCTCACGAACTTGGGCATTACTACCTGCACTACGTGTGGCCGAAACAGGTAGGGAGAGACATTCCCGAGAAGGTCTATGCGTTGCGAAAGGGATCAAATCGCATCGAGTGGGAGGCCAACTGGTTCGCCGCAGCATTTTTAATGCCGAAAACTGCGTTTAGAACTGCCTTCCGCGAAACTAACGGTAGCGTATGGGATCTCGCTGACCATTTCCTCGTCTCGACCAAGGCGATAGAAGTGCGGATCCAAGATCTTGGGTTGAGCTAAATCTCATGGCGAAAACGCCGCAGTTTCTAAAGCCACGGCTGCGGCTCTTCCTGAGCGCCGACATTATCGGATCAACGGCGCTCAAGCAGACGCCGCGCGATGCGCTAAGCGCGTCTACGGTTGAGTGGTTCCCCGTTTTACAAGGCTTCTATTTGGAGACCCAAAGAGCTTTCTTGGGCGGATGGATTCGATCGTTACCTGAGGACACCAAGGAGAGGCAACTCCACTGGGGGCCAGATCCCGAGTTTTGGAAGGTGATTGGAGATGAAATACTGTTCACCAAGGAACTCACCGACAGCCACCAGTTGATGAACGTTCTAGCCTGCTGGATCAATGCCATCGACGCTGCGCGAGAATCCATCCGCAAGGTCGATCGCCGCTTAGATATCAAGTGCACGGCCTGGACTGCTGGCTTCCCACTAATGAATAAGGAAGTCGCCCTCCCACGAAACTTCAACATCGCAGACGCTCCTGTCACCGATTATTTTAAAGAGGGCGGCCGCCTCCTCAATGAACGGTATGCGAAGAAGGCCAACGACGCGAAGATCGCGGTGGACTATATTGGCCCTTCCATCGACATAGGATTTCGGCTCTGCCAGTTCGCCAGTGCGAGAAAATTCATCCTTAGCGTCGGCGTCGCTTACATCTTGTCGCAGAGCAATCGGAAGGCGTCAGACGTTCGCGTCACGCGATTCCGCTACGACGGCGCGTCAGTGCTAAAGGGCGTTTTTGGGGGCATCCACTACCCGATCTTCTGGATAGACCTCGCAAAGCCCGGCGACCTCGCCCTACTAGAGGACAAGCTAACCAAGCCGATCGAGTGCACCAGCGATGACGTTCATAAGTATTGCGATAAGTTCTTTGATGACGCCAGCCCCCACACATTCAAGCCATTCATTATATCTCAAACTGAGAATGACTTAAAAGAAAAGCCAGATAACTATGAGAAAGACATCGAAAACATAAAGAAAAACTACGGACTTGAGATAATCGGAGACAAAGCCTCTGAAAAAGCGGCCGAAGCGGAGACGCCGCCGCAGGGCACCCATGCCGTCGCTCAAACACCGGCCCTAAAAGCTTCTGCTGCTACAGAAGAAACGCCGCTCGCAATTTCCGCGATTAATTTCGCAGAGCTCTTCAACGAAATTCGCAAGGTAACGAAAGAGCGAGCCTCCCCATCAGCCACAAAAAAAGTGAGCGACTGCGGAGAGAATACCACGCCCGAAGGCAAGGACGAAAAAGACGAGAACCGAGACAAGGACTGACGATGCGCCCCAGGCGAACAGTCTAAACTTACGACTGGCGATACGGCTGTTGGCTGCCAGTTGCTCAGCTAGGTCTTCGAGATAGGCTGGCGAAAATTTCTCGCCCGCAGTGATCGCGTATCGTGTCTGCATCTCGGCTAGGAGTGCGGCACCAGTTTTGGCGTGAACCTGATCGTAGAAGAGCGGGCTTTTACCATACCTCTCCGCTTTCCTCAGCTTCAGCTGCGGAAGGATGGCGATGATCGCAATGACCGCCGCAATGAGAATAAAAGGCGCGGCCCAAGATATCGCTACTCGCGACGCGTCCGGAATCGCGTTCGCTCCCAAAGCTAGATTACCTAGCGCGAGCAGCCATGCCGAAGCGAAAGTCAGAAGTGCCGCGTTCTTAGCTTCACCAAACTTGACCCAATCGGACGTTCGCGTGAGCGTGTCGCGCAAGCAGCTCTCGATCTGAACTTCTTCGTCCGTCGTCACTCACCCCTCCAAAATTTGATGCTCGCCCTGTGGAGCAAACGCTCATAGCGAGGCTCGCTTCTTACAGCCACAACTCGTTCAAGCTCATACCTACGCAGTCGACACAGACCGACGTTACAGTCATTAGAGGGACAACCTCCAGCCCGAGGTTCGCGATCTAGCGATGTTGGTACAAGCCGTCATTAGAGCCCTTAAGGCTCATTGGGGGCATCGCTATCGACAGGGAGCGGATCAGCCAGGGATTGAATCTCTCCGCGCCGCAGGGCTTCGATCTTCGCCCGCTTCTCAATATGTGCCTGAGCGGGCTCAACGATTTCCCATGTGTGTGTCACGTCGAGCGGATCCAGGTCGTTCTCCCTGCGCGTCCGCTTGGCCATTTCCCACGCCGTCA
This sequence comes from Brevundimonas sp. UBA5936, assembly GCA_002430835.1. Lineage (GTDB taxonomy): Bacteria > Pseudomonadota > Alphaproteobacteria > Caulobacterales > Caulobacteraceae > Brevundimonas. The sequence continues at coordinate 17,481 of DJDA01000092.1, forward strand.
CAGCGAGAACGGCCGCCCGGTCGGCATGGAGACAATGGTCATCCTCACCATTCTCGCCGCTGGCATCCAGTCCCGCGCGGGTCAGCTCCGTGCGGCGTTTGAAGTTCGATGCATCCACGGCCAGTTGCAGGTCCAACAGCTTCCAATCGACCAGTTCCGGCCAGGCGGGCAGAACTTGCAGATACAATGGGCCGTCTCCGGACGGGCTAAACCATCGTAGGCCGTCCCAATCCACGTGCCAAAACGAGTCGATTACGTTGGTGCATTGAACGACGAAGCTTTCCAGATGCTCAGCCAAGGCGAGGGCGGCCAGCGCCCGATGGTGTTTGGCGACCTGCCGCTGAGCGTCCGCCGCTTCTTTCCTTTCAGCCTGCCGACGGCGTTCGTCCTCGGCTCGCTGTGAAGTCGTCGCCCTGGCATTGAGATAGGCACCGAGGGTGATCCCGCCGAGACCGATCAAGGAGCTGACAACGCCGGCACCCAGCGTGGCTATCCAGGGGTTTGCTTGCGTTGCCCCAATCGTGACCTGCAGCCCGCCCATACTTCCCTCCGACTTGATCCTGACCGCCCAAGAGAAAGACCCACGTCGTTCTGTCAACGGAAGGGCCTTATGGCTGGTTTTTCCAGGAGAGGTTAGGAACCTACTTTATGACGAGAACCGTCCGCGCCCACGACGCGAGGATCGACCGCACCTCGAACGACACAATCAGCCGCGCCTCATCCCTCGTGAGGCCGGGAAAGCGTATCAGCCGGTCGTAGTCGGTCATCTTGTGGCGCACGTGATTGGTGGCCTTGATGCCAAACGCTTGGCCCAATGTCAGAGGCGGTTCCCATTCACGCGCGCTGATGTCGTCCACAAAGAGAGCGACCAATTCAGCAGGGCAATTCGGGTGGTGAATGGTGGCGTGACGCAGCACCGCCTCCCGGTCGAACCGGCTTCGCCGTTTCTTACGCGCCATTCGCCCTCCGCACCCTTGGAGTAAATAATGGGAGCCTTGGTTCTGATACCTGAGGTAATTCACGCTCAAGCGTAGAATGCGCCTGGTCCGCGACGGCAGCGGCCAGCAGGTCTAGGGCCGCGCTCAGGCGAGGAGCGACGACGGGAGGGAGCTTCGATTGCCCAACGTTCAGGCGGTCTGCTGCCTCTATGGCTTTGACTGGAACGCGCAGAACATAGGCGTTCGAGGCCTGCTTGAGTTGCGGCCCCTTCTGACCTGGGGTTTCGACCCGATCATAACGACGGGTCCAACTCAGGAAGCCGTGAGCTTCCAGTTGAGCCTTCCACGCATGGATGGATTTGCGCGCTACATTGAGCGCCTTGGCCAGCCAGAAAACCGAGGGTTCGAGCCGTCCGTTGCCTTTGACGCTTAGCGACACCAGGATCTCGGCCAAACGGATCGCGCCAAAACTGATCGTGCCAGCGGCGCCGGTCCTCTGGCCTTTCTTCCGGAGCCGTTCCGAATAGACCTTAAGGACGAAGATCAGACGCTGACCTTCCTTGCGGCTGAACCGCGTCCAGCGCGTGTTGATGGATAATTGGCTGCCACGACGCACGCGTGGAGGCGGCGCGCCCCAGCGGTGAGAATAGGCACTCATGACAGCGCCTCGTTCTTCCGATAGAATATCGCCTGTTCAGATTGCTTTCTTGAACCGTGATGTACCCCGGTGAGGCCCGCCAGCCCGCCGGGGTTTTTCGTACCTGAAGCCGCCCTTCGAAGGGTAGCCATTCGGTTGAAATGTCGTTTGTTTTCAACAAGCGTCGTCGGGCCGGCTAGCCCAAACAAGCGATTGAAAAGGAATGCCTTTTGGCCTTCCTCTCTGTCCGCCACACGCTTTGCTTTAAGCGATTCACCCTCAAACCGCCGTTGCCACCCACCATCTAGCTTGCCTAGGCGTTTACGCTTGGGTTCTTGCTATTCATCGGTTTCACATGACTGCACTTCGGCAGTCATAGAGCAGATTTCGCTAACAGCGTTCGTTGGCTCACAAAAATACAGCTACGACAGCGAAACTCAGAGCCGAGACGACCAGGCTCCAACGCCCGTAGATGGGCCTGCGCGATGAGCGGCGCGCGAGCGGGATTACAGGTTCAGGCCGATCGGCTCAGGCCCGCCCCTCCAGATCGCCTTTCAGTCGGTCAATCAGGGACAGGGCGTGTCCGGCGTACTCGCTGATCCAGCGGTCATGGATACGTTTGATCGGCAGGGCGTCGAGATGGTTCCACCGCTCGCGCCCTTCCCTTCGCACCACCACCAGACCGGCGCCTTCCAGCACCTTCAGATGCTGCATGACCGTGCAGCGGTCCATATCGTCGAAACGCTCGCACAATCCGCCGGTCGTGACAGGACCATCTTTCAGGCAGTCCAGTAGCTGCCGACGACGAGAGTGAGCCAACGCCTTGAAAACACGATCATCTTCTATCTCGTTTGACATGTTATTTTTTTATAACATAATCTGACCTCCTGCAAGCACGAAGGGTTCGGACATGTCCTTGGGTTTCACGGTTTCGGGGCGCATCGCCAAGCCGCCTCACGAGGTGTTCGACGCAGTGGTCAACCCGACCAAGCTGAGCGGCTATTTCACCACCCTGGGCGGCGCCAGCGCGCCGTTGACGCCAGGAGCCGTCGTCATCTGGTGGGGCTCCGTTGCCGTGGACGTCGAGGAGATCACGCCCGATCAGCGCATCGTGCTGCGCTGGGATGCGGAAACGGCCGATGGACAGCCCGCCTTCAAGACCCGAATCGTCATGGACTTCGAGCCGCTGGACGACGGCTCGACCTTCGTCACAATCGCCGAGTCTGGGTGGGCCGACGACGCGGCGGGGAAGAAGGCCTCTTTCGCCAACTGCGAAGGCTGGACAGCCATGCTGTCGGCGATGAAGGCCTGGCTAGAACACGGGATCAACCTGCGCGAGGGCTTCTACCCCTCAGAGATGCGCGGCGTCCTGCCCACCAGCAACAACCGGAAGTGAACCCATGGCCATCAACATCGAAGGCGGCGTCAACATCGCCATGAAGGTGCCGAGCCACCAACATCAGGCCGTCGTCGCCTTCTATCGCGACGTCGTCGGGCTTGAGAGCATCGCCGAAAAGGCGCCGGCGGTCGGCTTCAAGCTCGGCCCGAACCAGCTCTGGATCGACGAGTCTGAGACCCTGACCCAGGCCGAGGTCTGGCTCGAACTGTTCACCCCGAACCACGGAGCCGCCTTGCGACGGCTGGAGGACGGCGGCGCCGTGCGCTGCGACCCGATCGAACCGCTGGGCGAAGGATTTCGCGGCGGCTGGATCATGAACCCCGCCAACATCGTGCACATGGTCCGCGAACCCGACGCCTGGTGATCCGCGGCCACGACCAGCGCCGCCCCCATCGGCGCGCCGACGTCCGCGCGATGACCGCCCCCTCTCCATAGACAACAGGCCGGCCCACGTGACGGACCGGCCTGTCTTTTTGCAGGGATCGATGGCCTTAGAAGCGCAGGCTCAAACCCGCGACGATGCGGCGGTCCGTCAGACCATTGTAGCAAAGAAGCGCATCGTCATTGATGCAGTACTCATTGGCGTCTTCACGCGTCAGGTTGATCGCCTCCAGACCCACGGTGGCCCAGCTGTTGATCTCATAGTTGACGCTGGCGTTCAGTTGGCCGCGGTCGTCGCTGACGCGCGGAACGTCAAACGCCGAGGTAAAGGCTTCCGTGTTGATGAAGTCGGAGCGCCACGTGTAGCGCATCCGGGCGCTCAGCCCGCCCCGCTCGTAGAAGAGCGTCGCATTGTAGGAATATTTCGAGAGGTTCTCCAGCTCGACGCGATCCTGAGGCAGCGGATTGAATCCCAGGTCGCGGGTCGTGTTCCGCGTCAGGCCGATGGTCCGGTAGCTGTCAACGTTCCCGCCGGTCTTCTGATAGGTGAAGTTGCCGATGAAGCCGAAGCCGGACATCCAGCCGAGGCGATCCTCCCATTGCGACAGATCGTACTGGAAGGCCGCTTCGACGCCCGTCTGGGTCGTCTCGCCATCCACGTTGAACGTCGACGTCAGCGGAACGCAGATGCCGGTCTGCCCCTTGTCCGGGTGGTTGACGTTGATGACGGCGATCGGGTTGTAGATGCCGCCGCCAGGGCAGGACGGGTCACGGCTTCGGTTCACCACGCCGTTCACGGCGTTGTCCGGCGGGCTTTCGGTGACGCTGGCGAACAGATTGTCGCGCACCTTGTGGAAGACGCCGAGGCTGACCAGGCTGGACGGAGCGAAATAGTATTCGGCCGACAGGTCGAACGACAGGACGGTTTCCGGCTCCAGGTTCGGATTGCCGCGGTTCACCGCCGTGTTCTCGCTGGTGGCGAAGGTCACAGAGGACGACAGCCGGTTGAAGTCAGGCCGGCGAATGTCGCGGGCCACACCCGCTCGAATGATGACGTCCTCACGCGGCTCGGCCACCAGGTTGAAGCGCGGCAGCCAGAATTCGTAGGAGGTGTTGTGCACCGCCCGGCTCGCGTTCGTGCCGCTGGCGACCGTATTGCCGACAGAGTTGAGATCAGTGCTGACATAACGGACGCCGGCGTTGCCGCGCATGGGCATGCCGAACGCTTCGGTGTCGAAATTGGCCTGCAGATAGGCGGTGCTGGTCTTCTCGGTGATCTCGAAGAAGGCGCTCGCTTGCGACGTCGGCTGACCGATCAGCGGAATATTGGAGCCGTTGGCGGCGTTGCTGGCGGCGATGGCGGTGTTGAGCTCGGCCAGGGTTCCAGCCGGATCGCCGAAGGCCTTGGCGCCGTCCAGGATCAGGAAGTCCGAGAAATACAGATGGCGATCATCGGCCGCGTTGAAATTGTTCGGGCCGGCGATCAGCAGGTTGGAGAAACGGTCGCCGCTGGGACGGAAGAAGGACGAGTTGACGTTGGTGAAGTTGGTGCTGCCCGTGACGTTGTCATTGAGCGCGCTGGTCTCATTCCAGCGCAGGCCCGCATCGATCGAGGTGATGAAAGGCAGAACGCCGTCCATGGCGTAGGAAGCGTCGAGGCGGAACGCCTTCTCTTCATTCTCGCGAACGCTACGACCCTGCGACACCTGATGCAGACGATAGTTGGCGGGGTCCAGCAACTGGGCCGCGCTGGGCGTCGAGAGCTGCCCCTGAGCGATGCCGAACTGCAGCATCCCGCCGCTTAGGTCGAACTCGATCGGCACGCCGTTGGCCAGCGACACGCCCCGAACCGGCTGAGGACTGTTGGGATTGACGAATTCCAGCGTGGTGTTGAAGCTGGGCAGGACCGAGTCCGAGGTCGACAATGACGCCTGCGCGCTGAGCGACAAGCGATCCAGATCCCACTCGCCGCCCAGTGCGAACACGCGGCTTTCGGTCACGCGCGAGCCCGTATCGCTGGTCGTGCGCAGATAGGGCGCAAGATTGCCGTCCGTTCGAGGCAGGATGAGCCCCTTCAGCGCCGCCTGGACGGAGCCCAGGTCCGTCGTCCCGTTCGGGCCCTGGACCTTGCCCAGGTTGACGGTTTCGAACGCCGTGTTCGTCGTGTTGTCGACCACGCCGTTGTCCGAAATGGTCGAGATCTGCACGGTCGAGCTCTGTTCGGCGCGCTGCTGATCGTTCAGCGTCATGTCGAAATAGAATTTCAGATTGTCCTTCGGCTTCCACTCCGCCGAACCCGAGAAATTCTTGGTCTCATACTCGAAATTATCCAGATCCTGATTGAAGAACTGGATGCGCATGAAGGGGAAGGCCTCGGCGCTCAGACGGCCCGAGTCCGGGGTGACGACCGCGTCGCGGTCGACGCGCGGGCGGAAGGCGGCGACGTCCTGCTCGGCGTAGCTGAAGCTGCCGACCAGGCCGAACTGACCGAAGTCCGTATCCCAGCGCTTGCCGATCGTGCCCGAATAGCGCGGCGTCAGGGTGTCCGACAGGTCGCTGTATTCGGTCTGGGCGCGGAAGGCGAACAGGGGATCCTTCAAATCCAGCGGGCGAATGGTCCGCAGATTGATGGTGCCGCCCACCGAGCCTTCGATCGTCTTGGCCTCCGGCACCTTGATGACCTGCACCGAGCTGATCATCGAGGCCGCCAGGTCGTCGAAGCTGATGCCCGACCGGCCCGAGCCCGAACCCACCGTCGAGACGCCGTTGATTTCTACCCGATTGGCGTCTGTGCCGCGAATCTGCACGCCGCGCCCGACGCCCGCCTCGCGGGTGATCTGGATGCCGGTGACGTTCTCGAGCACCTCGGCGAGATTCTGGTCCGGCAGCTTGCCGATGTCCTCGGCCTCGATGACCTCGACCAGGTTGGCGGCGTTGCGCTTCTGCGACAGGGCGTTCTGCAGCGAGGCGCGAATACCGGTGACGACGATCTCATCGACCTGAGTGACGTCGGCGCTCCCCGCCCCATCCTGATCCGGCTCAACGCTTTGGGCGAACGCCGGAGCGGCCGCCATCAGCGCCGTCGTCGTCAGCAATATCGCCGTCAGTCGTTTGCCGGAATTCGCTCGAACGCCAGCATCCCCCATTTGCCTCATCGCGTGCCTCCCAGTGCGCTTTTTTTATTATCCGAACGCTGGATTGGCCTTACCTATCTGTCAACCTCTTTTCGGACCACAATAGATTAATTCAATAGACCAATTGGTCTATTTTTGGAGTGGACGTATCCACCGTCTCAGCGGCTGCCGCCGCGCTCGCCCCGAATAAGCGCCTCGATTTCAGCCAGATCCGTCTCGGCGTTATCGCCGGGCGTCGTCATCGCCAGAGCTCCGTGGGCGGCCGCCAGCTCCACCGCCTGCTGAGCGCCCTCACCCGCCATGAGCCCGTGGATGAGGCCCGAGGCGAAGGCGTCGCCGCCGCCGACGCGATCCAGAATCTCCAGGTCCGGTCGAGCCATGGAGACATGTCGCTCGTCCCGTTCATGGAACACGCCCTGCCAGCCGTTGACCGTCGCGCTCTTCGGGTCACGCAGGGTGTAGGCGACGCCCCTCAGTTGCGGAAAGGCGTCGAAGGCCATCTGCGCCGCCTTGGACGGCGGCCCCGGATCGGTCGGCCAGGCGCGCCGCCCGACCTCTTCGCTGACCAGCCCCAGGCAGGCGGCCAGTCCCCGATCATCCGCAAATATCAGATCGCACTCGGCCACGATGGCCCGGTTGATCGCGCGCAGGGCCTCAGGGTCCGGATGGCTGCGCCACAGGCTCTCGCGATAGTTAAGATCATAGGACACGACAACGCCGAGGCGTCGCGCCGCGCGCACAGCCGCCAGGGCGGTCCGCGCCGTCTCGGCCGACAATGCCGCGAAGACTCCGCCGGTATGCAGCCAATGCGCGCCGCTCGCGCCCAGAACATCGTCCCAGTCGAACGCCTGCGGGTCGAGCGCCGACGCCGCCGAGTACGCCCGGTCGGACACGCCCTGCGGCGGCCGGACGCCGAAGCCGCGCTCGGTGAAGTTGAGGCCCATTCGCGCCTCGCGTCCGACGCCGTCGTAGTCGCGCCAGACGATGGCGCCGACATCCACACGCGCCTGGGCGATCAGGCTTTCGGTCAGCACGCCCAGAGGATTGCGCGGCAGGGCCGTCAACACCGCCGTCGGCCGCCGGAAGGTTCGGCTGAGCCCCCGCGCGACATTGTATTCGCCGCCGCCCTCCCAGACGTTGAAAGCGCGGGCGCTGCGAATCCGCCCCTCGCCCGGATCCAGACGCAGCATCACCTCGCCGAGAGCGACAAGATCCCACCGCTTGGCGCCGCCGACGGGCAGCGCCCATGAATGCTTCGCCTCGCTCATCGCGCGTCGCATCCGAACAGCGACAGATCGACCGCCTCAGCCATCAACCGGTATCCCTCATCATTGGGGTGGAGCATGTCGGGACGAGCGGCGCCCGCTCGGAAGCTCTCTGGATCCGCCTGATCCCGAACGGCCGCGTCGAAGTCCACGACCCCGTCAAACGCGCCCTCGTCGCGGATGAAGGCGTTGAGGGTCCGACGCGCCTCCGACGACGGGGCGTCATAACGCTCCGATCCCTTGAACGGCGTCAGGGTGCCCGCGACAGCCTTGATTCCATGATCATGCAGGCGGGCGACCAGTTGGCGATAACCTTGAACCATGTCCGCTGCATTGCGGCCTGGCTTGGCGGGATCGCCCCCGTGGCGGATGTCGTTGATGCCTTCCAGCAGGATGACGTAGTCGATCTGCGGCAGGGCCAGGATGTCCCGGTCCAGCCGCGCCAGCCCGGAATGGGACCGACCGTGGTCCAGCAGCTTGTTGCCGCTGATGCCCTGATTCAGCACCACGAAGCGGCCGGGACAGGTCGTCTCGAAGCGGCGCGCCAGCATGCTGGGCCAGTCGCGCTCGGCCCCCAAGGTGGCCGTCGCGCCCTCCGTGATGGAATCGCCGAAGGCCGCCACCACGATCGGCGCTGTCTCACGCTCGCCATAGACGGCGGAGATCACGTTCTGGCGGTAGTCCAGGGCGACGTCATCGCCGGGCGTCGCCACTCCCTGCCCTATCCGCACGACGGTGCGGCGCACGGCGGGGCGGGTCGGATCGGGAAAGCGCAGGCTGACCGAGACCTGTGAGAAGGCCGGCGCATCCAGAGCCACCGGATCGCTGATCAGGACGGAGCCGACGGGGATCGTCACCTCGCTGCGCCCGTCGAAGAGCACCGGCGTCGTGCCGTCCTCGCCCGTCAGGCCCAGCCGCATGTCGGCCACGCGCAACGGCGCATCGCCCAGCTCATTGCTGACGCGCAACCGAAGCGCACGCACCGACGCGCCCAGACGCATGTCCTGGCGGACCGTCTGCCCCGCGAACTGCACGGGCGCCTCGGGCGTGCCGTCCTTGCGGTCTGGCGCGGGCGAGGCGGTCCAGACCGGGCTCCACACCTGAGCCGAGGCGGCGCCCGCCGCGCCCCAGGCGACGCCGGCCAGCGTCAGGGCCAGAAGGGCCGCGCGACGGCGGCCGGCTTTGAACGGCGAGACAGAAAACGGACGGATCATGTCAGGGCCTCGGCGGTGAACAGGGACTGGGAGCGAAGACGTCGGGGTCAATCGCCTCGGCCATCAGGCGATGGCCTTCGTCATTGGGGTGATAGCCGTCTTCACGGTGGGCGCCGGGGCGAATGCGGCCCGGCCGGGCGACGTCGTCGAGGGCGGCCTCGAAATCGATGATCCCGTCGAAGATCGCGCCCTGGCGGATCAGGGTGTTGAGCTTACGACGTTTGTCGTCGGTCGTCGGGCCGGGAATGGCAGGCTCAGCCACAGGCGAGGCCAGGATAGGGGTCAGCACCCCGCCGATGACCTTGATGCGCTGGGCCTGAAGCGCCCCAACGGCCTGCCGGTATCCAGTGGCGACATCGTCCACTCCGGCGCCCGGACGGTCGCGCGCAGGGCCTTTCTGGCGCACGTCGTTGAGACCGGCCATCAGCACCACATGGGTGACGCCGGGCATGGCCAGAACGTCGCGCTCCAGCCGCGAGACGAGGGAAGGCGAGCGTCCGTCCGAAGCCACCATATTGCCGCCGATCCCGGCGTTCACCACCACGAAGGCGTCGGGGCAGACGTCCTCCAGACGGCGACCCAGCTGGTGCGGCCAGGCGCGATGGGCGCCGAGGGTCGTCGATCCGCCTTCGGTGATGGAATCGCCGAGGGCGACAATGACGGCGGCGGGCGCCGTCGGACGCTGGGCCAGCACGGCCGAGACGACGCCCTGGCCGCGCAGAAGCGCCGCCGCGTCGCCGGGCGCGGCGTCACCCGAAGCGATCCGCACCGGGCCGAGCCGGACGGCGGGCCGGGTCTCGTCGGGCAGGTAGGCGCTGACCGTCAGCTCGGCATAGGCGGGAACGGCCACGACCAGCGGATCGCTGAGCGCAAAGCCGCCCGGAGGAATGACAGCATAGGCGGCGCCGTCGAAGCGCAGAGGGTGAGCGGCCTCGCCCTTCAACCCCGCCTCGGCGCGGCCGATGACCAGCGGCCCTTCGCCCAGTTCATTGCTGAAACGAACGCGCACCGCCGCCGCCGCCGTCGCCATCAACAGATCCTGCCGCAGGGTGACGTTTTGCAGCCGCGGCGGCGCGCCGTTGGCGGCGGTCTCGTTCCGCCAAGGCATGGGCGAGGCGAGCCACGCCGGAACCCAGACCTGAGCGCTTGCGATGGCGGGCGCCGCCAGCGTCACGCACAGACCGGCGGCCAGGGCCGCCAGGGACCGCCGCGCCGCTCTGCGTCGTGAGAAGGGATTGCCCGCCATCGCTCGCCTCATGCCTTAGGAGAAGTAGGTTCCGCCGTTCACATCGACGTTGGCGCCGGTCATGAAGCCGGCGGCGTCCGACGCCAGGAAGACGGCGACATCAGCGGCCTCTTCAGGATGACCTTCCCGGCGCAGCGGCGTGCCGTTGGCCACGGCCTGGCGCACCTCGGGCTTGGTGAAGTCGTCGTGGAAGCGGGTCGAGATCATACCGCAGCACAGGGCGTTGACGCGGATTCCCTTGGGCCCCAGCTCCTTGGCCATGGCGCGGGTGAAGGTCATCACCGCCGCCTTGGACGCCGCATAGAGGGAGGCGCCGGGACCGCCGCCGTCACGCCCCGCCTGTGAGGCGAAGTTCACGATGGCCGCGCCGGAAGACATGTGCGGCACGACCGCTCGCGTCGTCAGGAAGGTCGAGCGGAAGTTCACGTCCATGACGCTGTCGTAGAAGGCGTCGTCGATCTCCAGCAGCGGCTTGCGGGCCACCATGCCCCCGGCCGTGTTGACCAGAATGTCCACGCCGGGGCCGAACGCCGCCTGGGCCGCCGACACCAGACCGTCGACGCCTTCGGGCGTGGTGACGTCGGCGCGGTGCAGCACGGCGGTCCCGCCCGCCGCCTCGATCAGGCGCAGCGTCTCTTCGGCGCTGGCGGCGTCGTTGGCGTAGTTGACCACGACCTTGGCGCCTTCGGCGGCCAGCTTCAGCGACACCTGGCGTCCGATGTCGCGTCCGCCGCCCGTAACGATGGCCACCTTGTTGTTGAGTTTCATCTCGCTCTTAGTCCTTGAAAGCAAAGTGAGGATTGGAAAGGGATCAACCGCGCGCCGACGGGACGTCGACCTTCTCGATGCGACCGGTCACGACCCAGATCGCGACCAGGCAGAGCGGCACGAGCGCGGCCACGAGGATGAAGATCGGGGCGTAGGAGACCTTGGTCATGACCGGCACCAGCCAGGTGGTGATCAGGGTTCCGGCTACGGCCGCCATGCCGCCGACGCCCGCCAGGGAGCCGACCGACTTGCCGTGGAAGACGTCGCCGGGCAGCGTCTGGATGTTGCCGATGGCGACCTGGAAGCCGAACAGGACGGCGGCGATGGTCAGCACGGCGATCGTGGGATCATCAGCGAGCACCGCGCCCAGCAGGGCCGGCGCCATGATCACGCAGCCCAGGGTGATGACCCATTTGCGGGCGCGGTCGATCGAGCGGCCCGAGGCGATCAAGCGCCCCGACAGCCAGCCGCCGAACAGGCTGCCCAGCATGGCGCCGACGAAGGGCACCCAGGCGAAGATGCCGATCTGCTTGATGTCGAAGGAGAAGGTTTCGGCCAGATAGATCGGCAGCCAAGAGACGAACAGCCACCAGATCGGATCGAGGAAGAAGCGGGCCAGAACGATGCCCCAGCTCTGCCGGTGCGACATCATCTGCTTCAGGCTGGGCGCCTTGGCCGGTTCGGTCTCAGGCGTCGCAACCGTTTCGGCCGGAGCATCCAGGATCAGGGCGCGCTCGGCGGCGTTGACCCACGGATGCTTGTCCGGCCCCGCGCGATAGATCACCAGCCAGGGCAGCACCCAGATGAAGCCCAGCGCGCCGATCAGCAGGAAAGTCCCCTTCCAGCCCAGCGACAGGAAGAGTAAGGCGATCAGGGGCGCCGAGACGATGGCCCCGATCGAGGCCCCGGCGTTGAAGATGCCCTGGGCGAAGGCGCGCTCCTTGGGCGGGAACCACTCGGCGTTGGCCTTAACCGCGCCGGGCCAGGCGCCGGCCTCGCTGACGCCCAGCATGGCGCGGAAGATGCCGAAGGAGGCGATGCTGCTGGCCGTGGCGTGCAGGGCGATCGAGATCGACCACAGGCCGATCGACCAGGCGAAACCCAGGCGCGTGCCGATGCGGTCGAACAGCCGTCCGAAGGCGAACTGGCCCGCCGCGTAGAAGAGCATGAAGATGGTGACCAGAAGGGCGTAATCCTCCTTGGTCGCGCCGATCTCGCCGGCGATCTCGGGCCACATCACCGCCAGGGCGTTGCGATCGATGTAGTTGATCACCGTGGCCACGGCGATCATGGCGATGATGGCCCACCGGACGGCGGATCTCTTTTGCATGTCTGGTCCTCCCCTTGTCGGGCCGGTCGCGCGCGGCGCCGGCCTCTCTATTGATCCAGTCGCGCCCAGGGCCCGGTCCAACGCCAGGTCCGGCCGTTCGCCGTGACGACGTGGGCGGCGCGCGACGCCGGATCGTCGGCGACGCCCAGAACCACCGTCTTGCCGGAAGCGAGCGTCACGACGACCACCTCGGCGTCGGCGCCCCGCACGCTGCTCAGGTCGCGGATGGCGCTGTCAGCGCCGACCACGGTCTCGGCCCGGCCGTCGTAGCGGCCGTGCGGCTCCAGCACGCCGACGAAGGTCGCGTCCTTCTGGCCGTCGGCCCGCAGGATCAGGGCCGGCTCACGACGCAGGTTGAATTCCGGATCATTGGCGCCGCTCTCGGCCAGGATGGCCTGGGCGGGAACGCTCGAGGCGAAACGCCAGGTGTAAAAGCGGCCATCCAGCAGCCAGGTCAGGCTGCGGCTGTCCTGCGACGGCTGGGAGACGGCGTCGACCCACAGGTGCTGATAGCCGTCGGCTGCGCCGAGGACCGGGCGGTCCGTCACCATGCGCTCGGCCTCGAAGCCCAGCTTCATGATGTGGCCGTTGTAGTGCAGCGGCAGATCGTAGCGCGCCGAGCGCTCACCGGAGACCCGCATCAGGTCGATCACGACCGGCCGCTCAAGATCGGGATGTTCGACCAGGGCCTGTGTGCGCGTGAACGTCACCCCGTCATAGGCCTCTGTCTGGCGCGCCGAGACGATCTGCGTCCCCTCGGCCGTGTCAAAGAAGAGCACCTGAGGCGGGTGATCTTCGCCCGTCTGCCATTGGCCGCCGAACTGGTTGCGCTCGTTCACCACCAGGGTGTTGTGGGCCACCGTAGCCTTGGCCCAGCTGTTGTTCTCGGGCAGGTAGATGCCGCCCGCCTTGGCCTCGATATTGAGGAAGCGCGCGGCGCCGTAGTCGGTCACCACCGTCTGGCCGTTGTCGTAGAAGAGCCAGTTCAGCTTGTCGAAATGGCCGTGGCCCATGCCCATGGCGGTCGCCTTCTGGACCAGGGCCTGACCGTCTTCGCCCCCCGCGCGGATGATGGCCAGCGCGCCCCGCGTCCCGTCAGGGCCGTCGCTCAGCAACACCGAACGGAAGGCATAGGGCCGCGCCGCGCCCGAGGCCGCCGCCTCGGCCACCTTCAGGCCCTCCGGTGACAGGAGGGTCCGCCCCTGGCGCTGCGCGATGGACAGCAGGCCCGCGTCCTGTGTGCGCGCGTAGACGGAGGCGACGCCGGTGACCAGCTCCTCGGTGTCCAGCCCCTTGTCGAGGATGGCGTCGTTGATCGGGATGAAATAGCCGCCGTAGCTGGACTGGATCAGCGTATCCACAGCCTTGAGCAGCACCCCGTCGCGGCGCTGGAAGATGCCGCGTGCGGGTTCGTTCCGATCGATGGCCCCCGCGAAGATGATGAAGGGCGCCAGGGCGTAGCGCTGATAATACGGCCCCTCTTCGTAATAGCCGTCGGGCGAGAAGAGCTGATCGATCTGGGTCAGGAAGCCGGCCGAGCCGTCCTTCTTCAGCCCCGTCAGCGCCTTGTCGGACAGGTCGCGATCGCGCAGCACATAGCCGGTCATGCCGACGCCGGCGACGGCCCAGGTGGCGTGGTTGTGGATGCGCTCGAAATTCTCGGGCGTCTCCGCCGACAGGAAGCTGGCCATGCGACGGAAGACGTCGTCGTCGATGCGGCGACGCTCCTCGGCGGTCAGGGACTCGCGGATCGCGTCATAGCCCTGGATCGAATAGACGAGCCAGACCGAGTCGTTCAGCGTCTGCCAGAACAGGCGGCCCGGAATCTGCCCTCGCCCCGCCGGATGGGCGCCCAACGTCGGATAGAGTTTGGCGTATTCCAGCAGCAGATCGCGCGCATAGTCGGCGTAAGCCTTGTCGCCGGTCAGGCGATACAAGGCCCCGGCGTTGTAGATGGCCTGATAGTTCCGCTTGTGCTGCTCATGGGTGAAGCCGCCGCCGGGATCGCGCGGCGTGGGCACGTTCACCCCCTGAGCCATGGCCGCGCGGACCAGAGCTTCGACCCGCTCACGCTCGATGGCGAACAGGGGATAGGCGGAGCCCTGCTCGGCCATTCGCCGCCACTCCTGAGACGAGGTCAGCACCGGCGCGGCCTCGGTCGACGCCGAGACTTGCGCGGCAGGCGCGGTCGCCGCCTGGGCGCTCAGGGCGCTGCTGGCGAGAAGAAGAGCCGTCAGAGGCAGGGCGCGCAGCATCAGAATTCCTCCGTCGCCGCGATGGGCGCGATGTCGGTTTGCATCTCGGGCGTGCGGACCAGGCGGTTCCCGGCCACGGCCAGCACAGGCTCGCCGACGCGGTGGGAGAAGCTGATCGCGCCGCTGTCCGTCAGGGTGTTGTCGACCAGTTCGGCGTGCTGGACGCCGCGCATCAGGATTGACGGCCGCTCAGATGAGCCGACCCGCTCGAAGCTCGCCCCCCTGATCACCAGGCGCGGCCCGAAAGTGCTCTCGTCCGTGCCGCCGCGATAGAGGTCGACGACCGGGCCGCCGATGCGGCTGAAGGCGCCGCCTTCGATCTGCACCAGTTCGGCGTTGTAGGTGCCCCGGTCATCCGTCTCGGCGGCGGCCGAGATCACCGAGCCGGTGATGTTGTCCACCCGCACGTCGCGCAGCAGCACGCGATCAGCCATGACCCCCTTGCCCAGGGCGATCAGGTTGAAGCCGCGATTGACGGTCAGTTCGCGGACCTCGACGTCCTCCAACACCAGATCGAAGTTGGCGGCGCTGGAACCCGGCGCCACGCGGATGACCGCGTTTCCCGTTTCATCGGGAGCGTCAGCGCCGGTCACCGACAGGCTGGCCAGCTTCAGCGAGCCGCCCTTGGCCACTTCGAACAGCGAGGGCCGCGAGAAGGCGATCTCGACCCGCCCCTGCCCCGAACCGCGCAGCGTCAACGGCGCGCCGACCGTCAGGGTCCGGTCGACTGCATAGCGGCCCGGCGCCAGCACCAGGACGTCGCCCGGACGGGCCGCGGCGACAGCGGCCTCTAGCGCGCCTTCGGCCGGGGCAACAGCGATCTCGGCGCCCTGGTCCAGGCGGACAGTCCGCACGTCCTTAGGATACCAGTCCACCCCCGTCGCCTCGCGCGGGATCATGGCCAGGTCGGGCGAGGCGCCTGCGCCTTGCGGCGTTTCAGGAGCCAGCAAACCGTTCGCGCCGCGCACCAGGGCGATATCCCGCTGCGCCGCCTGCACATTGTCGGCAAAGGTGACGCCCGACAGGTCGCCCAGCCTCCGCATCGGATCGTGGCCGTCCATATTGACGATCAGGTTGCGCGCGAACCGACTGTCGATCGGCGGCGCCGAACGCTCGGCGTCCATGCCCGCGCCCAGGAAGAGGCTGCGTGCGTCGATGATGGTGTTGTTCTCGATCACCGCGCCGACCACCTGGTGGTAGCGGTTGATGGGGGAATCGGGGACGCCGTGCATCACGCTCAACGCGGCGGTGAAGCCATCGCCGGTGATCCCCTCCATGTAGTTGTTCCGCACCGTCTGACTGCGGTTGATGATACGGACGCCCCCGGTGTGCGGCTTTCCTCCGCCGATGAACACATTGTTCTCGACCAGGTTTCCGTCGCCGTGGCGCAGGACCATGGACCCGCGCGAATGGAAGAAGACGTTGCCGCGATAGGTGTTGCCGCCCGACTTGTTCGAGACGATCTCGACCTCGCCGTCGGCGCCCTCGAACCAGTTGTTCTCGACCAAGGTGTTGGAGGCCGACAGGGAGTCGGCGCTGGTCCCCACGCGCAAGGTCTCGCCGCCGTTGGACCCCAGGTTGGGGCGCGGACCGAAATAGTTGTGGTCGATGCGGTGGCGGTTATCGAGCCCCTGCTGTTCGTCGCGCACGACGACCAGCGTGGTCCCGACGTTGTTCTTGCCGGTCAGATGGTTGTGATCGAACCGGTTGCCTTGCCCATACAACGCCACCCAGTTGTCCGACGTGGCCCGGTCCGGCTTGTTGTAGCCGTCGATCACCAGACCCGTGACGCGGCTGTCCACGGCCCGGTGTTCCTTGGAGCGGCGGAAGGACACCACCTCCCCCGTCGGCGACCAGCCGTCGCGGAAGATCAGGTTCGACACCACCAGCTGACGCCCCGCCAGCCTGAGGTTGGACTGGCCCGACAGCACCACCCCGCCCGGCGTCTGAGCCGTCAGGGTGATCGGTTGGTCAGCCCGACCCTCAGCCTCGAACAGGATCTGAAAGTCGCGCCACACCCCGTCCTTCAGGACAATGACGTCGCCCGGCTTAACGTCGCGCAGAACTCGCTGATACTCCGCCGGCGTCGCCACCAGGGTCGTGGTCTGGGCGGTCGCCGCCCCAGCCCACAGCAGGGCGGCCGCAAGCGCCAATCTCGACAACATGATCGCCTCCCCCTCCGGTCCGCTTTGGCGCGGACTTGTTCGCGGTTTCGTATCCGCAGGAGAAAGCTATCAGTCAGGCCACCAAAGGCAACCTCTTGGTCATAAGAAAAAGAACTAAAAACTAGACCAATTGGTCTAAACTGAATGGGTGCTAATCAGGAAACGCTCTCGGCTGGCCGCCATCTGACGCTCCAAGGCCTCAAGCGCTGAGGCGGCGCTGGCGTCCAGCATGGCCGCCAGCAAACGGTTGAAGTGGGTCCGCATGGCGCGCCGCGCGCCCGCCGGATCACGCGCCTTCAAGGCGTTGAGGATGGCGGCATGCTCATCCACACGCGACGAATCGTCGATCTCGCAGACCGCCTGATGGGCGGCGCTGACTGACGGAACCTCAGTCCGCATCCGCCACAAGGTCTCAATGGTGTGCAGAACAGCGGCGTTGTTGGCCGAAGCGGCGATCACGCGATGAAACTCGCGATCGGCGGCGTCGGGGTCCAGTTCGGGGTTCGCCCCGCCCATAGCCTCGACCAGATAGTCCAACCGGGCCAGGGCTTCATCAGTGATGACCGAGGCTGCCAGGGCGGCCGCTTCAGATTCGAAGAGAGAGCGCGCCTCGGTAACCTCGAACGGGCTGACCGCAGGCAAGGCGCCGGCCGGCTGCGGCGCCGAGCAGACAAAGACGCCCGACCCGGTCTTGATCGCCAGCTTGCCCTGGGCCTGCAGCGCAACCTCCGCCTCGCGTACGGTGACACGACTGACGCCGAAGCGTTCGGCCAGCTCGCGCTCGCCGGGCAGTTTGGCGCCCGGCCCATACCCCTCATCAGCGATGAGCTGGAGAATCTGGTCGGCGACCGTGTGGAAAAGACGTTTCTGGCTCATGCTCGCAGCTTAAACGAACCGGAGCGTCAGGCCAATCGGTCCGGCGTGTCCAGAAACGCCGGCTATGTCGTTTCAGGGGCGGCGATGCTAACCTCGCCGGCTCCCCTTTTCGACGGATGCGCGCCCCATGACGCCCTTGCCTGCCCTCGCCGCCCTGGCCTCTGAAATGACCGCCTGGCGACGGGACATCCACGCCCACCCGGAACTGTCCGGTCAGGAGTCGCGCACCTCGAAACTGGTGTTCGACGTGCTGGAAGGGCTGGGCCTGAAGCCCGAGGGCGGCATCGGCGGCGAAGGCGTGGTCGCCGTCATCGAGGGGCGCGAGCCCGGCCCGTCCATCGGCCTGCGCGCCGACATGGACGCCTTGCCCATGAACGACGACAGCCAGGTTCCCCACGCCTCGACCAAGCCCGGCGTCTCGCACGCCTGCGGCCACGACGGCCATACGGCGACCCTGCTGGGCGTGGCGCGCCATCTGGCCGCCAACCCGCCCGCGCGCGGCCGCGTGGTGCTGATCTTCCAACCGGCGGAAGAGACGGGTCTGGGCGCCGTCGCCATGATCGAGGACGGCCTGTTCGACCGCTATCCGTGCGACGAGGTCTACGGCTATCACAACATGCCGCTGCTGCCGCTGGGCGAGGCGGCGGTCCACACCGGCCCGACCATGAACGGCTATAAGGTGTGGGAGATCGACATTCAGGGCGTCGGCGGCCACGGCGCCGCCCCGCACAAGACGAAAGACCCCGTTCAGGCCGCCGTGCGCGTGGCCTCTGAAATCTCTTCCATCATCGGCCGCCATGTCGACCCGATGGAGCCCGCCCTGATCACCGTGACCAAGCTTCAGGCCGGATCGTCGCACAACGTCGTGCCGCACGAAGCCAGTCTGGCGGGCACGCTGCGCGCCACCTCGGCCGACGTGATCGAGACCATGTGGCAGAAGCTTCAGGACATCTGCACAGGCGTCGGCGTCATGACCGGCTGCACCGTCACGTTGCGCGAGACGGCGGGCGTGCCGCCCGTCTTCAACGCCGCCGCTCAGGCCGATGTGGCGGCGGCTGCGGCGGACGGCGTGTTCGGCGCAGGCAAGGTGCATCGCGACCTGAAGCCGTATCCGTTCACCGACGACTTCGCCTACATGCTGCAGATCGCGCCGGGCGCTTACTTCTTCGTCGGACAGGGCGGGACGATGGTCCACCAGACCGCCTATGACTTCAACGACGACCTGTTGCCGAATGTGGCCTCGGTCTTCGCCCGGATCGTCGAGGCGAAGCTGTCCTGAAGACAGGTCTGAGCGGCGGGATCAGGCGCGCAGCGTGGCCCCGCCGTCGACGTAAAGGTCGGTCATGGTGATGTGGGCGGCGCGGTCGGACAGCAGGAAGACCACCGCCTCGGCGATATCTTCCGGCGTCGCCAACTTCTGTAACGGAATGCCCGCCTTGAACGTCTCGGGCGAGCCGGCGATGACGCGGGCGGCGCCGTCTTCGTCAGCCCACATGCCGGTCTGCATCGACGTCAGGGTCGAGCCGGGGGCGACGATGTTGCAGCGGACGCCCTTGGGCCCCAGCTCCAGCCCCAGACAGCGGGTGAACATGGTCGCCGCCGCCTTGGACGCGGCATAGGCCGCCATCGCATGACGCGGCACGCCCGCCGCGTTGGAGCTGACGGTGACGAAGGCCCCTTTGCCTCGCTCGCCCATCCGCCGCGACGCCGCGCGGCCCAGATGGAAGACCCCGTCCGCATTGACGGCGAACACGCGGCGCCATTCGGCGTCGGAGGTCTGGTCCACCGTCACATTGGACAGGACGCCCGCGACGCTGGCCACGCAGTCGATCGGGCCGTCCTCAGCCTCGATGCGATCGAACAGGGCCTCGACCGCCGCGCCGTCGGACACGTCCAGCGGCTCGACCCGTACGCCATTCAGGAAGGCCAGACCCGACAGGGCGGTCGACGGCAGGTCGGTTGCGACCACGCGCGCGCCCTCCTCGACCAGCAGGCGCACCACAGCGGCGCCGATGCCGCCGCCCGCGCCCGTGACCAGGGCCAGACGGCCGGACAGTCCGCTGTCTCTCATCGTGCGGTCTCCTCGAAAGCGGTCATGCGGGCGTCCAGCGCCGGAGCGATCAGGGCCGTCGCCGCCGGGCCGGTCAGTTGCGGGTGAAGGAAGGGAACCTCGACCACGTCCAGATCGGCGGCGTATGGCCGCCACAGGTCGGGCGTCAGGTCGCGCTCCTTGTGATCCAGCGCCGCGCGGACGTGGGTGGTGCGGCCGCCGAAAGGCTTGTGATGGTGTTCACGCACCAGACGGTTGGTGTCCAGCACCACGCGGATCACCCCGTCCAGCGCCGCCTCGGGCAGGCCGCCCAACGCGCTGTCGCCCGCCTTCAGGAAGGCGACAATGGCCGCACGGCTGCGCAGTTCGGGATACAGGGTCGGGTCGTATCCGGCGATAGCCAGAAGGGCGCGCATGGCGTCGACCGGATCCGGGTCCGGCTCGGCGCGCCAGCACTCGGCCGGATAGGAATCCAGCATGGCCATCAGCCCGACCTTGACCCCGCGCCGTTCCAGCTCGACCGCCGCCGCCTGGGCGATGATGCCGCCGACGGACCAGCCCGCGATATGCACCGGCCCCGGCGATCCCAGCGCCAGAATGTGATCGACATAGACCGACGCCAGCGCGTCGATCCCGTCCGGCAGGGCGTTATTAGGGTCCAACGCAGGCGACTGCACTCCCCACACCGTGCGACGCGGCGACAGGGCGCGCGCCAGCGTCCGATAGCCCCACGACAGCCCCCCCGCCGGGTGGATCAGGAACAGCGGCGGCAGGGCCGGATCGCCCTCGGCCAGACGGATCAGCACGCCCAGCCCGTTGTCGAAGTCCAGCGCCTCGGCGTCGATCAGGGCGGCCAGTTCCGCCACGCGCGGCCGGTCGAACAGGGCGCCCAGCCCGGGATCGCGCCCCAGCCGCTCGCGGATCAGCATCATCAGATGCACCGCCAGCAGGGAGTCGCCGCCCAGGGTGAAGAAGTCGTCGTCGGCGCCCGCCGGTTCGGCCCGACCCAGCGTCTCGGCGAACAGTTCAGCGATGATTTTTTCGGTCGGCGTCCCGGCCGCCCGGCCCGCAGCAGCCTCGAACACCGGGGCGGGCAGCGCCTTGCGGTCCAGCTTGCCGTTGGAGGTCGTCGGCAGGGCGTCCAGCGCCACGATGGCGGCCGGGACCATGTAGTCGGGCAGGCGCGCGGCCAGCTTGGCCTTCAGGGCGGCGGGGTCGTAGCCCTCGGCCGGGACCAGATAGGCGACCAGCCGACGCTCGCCGGGGCGGTCCTCGCGCGCCAGCACCACCGTCTCGCGCGCCAGACCGCTGGCGATGACGGCGGCTTCGATCTCGCCCAATTCGATGCGCAGGCCGCGGATCTTCACCTGATGGTCGCTGCGGCCCAGATAGACCACCGCTCCGTCGGCTCGCCTGCGCGCCAAGTCGCCGGTGCGATACAGCCGCTGGCCCGGATGGTGCGGGTCGGGGATGAAGCGGTCCTCGGTCAGGTCGGGCCGGTTCAGATAACCGCGCGCCAGTTGCACGCCGCCCAGATGCAGATGGCCGCCCATGCCGGGCGCCACGGGGCGCAGGCGCTCGTCCAGAATGACCAGCCGCGTGTTCCACACCGGCCAGCCGATCGGCATGGGCCGGGACGTATCGTCCGGTCCGGCGGCCCAATAGCTGACGTCCACCGCCGCCTCGGTCGGGCCGTAGAGATTGTGCAGTTCGGCGCTCACCGTCTGATGGAAACGGTCGCGCAACTCGGCGGGCAGTTCCTCGCCGCTGCAGAAGACGTGGGCGACCGCGATGCCCTTGGCCGCCGGATCGGCCAGAAAGGCCGACAGCATGGAGGGGACGAAGTGCAGGTCGGTGATCGCATGGCGGCGGATCAGTCCGGCGATGGCCGCCGGATCGCGGTGCGCGCCGGGCGGGGCCACGACCAGTTCGCCGCCCGAAATCAGCGCCAGGAAGAACTCCCACACCGACACGTCGAAGGTGGCGGGCGTCTTCTGCAGGATGCGGGTCTGGGCGCCGATCCCATACTCGGCCTGCATCCACAGCAGGCGGTTGACGATGGCCCGATGCTCGACCAGCACCCCCTTGGGATCGCCGGTCGACCCCGAGGTGTAGATGACATAGGCGGCGTCCTCGCCCCCCTGCGCGACGACAGGCGCCGCCCCGTCCAGCGGCCAGTCGGCGGGCGCCAGCAGGGCCTCGCCGAACGCGCCGCCGATGTCTTCATGGGCCAGGACGACGCTCGGCCCGGCAGCGCGGACGATGGCGGCGATACGCTCGGCCGGATGCTCCAGATCCAGCGGCAGATAGGCGCCGCCTGCGCGCAACGTCGCGACCAGCGCGATGACCAGTTCCAGCGAACGCGGCAGGGCCACGGCGACGAGGCTCTCGCGCCCCACGCCGAGCGCCGCCAGCGCCGAGGCCAGCGCGGCCGTGCGGCGGTCCAATTCGGCGTAGCTCAGGGTCTGATCGCCGAAGGTCAGCGCCGGGGCGTCGGGCGTCGCCTGCATGGCCGCCTCCAGCAGGGCGGTCAGCGTCGTGTCGGGAACCGGATGGGCGGTGGCGTTGAAGGCTTCCAGTTCGCGCGCGGCTTCGCTCGGCGTGGCGATGGGAACCTCGCCCAGGGTCTCGGCGTCGAGGGCGTTGGTCAGGAAGGCGGCCAGACGCTCTGCGTGGGCGGCGGCCTCATCTAGCGTGTAGAGGTCAGGGTTGGCGTCGACTTCCAGCGTCAGGGCCGGAGCGGCGTCGCCGCGGAAGGTGAAGCTGATGTCGTCCACCGGGCCGGTGCCCAGCACCTTCAGCGTCGTGTCCAGCCCGGCAAAGCGCGGCGGCAGATCGAACGGCAGGACGTTGACCAGCGGCCCATACAGACGCCGCGCCCCGCCGATCAGACCCAGATCGCGCCGCAGCTGCTCGCTGCGGTAACGGCCGTGGCGGCGGGTCTTGATCAGGGCCCTGGAGGCGAGGATCAGCTGCTCGTCCAGCGGCGCGTCCTCGTCCAGCGTCAGGCGCAGCGGCGGGACGTTCATGATCATAGCCGGCGCGCGCGCCGAGGCGCTGCCCATCCGGCCCATCCACGGCACGCCGATCACGGCCTCCTCCGCGCCCGAGAAGCGGCGGACATAGGCGGCGCCGATGGCGGTCAGCACGTCGGGCCAGGACAGACGTCCGGCGTCGGCGCGGGCGCGCAGGCGGGTCGTGACCTGCGGCGGCAGGGCGCGTTCGATGCGGTGGAAGCGGTGGGCGGTCGTCGCCTTGCCGGGCGCCAGGGAGGCGACCTCGGGCGCGTCGCCCATGATCTCGCGCCAGTAAGCCGCGTCGGCCGCGCGCTTGTCCGAGGCGCGATAGGCGGCGTCTTCCTCCCACACCTTGGCGATGGCGTTGAAGACCGGGCCGGGCGCCGGGCCGCCGCGCGCGGCGTTGTAAAGCTCGGCTGTGCGGTTGGTCAGCAGGGCCATGCCGAAGCCGTCGGTGGCCAGATGGTGGACGCGCAGGCTCCACAGGAAGCGTTGCGGCCCCATACAGAACAGGATGTTGGCGGCCAGCGGATCGCGCGTCGGGTCCAGCGGCGTCTCATGATCGCGGCGCATGGCGGCCATGGCCTCGGCGACCGGATCGGCGGCGGCGGACACGTCCACGACCTGAAGCAGGGGCCGATGGGTCGGGTCGAGGGTCTGGACGACCTCGCCGCCTCGCTCAAGGAAACGCAGCGACAGGGCCTCGGCCTCGGCGGCGGTCTGATCGACGGCTGTGCGGAAGGCCTCGACGTCCAGATCGCCCCGGATGTCGAGATAGTGGGCCGTGTTGAAGATCGGATTGGCCGGGTCTAGCCTCTGGGCGAACCACAGGCCGGATTGGGCTTCCGTCAGCGGATATTCCAGCACCGCCGCCATGCGTCCGTCGTCCATGATGTCAGGTCAGGCGTCGTGACCGGCGGCGCGCAGGCGCGCCTGAACCACGCTCCACCAGCCCGCCAGAGTGGTGTGCTCGGCCAGTTCGCTGAACTCCAGCGGCACAGCCTCGCTCCACGCCAGCGACAGGTTGAGAGCGCGCAAGGAATCGACGCCCAGGTCCATCAGATTGTCGTCGTCCAGAATGGAGTCCGGCGTTTCGTGCAGCACGGCGGCGACATCGGCGCGCATCCGCTCCAGCGTCAGATCCTGCGGGGTCAGCTTGGTCATGTCAGTCGTTCCAGAACGCGCGCCGTCGAAAGGGCCACGGCGCAGGTGTCGGCGGCCCAGGCCACCGCGCCCATATGCTTGTCGCGCGAGAAGTCGCCAAGCGCATCGGCGACGAAGAAGGGTTCGATATCGCGCTGAAACGCCTCGGCCGCTGTCAGCTGGCAGCCGATGTGGGCGTAGACGCCGCAGACGATCAGCTGGTCCCGCCCCCGCACGCGCATCAGCGTCTCGAGGTTGCTGCGCTGGAAGGCGCTGTAGCGGTGCTTGACCAGAGGGAAGTCGCCCGGCGCCGGGGCCAGTTCGGGCAGGATGTCTTCATGCTCGGGCGTGCGGCTCATGCCTGGTCCCCACAGGTCGGCCTGCAGGCCCCGGTCGCGGCGATCCTGATCGCCATGCTGGGCGGTGTAGAAGACGGGCACGCCCGCCGCACGCGCCGCTGCGATCAGGCGGGCGATGTTGGCGATCAGGCCGGGCAGAGGCTCGACGCCCGGCGCATAGGGGCGCATGAAATAGCGCTGCATGTCATGGACCAGCAGGGCGGCGCGATCACGCTCCAGCGTCCACTGGGCGCGCGAGGCGGGGATCTCCGCCTCGGTCGGCAGGGCGTAGGCCGGGACGGTCGGCAGGCCTTTGCCAGATTCTTCAGAGGATGCGCTCACGCCTTGCCCTCTTCTTCCAGAATGCGCTGACGCAGGGCGGCGCGCAGTTCGCGGCGGCTGACCTTGCCGACGGCGGTCACGGCGAAGTCGTCGACGAAGACGATCTGGTCCGGCACCTTGAAGTCGGCGATGTCGCGCTTGCGCATCCAGGCCTTCAACTCGACGCCGCGCGGCGGCGCGCCGTTGGGGATGATGAAGGCGCAGATCCGCTCGCCCAGATAGTCGTCCGGCACCGACACCACGGCGGCGTCGAACACGGCCGGGTGGGCCAGCAGATGATCCTCGACCTCCTCGGCCGAAATCTTCTCGCCCGCGCGATTGATGTGGTCGGTGGCTCGCCCCATGACCACGAGGTAGCCCTCGGGCGTGCGGCGCACCACGTCGCCGGTGCGATAGAAGCCGTCGTCGGTAAAGGACCGCTCATTGGCCGCCGGTTCATTGTGATAGGCGCGGATCGTGTAGGGGCCGCGCGTCAGCAGATTGCCCGGCTCGCCCTCGGCCACGGGCGCGCCCGCGTCGTCGACGATCAGGATTTCATCGTCGGGGCTGATGGGGCGTCCTTGCGTCTCGACGATCAGGCTCTCGGGATCGTCCAGCCGGGTGTAGTTGACCAGACCCTCGGCCATGCCGAACACCTGTTGCAGGGTGCAGCCCAGTTCGGCGCGCACGCGCCGCGCGGCCTCGGGCAGGAACTTGGCCCCGCCGACCAGCAGCACCTGAAGGCTGGACAGGTCGTGGGTCTTCTTGGCCGCCGCCTGCATCCACAAAAGGGCCAGAGGCGGCACCAGTCCGGTGATCGTCACGCCCTCGCGCGCGATCAGGGGAAAGCAGACGTCCGGCGACGGCGACGGCGCCATCACCACCGTCGCCCCGACATAGAGGGCGCCCAGATAGCCCGGCGAACTCATCGGGAAGTTATGCGCGGCCGGCAGGGCCGTCAGATAGACGCTCTCCGGTTCCAGCCCCGAGATGTCGGCGCTTTCGCGCACGCTGTAGAGATAGTCGTCATGTGTGCGCGGGATCAGCTTGGACAAGCCGGTCGAGCCGCCCGAAATCTGCAGGAAGGCCACGTCGGACGGATCGGCGTCCTGCGTCGGCAGGGAGGCCGGATCGGCGCGGAAGGCGTCGAAGGATGCGAACTCCTCGGCTTCGCCCACCACGACCACATGGCGCAGGTCCGGAACCTCGGCCTGAACGGCGCGGGCCAGGGCGCGATAGTCGAAGCCTTCGTGCCTGTCGGCCACGACATAGGCCGACGCCTCGGCGCGCGTCACGAAGTGGACGATCTCGGTCGAGCGATGCGCGGGCAGCGCATAGACGGGAATCAGCTTCGCCCGGAACAGGCCGAAGATCACGCTGAGGAACTCGGGCAGGTTCGGCAGTTGCACCACCACCCGGTCGCCCGGCTTCAGACCCAGCGCCAGGAAACCGGCGGCGGCCGTCTCGGCCTTTTGCAGCAGCTCGCCATAGGTCCAGCGCTGGTCCATGCCGACCACGGCGACGGCGTCAGGTTGCGCCTCGGCGCGACTGCGCAGCAGCTGGGAGAAGGTCTCGCCACGCCAATAACCCTTGGCCCGATAACGCGCCGCCATGTCGTCCGGCCAGATCTGTTGCAGGGGAATCATACGCTCGCCTCATCCACGCCCAGGGCGCGCAGAACGGCCTGGAACTTACCCGACGTCTCGTCCGCCTCGGCGGCGGGGTCGGAGCCCTCGACAATGCCCGCCCCGGCATAGAGACGCGCCTGATCGCCGCACGTCTCGGCGCAGCGCAGCGAGACGTACCACGCGCCGTCGCCAAAGGCGTTGGTCCAGCCCACGGCCCCGGCATAGAAGCCCCGGTCATAGCCTTCAAGCGCGTGGATCATCTCGGCCGCCTGATCGCGCGGCGAACCGCAGACGGCGGGCGTCGGATGCAGCAGGGCGGCCAGTTCAGCGGCGGAAGTCTCGTCAGGACGATGCAGCCGCCCCTCGATGCGGGTGCCCAGGTGCCACATGGTCCGCGTCGAGACCAGCGCCGGTCCCGTCGGCGCGCGCAGATCGCTGCAATAGGGAGCCAACAGGTCCATGATGGCCTCGACCACCAGGGCGTGCTCGCGGCGGTCCTTGTCGGAGGCAAGCAGGCTTTGCGCCGCCGCCTCGTCCTGCACCACGTCGGTGCTGCGGCGGGCCGATCCGGCCAGAGGATGAGAGAAGACGGCCGGGCCGCGCTTGGACGCCAGCAGTTCCGGCGTGGCGCCGACCAGACGGCGCATGGCGCCGCCCTGTCCTTCACCGAGCGGCGTCAGGAAGCGCGCGGCGGTCGGATCGGCCTTCAGGTCGCGCCACAGGGCGAAGGGGTCGATCGCGCCGTCGCCCTGAACCTTCAGGCTGCGCGACAACACCACCTTGTCGACCGGCTCGGCGCCGCCTTGCGAGGCGCGCATGGCCACAAGCGCCCGCGTCACCGCCGCCTCATAGGCCGCGCGCGAAGGCTCGGGCGCCAGGGCGCGGACCGCGGGCCGGTGCGCGCCCGAACGCATGTCACAGATGCGGTTGGCCGCGCGCTCGGGCAGGACCAGGCAGTCGTCGGCGCTGCGGTCGACCGGGACGGCGCCGACGAGGGGGAGCGGCGGG
>DJDA01000089.1 GCA_002430835.1 Brevundimonas sp. UBA5936
TGGGTCGGGTTGGTGATGATGACGGTGGCGTCCGGCACAGCCTGCATCATCCGCTGACGGCCGCGCTGCATGCGGATCTGACGTAGCTTGGCCTTGACGTGCGGGTCGCCGTCGGACTGTTTGAAGTCTTCCTTCAGCTCTTCCTTGGTCATCCGCATCCGCTTGGCGAAGCGCATCCGCTGCCACAGATAGTCAGCCCCCGCCGTCAGCGACAGGAAGATCAAGGCCGACAGCATCAACGCCAGCGCCAGGTCGCGCGCGAACGGCAGGATCATCGCCGGGCTCATGGCGGCCAGGTTCTCGAACTCGCGCGCGTGGGGCTTCAGCACCCACCAGCAGACGGCGCCGATGGCGACCAGCTTGATGAAGGTCTTGAGGAACTGCACCAGGCCGTCCGGGCCGAAGATGCGCTTGAAGCCCTCCAGCGGATTCACCTTGGACCACTTCGGCTTGACCTTGTCGGCGGTGAAGATGAGGCCCGACTGCGCCAGATTGCCGCCGACCCCGCCCAGGATGACCGCGAACATCAAGGCCGCCAGGAACGGCGCCGCCGCCCAGACGGCGTGCATGCCGATCTCGACGCCTCCGCCCGCCTCCAGCCCGCCGATCATGGCGTGCGGCTGGGCCAGGAAGGGCGTCAGGGACTCGGCGATCCGGGTCGAAAACCAGCCGCCGCCCGCCAGCAGCACGCCGGCCGCCCCGGCCAGAGACAGCGCCGCCGCCACGTCCGGCGACTTGGCGACGTCGCCCTTTTTGCGCGCTTCCTCGAGTTTTCGCGGGGTGGCGTCTTCTGTTTTCGACTCGGGATCGGGGCCGTCAGCCAACGGCGCCTCCCGTGAAGAAGGCCGCCACCGAGCGGTAGCGGTCGATGAAGACGGTTCCCACCACGCCCAGGCTGAGCGTGAACACCGACAGGCCCAGGATGACGCTCAAGGGCGCCGCGGCGAAATAGACTTGGAAGCTGGGCATGACCCGCGCCACCAGGCCCGAGGCCAGGTTGAAGATCAGGGCGAACACCAGAACCGGCGCCGCCAGCTGCACCCCGAGCATGAAGCTCTGGCTCAGGGTCTTCACCGCCATCTGGGTGAAGTCCGAAACGATCAGCGGCTTGGCCGGGGCGATGGCCTCATACGATCCGACCATGCCGCCGATGAACAGGTGATGGGTGTTGGTGGCGAACACCAGCGTCACGCCCAGCAGCATCAGAAAGGCCGACAAGGTCGTGCCCGGCTGGGCCTGCAGGGGGTTGGCGGTCTGGGAGAAGCCCAGCGTCGTCTGCAGGGAGACGATCTCGCCCGCCGTGGTCAGGGCGGTCATGAAGCTGCGCAGGATGGCGCCGATGGCCAGGCCGGTCAGCACCTCGCGCATCACCCAGCCGACGGTGGCGCCCAGCGTGGCGGGCAGGGCCGGCAGGGCGCCGCCCACGATGGGCCACAACGCCAGCGACAGCACCAGGGCCAGCGACAGACGGACCCTCGGCGGAACATAGGATTCGCCGAAGCCGGGCAGCATCATCAGGATCGCGCCGACGCGCGCGAAGATCAGCCCTCCGGCCCAGACCTGTTCCGCCGTGGCGTAAGGCTCCATCTTCCTGCCCTACAGCCCCGCCCTACATGCCCGCGATGCGCGCGGCGATCTCGCGCATGAAGCCGCCCAGCAGGGCGCCCATCAGCGGCAGGAACAGCAGCAACGACACGAAGATGGCGATGATCTTGGGCGCATAAACCAGAGTCTGCTCCTGGATTTGGGTCAGGGCCTGGAACAGGCCGATGGCCACGCCGACCACCAGGGCCACGATCAGAGCCGGCAGGCACAGCTGGATCGTCAGCCACAGGGCGTCGCGACCCACATCCAGAACTTCCGCGCCGCTCATCGCCGATCCCCGAGGCGCCCCGAACACACGCACGGGACAGTGGGCAGAAAATGCCGACAGGATGGTTAACGCGACGTTAGGACGATGAAATGAGACCGATGTTCCGGTCGATGCCGCTTCATGCGATTGACAACAGCGGCGACTAGACAAACGTTTTCACCCTCCCCCCGATCAACGCCTGAAGGATGCCTCATGAAACCGTTCCTGCGCCTCGCCTCCGTCCTGACGATCGCGACCTCGGCGTTGCTGGTCGCCGCGTGCGACAACAAGGCGCCGGAACAGACTGAAGCGGCGACGGCTCCGGCCGAGGGCGCCTCGGCCGCCGCCGCCGGTCCCTTCGACGTGAACAGCGTGGCCCTGTCGAGCGCCAGCCTGGGCGACTTCCCCTATCTGCGCCTGCCCGAGGGCTACAAGCCGCAGAACAGCGAGGCGCACGACTTCGCCGACTTCCCCTTCTGGACCGGCGCCCGGTTCGAAATGATCGAAGGCCGCGTTCATCAGACCCAGATCACCAACGACACCGGCAAGAGCTTCTCGCGGCTGGAGCTGCTGCGGAACATGGAGCACGCGCTGAAAGAGGCGGGCGCCGTTCGCATCTTTGACGGCCAGATTCCCAGCGACGCCGCCCACGCCCTGCCAGAGGCGGTGCAGATGGCGTCGCTGAACGGCATCGGCGACATCTATAACGGCCCGTCGCAGACCTGGGTGATCCGCCAGGCCGACCGCACGGTCTGGGTCCACCTGTATGTCGGCAGCGCGCAAGGCTCGATGGCGGTGGTCGAGGCCAAGGCCCTGGCGCCGACCGCCGGCCTACTGCCCGCCAGCGAACTGGCGCGCAAGATCGCCGCCGACGGCCGCGTCGCGGTGCCGGTGGAGTTCGCGCTGGACAAGGCCGACATCCTGGACGCCTCGCGCCCCCAGATCGACGCCATGGCCCAGATGCTGAAGGACGAAACGAGCCTGCGCCTGTCCGTCGAAGGCCACACCGACAACACCGGCGCGCCCGCCCGCAATCGTCCGCTGTCCGAAGAACGCGCCCGCGCCGTGGTCGCCGCCCTGACGCAGCAAGGGATCGACGCCAAGCGGCTGGAGGCCAAGGGCTTCGGCGCCGACAAGCCGGCAGCCGACAACGCCAGCGACGAGGGCCGCGCCCGCAATCGCCGCGTCGAACTGGTCCGCCTGCCCTGATCGGGGCAGAAGCGGTTTTAAACAGCGGCGCCGTTTCCAAAACCTGTGCAGGGGAGGTATGCAGCCTTTCATGAGCGACCAGACCCCCTCCTCCCCCGCCGTTTCCCAGGAAGAAGCCGAAGCCGCCGTCCGCACCCTGATCCGCTGGGCCGGCGACAATCCTGAGCGCGAAGGCCTGATCGAAACGCCCAAGCGCGTGGCCAAGTCCTATCGCGAACTGTTCCAGGGCTATGAGGTCGAACCGCGCGACTATCTGGAAAAGACCTTCGAGGAAGTCGGCGGCTACGACGAACTGGTCGTCCTGAAGGACATCCGCTTCGTCAGCTTCTGCGAGCATCACATGCTGCCGGTGGTGGGCAAGGCGCACGTCGCCTATCTGCCGACCGACCGGGTCGTGGGCATCTCCAAGCTGGCCCGCGTGGTGCGCGGCTTCGCCCGCCGCCTGCAGATCCAGGAGAAGATGACGTCCGAGATCGCCAACGCCATCCAGGACGTGCTGCGCCCCCACGGCGTCGGCGTGGTCATCGAGGCCGAACACAGCTGCATGACCATGCGCGGCGTCGACGTCCCCGGCGCCAGCCTGATCACCAGCTGCCTGCTGGGCGTCGTCCGCGAAGACCCCCGCACGCGCGAGGAATTCATGCGGCTGGCGCGAGGCTAAAAGCTCCTTTCCCTCCTTTTCTGACTGTGAAGGAGGGCAACGGCCCCGTTCTTGCGTAACAGCATTCGAACAAGGGGGTCGTGATGCTGCAGGCTGTGTTTTCGTCCCGGAATGAACCGCCGCCGATCATGCGCGGCGGTTGGCTGGACGCGCTGCGCTTCATCGTGGCCGCCCTGATCATCCTGCATCACTTCCAGATGTCGGCGCCCATCCCCCTGGCCGAGGGGCTGCATCCCGTGTTCGAGCGCGGCGGCTTCCTGCTGACCAACTTCTTCCTGATCGACAGCGGATACGTGCTGATGAGGGTCTATGGCCGCGCGGTCGGCTCGGGCCGGATGTCGAAGAGCGACTTCTTCCTGAAGCGGGCCTTGAGGGTTTATCCGGCGCACCTGATCGTCTTGGGCCTGCTGGTGGCGCTGGTGCTGGCGGCCACCGCCGCGGGCATGCCGCCCAGCCATCCCGAGTGGTTCGCCTGGGACCAGCTTCCCGCCCAGGCGGCCCTGGTGCAGTCGTTCGGCGTGCACGGCGGCCTGGGCTGGAACGCCCCGACCTGGTCGATCTCGGCGCTGCTGGGCTGCTACGTCGCCTTCCCCTTCGTGCTGCGGGGCCTCAGCCGGATCGGGCCGTGGACGGCGCTGATCCTGGTGGTCGTCGGCTATCTGGCCGCCAATGAGCTGAGCTGGGCGGTCCTGAAATATCCCGTCTATCAGATGCCGCTGAACCTGGGCATCTGGCGCGCCCTGCCCCTGTTCATCCTGGGCATGGGACTGGCCTGGTTCGCGCAAGGCGTGTGGATCAACGCCCGCGTCGCCGGTTGGGCCGGGGTGCTGGCCGCCGTCGGCCTGGCCGTCGCCCAGTATTTCGACAAGAACGCCCTGCTGTCGCTGGTCTTCATCTCCATCATCATCCTGGCGGCGGGCGCCGTGCCGACCAAGCGGCCGTCCAGGCTGGTCGAGGCGGCGGCCATGGTGTCCTTCTCCATGTTCATCTCGAACGAAGTGGTGCGCATCGCCTGGTTCGGCCTGGCCGAGGCCTTCGCCAACAAGCTGTCGCTGGGCGAGACCTGGCGTTGGGGCTTGTGGGTTCTGGGCGTGCTGGCGGCCTTCGTCTTCGCCTTCGGCCTGCACTATCTGATCGACCAGCCGATCCAGAACCGCATCCGCGCCTGGCTGAAGGCGCGCGGCAAGGGCGCCGCCGTCAGCCAGCCGGTCGTCTCGCTGGAGGGCTAGGCCCCGCCCGCCCCGCCGACCAGATGCAGGATGTTGCCGTCCGGATCCTTGAACCAGGCCAGACGCAGCGGCCCGGCGACATGGACGTCGCCGTCATGCGCCATGCCGTCGTAACGCTCGAAGGCGACGCCCTTGGTCTTCAGGTCGGCGACGATGTCGTCCACCTCGACGCCCACGTCCCAGGTCACGGCGTTGGCCTGGTTCGTCCCGGCGAAGTCCGAGCGATAGACCGTCAGCCAGGTGTTCCCGGTGCGATAGCCCAGCACCCCGTCCATGCCGGTGTTCGCCAGGTTCAGACCCAGCACGTCGGAATAGAAGGCCCTGGCGCGCTCCAGATCCTTCACCGCCACGATGGCCGAGGAGTTCTTGTCCTTGAGCATGATGGTTCTCCCTTGTCAGGAGACAACCAACCGCAGGCGAGGACGATCCCTGCCGCGTGACTCCGCCCCGACATTACCGGCGTTTCATTTGACACAGCAGGCGTGGCGGTTGTCCTTTTCCGGACCTTGAGAGAAGGATCATCCATGCGCCGACTGGCTTTGACGATCACCCTGGGCCTCAGCCTGCTGGCGACGGGCGCAGCCGCTCAACAGAGCCCCTCCCCGATCCGGTTGGAAGACAGCGACGTCGCCCGCTTCTGGACAGCCTATGACGCCGTTCGCGCGGAGACGTCGCCGGAAGCCCAGAAGGCCGTGTTCCAAAGACTCTACATCGACGCCGGAACGCCGGGTCTGGCCGCCTTCATGGAGGCCAAGGGCTATACGGCGGACACCTATCTTCAGGCCATCCGCGCCTATCCGGCCTATTGGGACTCGGTGCGGCCTCGCACGGCGCTGGCCGCCGGCGCCCTGACGCGGCTCGAGGGGCATCTGGAGCGGTTCCGCGCCCTCTATCCCGAGTTGCGCCCGGCCGGGATCTATTTCGAGGTCGGCGCCCTGCGATCCGCCGGGACGACGCAAGGCGACAAGGTGCTGCTGGGCGTCGAAATGGCGACCGGCGACGAGAGCGTCGACACCTCTGAAATGCCGGCCGGGCTTCAGCGCTTCTTCGCCTCCTACTTGGCCAGCAAGCCGCTGGAGAACCTGGACCTGCTGGCGGTGCACGAGGTGGTCCACACCCAGCAAGAAGGCGAGCGCCCCAACCTGCTGGCCCAGGCCGTCTATGAGGGCGTGGCCGATTTCGTCGCCGAACAGGTGACGGGCCGGATGCCCGACCTGGCCTATGTGACCTATGGCCCGGCGCATGACGCGGCGATCAAGGCCGCCTTCCGCCAGGATATGGCGAGCGAGGACTTCAGCGGCTGGCTCTACAACAGCGCCGACAACGCCTTCGGCGTACGCGATCTCGGCTACTACGTCGGCTATGCGATCACGCGCGGCTATTATGAGCGCGCGCCGGACAAGGCGGCGGCGCTGAAGACCATGCTCGAACTGGATTACTCGGACCCGGCCGTCGTCCAGGCCTTCGTCGACGCCTCGGGCTATTTCACCGACTAGCCGCCGAGCAGAGCAGCGAGGCCCAATAAAAAAGACGCGGAGGTCGCCCTCCGCGTCTTCTTCTTTTTTCACGAACCAGAAGGTCCGTAAGGCCTTAGAGGAGCTTGAGATCCACTGCCGAGGTCTTGCCGCGCTGGGATTCCAGCTCGTACTCGACCTTGGCGTTGTCATCGAGACCCACCAGACCCGCCTTTTGCACTGCGGTGATGTGGACGAAAACGTCCGCGCCGCCCGTGTCGGGTTGAATGAAGCCGAAGCCCTTCGTGGGGTTGAACCACTTGACCGTGCCGGTCGCCATATTGCGTCTCCGTAAACGCGCTTTTCCAGGCGGACGTCCTAGCAGGAGCGCCCGTCAGCCCATCTGGACAAGCTCGTTCAGGCGAAGGAGCAAGACGCGGGTTTGGACCCCACGTGAAATCCGGGCTGCGGCGATGTTGTCACCCGACTATCCACAGCGGTCAACTGTAAAGCGAAACCCAGCTGACAGGCTTTACAGTTAATTTCGCCGCGGCGCGCGCAACTTGCGCTCCGTCGCGCCCAGGCGACGACGCACCGGCGCGCAGTGGTATAGTCCGACGACTGCACATGACCGAACAGACCACGCCCCGCCTGGCGCAAACGCCGAAGAAACACCGCTCCTGATGCGCAGAAGGCGCCGGGGCGGCGCTCAGATACGCAGCATTTCCATAGCCATGGCCTGACAGGCCGGGCCGCCGCGCCCGCCGTCGTTGGACAGGCCGAAGACCGCGCGTCCGCCCGCCGGATCGACCAGGGCGATGGCGTGCCACAAGGTGTTGGAGCCCTCATGGGCGATCACCGGCCCCTTGGCCCAGGGTTGGGGCGGCAGGGCGATCCAGCCGTGAGCGTAGTTGCGCCCCTCGCCCGGCGTGACCAGACGCCGCACCGTCTCGGGCTTCAGCCAGCCGCCGCCCTCGGTCAGGAAGACCTGAAGGAAGCGGGCGTAGTCAGCCGCCGTCATATGAACCGTGCCCGCCGGGCCGAGCGCCAGAGGATTGTCCGCCCCCGGATCAGCCGGATCCATCGGCAGCGCCGTCTCGCCCATGCGGCGGTGGCCCCAGGCGTTGTCGCTTCCGGCCGGAGCGCCGAACCCCGCCGAGGTCAGGCCCAGCGGCCTGAACACCTCGGCCTGCATGGACTCTTCCCATGAACCGCCGGTGATGGTCTCGATCGCCGCCCCGACCAGCACATAGTTGGCGTTGCCATAGGCGAACGTCCCGCGTGCGCCCGACGGCGGGGCGGCCAGCGCCTTCTCGACGATGGCGCGGCGCTGCTCGGCCAGGGATTGAGGATCGGCGCGAGCGGTCATCAGCCAGGCCATGCCCATGACCGCCTCGTCCTTCAGACCCGCCGTGTGGGTCATGAAATCGTCCAGCGTCGCGCCGTCCCAGCCCGCGTCGATCGCCAGGTCAGGAAAGGCCTCGGTCAGCGGCATGGCCCAGCGCGCCCGTCCCTGCTCGACCAGGCGGGCGAACAGCGCCGCCGTCATCGCCTTGGTGTTGGAGCCCAGGTGCCAGCGGTCGTCCGTCGTCGCCGAAGCGTCCTCTCCCGCGCGCCGCACGCCGCGCACGCCGGACCAGGCCAGACCTTGAGCCGTCACGAGCCCGCCCGCCAAGGCGACCGGCTTGACCGCCTCGAAGGCCGTCGTCAGGGCGGCGTCGAACGCCGCCTCGCCTTCCGCGCGCACCACCGTAGGTGCAACCGCGACCGCCGCGCCGACGGCCAGGACATGACGACGATTGATCATTTTCGGCTCCTTTTGCGTTGCACCCTGAACGGCGAGGCTGGCGACGCCAGTGAATTCGCCGCAAGGTTCGCCGATCGCGACACAAGGACACGCCCATGGCCAAGGACGACTACGCCGACATCCTGGAAGCCCTGCAGATCCAGATGGTCGAGACCCAGGCCTGGGCCATCGAACAGGGGCTGAAGGTCGTCATCGTCTTCGAGGGGCGCGACGCCGCCGGCAAGGACGGGGCGATCAAGCGCATGACCGAATACATGGCCCCGCGGCAGACGCGGGTCGTCGCCCTGCCCAAACCGACTGACCGCGAGACGACCCAGTGGTATTTCCAGCGCTACGCCGCCCATCTGCCGGCGGCGGGCGAGATCGTGATCTTCAACCGCTCCTGGTACAACCGGGCCGGGGTCGAGCCGGTCATGGGCTTCTGCACGCCCGAACAGCATGAGCGCTTCCTGCACGACGCCCCGCATTTCGAGCGGATGCTGACTCAGTCGGGCGTCATCCTGATCAAGCTGTGGCTGGACATCAGCCGCGACGAACAGGCCCGCCGCCTGGAGGAGCGCGTCGACCACCCGCTGAAACGGTTCAAGGTCTCGTCCCTGGACGCCGAGGCCCAGGCCCGCTGGAGCGCCTATTCCGCCGCCCGCGACGAGATGCTGAAGCGGACCCATGTCGACTACGCCCCCTGGACCGTGGTGGCGACCGACAAGAAGAAGACTGCGCGGCTGAACATCCTGCGCCACGTCCTGCGCCGCCTGAACCGCCCCGGTCTGGAGTGCCGCGAACCCGACCCGGACGTGGTCTTCCCCGGCGATGAGGCGCAGGGGCGGCTGGCGGAATAGACGTCTTCAGCCGCCGAACAGGCGCCGGTTCTTGTCGATGAAGGCGCGCAGGGCCCGCACCAGCGGCCCGCCTTCGCGCCCCTTCAGATAGGCCCAGCCGGCGCCCGCCCCGATCAGGGCGCCGATGGAATCGACGATCAGATCCCACATGGTGTCGACCAGGCCGGACTTCTGGGTGTTGAGGCCGAACACCTGGTCCAGCATGAACTCCCAGATCTCCCACAGGGCGCCGATGGTCACGGCGAAGCAGAAGGCGAAGAAGGCCACCGTCAGGGGCGCAGCCTTCAACTGGCTGCCCTGCACCAGCATCAGCATCAGCAGGGCGCCGACCAGGCCGAAGGCCACGGCCGAACCGCCGTGCAGCACCACGTCCCACCACCAATAGCGCTCGTAGAAGTCGCCCATCTCGCCCAGGAACAGGGTGGCGCACAGGAAGACGGCGATGGCGGTGACGAAGCCGATCGGCAGGTTCAGCCCCACGCGCGGCGCCAGCCAGAACGGGACCAGGGTCAGCAGAAACGTCCCGGCGCCGACAAAGGTGACGCTGAACTCGCCGGTCAGGAAGCCCCCGACAGCCGCGCCCAGCAGCACCAGCCAGGTCAGGGCCAGCAGCCAGGGGAATGGGGGCTTGGTGCGTGTCGTCATCCGTCCTGTCCGACCGGCTGATGTTCTGGAGGGTCGAGCCTAGCGGGACGATCCCGGCGCGCAAGCCCGGCGCGGGTCTTCACGCCCAGCAGCAGGCCCAGCGGTCCCAGGCGACGCGCGACCTCATAGGCGGCCCAGCAGCCGCCGAAGGTGACGGCGATCAGCAGCCCCGCCTCCAGCCCCTGCGGCAGGCCCAGCTTCGACAGATGATAGGCCGCGACCACGGTGATCGTCTGGTGCACGATGTAGAAGCAGAAGACGCCGCCCGTCAGATAGCGCAGCCACGGCCCGTCCCGGTTCAGATAACGCGCGCCATAGCCCAGCACGGCGGCGATGAAGGCCCATTGGTCGATGGCGT
The DNA here is from genome assembly GCA_002430835.1 of Brevundimonas sp. UBA5936. GTDB lineage: Bacteria > Pseudomonadota > Alphaproteobacteria > Caulobacterales > Caulobacteraceae > Brevundimonas. The sequence continues at coordinate 10,055 of DJDA01000089.1, forward strand.
AGATCAGTCGCATGGCGGCCCTCAGCGCCTCAGGCGGGGTTCCCGCGTCGCGATAGGTCCAGGCATAGGCGGCCCATCCCGCCCAGGCGCACAGGGCCAGGATCAGCGCCGGTCGCCGCAGCCGCTCATAGGCCGCCTTCAGCACCGCCGAACGAACGCTGAGGAAGCCGAACAAAAAGGCGCTGAACGACACCGCGTGGTTGTACCAGTCGTCGGTCAGGGCGTGGGTCGTCGGGAAGATCCGCGCCAGGGTCCAGCGCAGAACGAACAGCCACAACACCGGCCAGATCAGCAGGCCCCAGCCCTTCAGGGCCCGCTCCAGCCCTGACTGGATCGCGGGCAGCAACCCCCGTCCGAACGCCAACAAACCGGCGAGCACCAGACTGTAGACGAACAGATAGGCCACGAACCACATGTGGTTCCACGTCGGCGTGGTCAGGCAGCCGTCGGCGTCGCACCAGCCGCCGGTCCCCGCGGCGTATTTCAGCCAGAAGTCAGCCAGCCAGGGCGAGCGCGCCGGATCGACCACGCCCAACCCCTGCGCCGCCTCGACCACTTCGTAATAGGACTGCGGCGGCACGATCACGAACATGGCGAACAGCAGCGGCGGCAGCAGCCGCCAGGTGCGCGACCCGGCGAAACGGCGTGCGGCGCCCCTTCCCTCACGCTGGAAGCTGTCGAACAGGAAACGGGTCGCGGCGCCCGAGACCAGAAACAGCAGCGTCAGCCGCCAGGGGTTGGTCAGTTGCATCACCGGCTCCAGCCACTCAACCGGCTGCGGGCTGTTCACATGCCAGTCCCAAGGCACGTAGAACATGCCGACGTGATAGAGGATCAACAGCAGGAAGGCCCCGACCCGGATCCAGTCCAGGTCATGGCGGCGGGCGACTGCGAGGGGTTCGGGTACGAGGGGTTCTGAGGACATGGGCGACCTGAAATGACGGAAACGACGCCATCCGCCGTGCCGCGTGCGTCGCACTCCCGACAAGGCGCTGGGGCCGTTCGGTCGGACGCCGGGGCCGGATCGCGGAGCGCCGGGACGAGCGGCGCGCCTGTCGGGACGAACGGAGCGGACCGGCGCGACCTGCTGACCGGCGGCCCGATCATCATCGCCGTCACCCTGGGCTTCCTGGTGGTCAACGCCCTGACGGTGCAGGCCGACTGGCCGGGCCTGCGGGCATGGGCGCCGTGGGTGTGGGAGGGGTCCAGCGCCCTGGCGCTGGCGCTGGTGATCTGGCTGCCGTGGCGGGCGGCGGGCGCCGCGCCGTCATCGCTGCTGCACGAAGGCTGGCGGGCGCGAGGGCGGTTTCTGGCCGTACATCTGGGCGCCGCCTGCCTCTACAGCCTGCTGCACGTCGTGCTGATGGTGGCGATGCGGCACGGCGTCTACGCCCTGCTGGGCGAGGTCTATGACTATGGCCCGCCCGTGGAGAAGTTCATCTATGAGCTGCGCAAGGATGGGCTGAGCTACGCCCTGTTCATCGGCGTCTTCTGGGGCGTGCGCAGTCTGCGCGAGGCGCGCGAGACGCCGCTGCGGCCCGTCAGCTTCGACATCCGCGACGGGACGCGGCTGATCCGGGCGCCGCTGGACGACATTCTGGCCGCAACCTCGGCGGGCAACTATGTCGAGTTCGCGCTGGCCGACGGGCGCAGACCCCTGATGCGCGTCACCCTGGCGGCGGTCGAGGGCGAGCTGACGCGCTTCGGCTTCGTGCGGACGCACCGAGGCTGGCTGGTCAACGCCGCGCGGATGACGGGCCTGCGGCCTGAAGGTTCAGGCGACTGGACGGTGGAGTTGGGCGCTCTGGAGGCCCCGCTGTCGCGTCGTTACTCCGAGGCGCTGGAGCGGCTGCGCGCCGCCTGAAGCCGCATCCACCCGGCGATGCCCAGGGCGCAGACGAGGCTCAACACCGCGCCGACCGCAAAGGTCGCCTGCGGGCCGAAGCCGTCCCACAACAGACCCGCCGCCACATTACCCGCCAACGCGATCAGACCCGAGATCAGCGCGAACAGACCAAACGCCGAGCCGCGCAGATGGGCGGGCGCCGCATCGGCGATCAGGGTCATCAGCAGGCCTTGCGAAAAGCCCATGTGCAGGCCCCACAGCGCCACGCCCAGATAGAAGACGACCTGGTTTCCGGCCAGCGCCAGCGCCACGTCGGCGGCGGCCAGGAAGACCAGGCTGAGCAGCAGCAGGGAGGTGCGGCCGATGCGGTCCGACAGCGCCCCCACCGGGAAGGCGGCCAGGCCGAACACCAGGTGCAGCAGCACGATGGCCGCCGGCGCGAAGGCGGCCGGGACGCCGACGTCCAGCCCCTTCATCAGCAGGAAGGACTCACTGAACCGCGCCAGACCGATCACCGCCGTCAAGGCGATCATGGTCCAGGTGGCGGCGTCCAGACGCAGCGCCCCCTTCAGGCTGGGCGGCTTCTTCGCTCCCTCGTCCGGGCGCGGCGGGTCGGACACGCCGCCGACCAGCAGGGCCACAGCCAGGAAGGCGGGAATGGAGGCCAGCCAGAACACCGCCTTGATGTCGTTCGCCAGCAGGACCATCAGCCCGATCGCCAGCAAGGGGCCGACAAAGCCCCCGACCGTATCCAGCGACTTTCTCAGGCCGAAGGCGCGGCCGCGAATGTCCGGCGGCGTCACGACGGCGACCAGGGCGTCGCGCGGGGCGGTGCGGATGCCCTTGCCGATCCGGTCCACGCCCTTGGCCAGCAACACCCCCTCGACCGAGGCCGCCAGAGGGAAGATCGGCTTGGACAGGGCCGCCAGCCCATAGCCCGCGACCGCCAGCCACTTGGGCCGCGAAATACGATCCGACCAGAAGCCCGACAGGAACTTCACCGCCGTCGCCACGACGACGGAAAAGCCTTCGACCAGACCGATCATCACCGCCGAAGCGCCCAGTCCGACCACCAGATAGATGGGCAGAAGCGTCTGGATCATCTCCGACGAGACATCCATCAGCAGGCTGACGAGGCCCAGAATCCAGACGCTGCGGGGGATGGAGCTGCGAGCCATTCGCGCCCAGTGGCGGATACGGCGCTCACTGTCCAGCCTGGGCCGCAAACTTCATAAATCTGAGACTTCGCCTTTCCGCCAGAGGGCGGTCAGAGCGCTATTTCAGTCCGTCTTCCGCCAGGGTGTGCGCCACAAGGGCGTTGGCGTGGCCGTGTCCCATGTCGTGCTCGTCCTTCAACATGGCGACCAATTCCATGTGCTTAGCCGGATAGCCGGCGCGAATCTCCGCCTTCCACTCGGCGACGGGGCGGCCGTACTTTTTCTCGATGGAGGGGAAGTAGGACGCGGGGCCCTTGATCGGCGCTTCGGTCATCGGCGGCTCGCTCTCTGCTTCGGCGTCAGTAAAGGCGGCCTGACGCGCCGATGCAACGTCTTGCAAAACGCCGTTTCAACGGCCCCCTCTTCACCCGCAGCGTCATCCAGGTCTAAGACCCCTTGCATGAACACAGCCCCGCTTCCCGACGCCGCCGGCCAGAACTGGGTCGACCGCCATGCGCCCGAACGGCTGAAGCCCTGGCTGAAGCTGGGCCGCTTCGACCGGCCGATCGGGACGTGGCTGCTGCTGCTGCCCGGCTGGCAGGGGATCATGCTGGCGCTGAACCAGTATGACCGGCCGTTCGGCGGCTATGAGCTATGGCTGATCGTCGGCTTCGCCATCGGCGCGGCCCTGATGCGCGGGGCGGGCTGCGCCGTGAACGACATCGTCGACCGCGACTTCGACGCCCAGGTGGCCCGCACCGCCCTGCGCCCCATTCCGGCGGGGCAGATCAGCGTGAAGCAGGCGTGGGCCTTCGTCGGCGGCCTGTCGCTGGTCAGCCTGTGCATCCTGCTGACGATGAACCTGACGTCGGTGCTGCTGGGCGCCCTGTCGTTGGGACTGGTGGCGGCCTATCCCTTCATGAAGCGCATCACGTGGTGGCCCCAGGCGTGGCTGGGCCTGACCTTCAACTGGGGCGCCCTGCTGGGCTTCGCCGCGGCGACGGGGGGGCTGTTCGCCCTGGGCTGGCTCTATGTGCTGCAGGTCAAGCTCAGCGGCGACAGCTACTGGATGGCGGAAGGGCTGAACCGCATGGGGAACCTGGCCCTGTCCGCGGCGCTGCTCTACGCGGGCGGGATCTTCTGGACCCTGGGCTACGACACCATCTACGCGCTGCAGGACATTGAGGACGACGTCATGGCCGGGGTGAAGTCCTCGGCGCGGGCGCTGGGCGGCAAGGTGAAGGAAGGCGTGGCCGTCTTTTACATCCTGGCCGTGGCCCTGGCCGGCGCAGCGGGCTACGTCGCGGGTCTGGGGCCAGTCTTCTATGTCGGTCTGGCGCTCTACGCCCTGCATTTCGTCTGGCAGGTGCGGCGGTTGCAGCCGGACGACCCGAAACTTTCCCTGCGTCTTTTCAAATCAAATCGCGATGCGGGGTTGATCCTTCTGGCCGCCATCGCGTTCAACGGCCTAGCTTTCTGATCGAACCGTTCCAAAGGAGCCCGGCATGATCCCTTCGCGCCCCCTTCGCGTCCTTCTCGTCACCGCCGCCGTCGCGGCCTCGCTCGCCGCGTGCCAGCGCAATGAGAAGAAGGAGACGCCCGCCGCGCCGGCCGCCTCCGCCCACGCCGTCGAGGGGCCACTGAAGTACGACAGCGCCACGCCCTACGCCAAGGTCAGCCTGAGCCTGCCGGAAAACGTGCTGTCCTATCCGGCGCTCTACACCCCGCTGTACCGCGACGAGGTGGCCAAGCTGAAGGAATACGCCGAGGGAGCCCAGGCAGACCGCACCGAGGCGGGCTCGCCCGAGGGCATGCCGCCCTATGAGAAGACCATCGTCTACGGCGCCCCGATCGAGACCGGCCGCCTGTTCAGCCTGATGCGGACCGACTTCGACTATTCGGGCGGCGCCCACCCGAACACGGTCGCCACCGGCCTGCTGTGGGACAAGGCCGAGGCCCGTCGCATCGCCGCCGCCGAACTGTTCGCCGACAAGGCCGACACGACCAATCTGGAGCGCGCCCTGTGCCAGGCGGTGAACACCGCCAAGACCAAGCGTCCCGGCGCCGAGCCGGTCTCGACCACCGGCGAGATGTGGGCCTGCCCCAAGTTGAAGGACGTGGCCGTGGCCCTGGCGCCCGGTTCGGTTCCCGGCAAGGCGGGCGGCCTGACCTTCCTGCTCGACGCCTATGCCGTCGGCCCCTACGTCGAGGGCGCCTATTACCTGACGCTGCCGCTGTCGGCCTTCCAGAGCGCCCTGTCGCCGGAATACGCGGGCGAGTTTCAGGGGACGCCGGCCAAGGCGGGCGACGTCACCGACGACCTGCGGCTGAAGGCGCCCGCCGCCTGATCCGCGATCAGTCCTCGTTCTTCAGGAAGGCGTCGACCAGGGCGTCCAGCCGGTCAGGCTGATCGATCATGATGAAGTGCCGGGCGTCGTCGACGCGCTTCAGCGTCACGCCCGGCAGGGCGGCGTATTCGCGGCTCCACAGGGCGTCGGCCATGGCGGCAGGCGCCCCGCCGTCCGCGTCCGAGGCGTAGACCGCCCATATCGGCGTGGTCATGGCCGCCAGACCGGGCCGCGCATCGGTCGTCATCACCTCGCGGATCGCCGAGGCCATCGCCTGGCGGTTCGAGGCCATCGACCAGTCGACCATGGCGGCGCGCCCGGCCTCGTCGCGCATCATGCCGACAGCGGTGCGTTCCTGCTGAACGCGGAAGGCCGCTTCGTCCGCGTTCAGGATGGAGGCGGCGGCCTGATCGGCGAAGGGCTTGGCCGTCTGCGGCGTGACCTGCGGGCCGAACATGGCGCTGAAGAAGGGCAGGCTGTCGACGCTCATCACGCGGCTGATCGCCTCGGGACGCTGTTGCGCCAGCAGAAGACCGCTGAGCCCGCCCATCGAATGGCCGATGACGGCGGGCCGGTCCAGCGTCGCCGCATAGCGCGCGAGTTCATCGACGGCGGGTTGGACGAAGGCGCCGTCGCCGTGCGTCCACGCCTCGCCCGCGAAACCGGCCAGTTGCACCAGATGGGCGCGATGCGTCGCCGACAGACGCCGGGCCAGCGGCCGCCACACCTCGCGCGAGGAGGCGAAACCGGGGATCAGGATCACGTCCGACCCCTGCCCCATCACCTCGACCGACAGCCGATCGGAGACGAAGGCGGGCGCTTCCGCTCGGGCCGGTTCGGCCTGGGCGGGAGAGACGATGCTGGCGGCGCTGAAGCCGACGGCGGCGGCCAGGATGAAGGCGCGCAGGGTCTTGGCGGGGGCGGAGATCTTGGTCATGGCGTTTCCTTTGTGGGTTGGCCCTGCCCGCTGTTCAGCGCACAGCAGGGTTCGTTCCTCGGGGCGGCCCCGAAGAGGACGGCGATGAAGCGAAACAGGAGAGTAAGGTTTTCCTGACTTTACGCGTCAGGCGTGCGGGTTCTCGAAGATGTCCTCGACCGGCCGCTCGAACAGGGCGGCGATGCGATAGGCCAGGTCGAGCGAAGGGTCGTGCTTCTCGGTCTCCAGGGCGTTAACCGCCTGGCGCGACACCCCCAGCGCCTGCCCCAGTTGCTCCTGGGTCCAGTTGCGCTCGACGCGCAGCAATTTCAGCCGGTTCTTCATCAGTTCGACGACCGGATGAAGGGCGAAACCAGGCCAAAGGCCGCCCAGAACAGCGGATAGATCAGCCACGCCGGCAGATGCGGCGCCCCGGCGAACGTCTCGCCGAAGCCCCAGAAGGTCGCGGCCGCCATCGCCAGGCCGGAGGCGATGATGAACTGCTTGGCCGTGACCATGCGCACGAACTCATCGCTTTCCCGCATCAGGGCCAGCGTCGCCCAGATCTGGCCGATGACCGGAGCGGCCACGGCGGCCGCCAGCACCCAACCCGCAGGGCGCCCCATCACGCCGTCGAAGGCGTCGGTGGTCATCATCGCCACGCAGATCGCCACATAGGGGACCATGAAGGCGAACGTCCGCAGGACGTAGCGGCGCCCGGCGGGGGTCTGTTGTTTGGAAAGGGTCAACATGGCAGGCGCTCCTGACTTTGTGTAAGGTAAACCTTACATCACCAATGTGTCATGTCAACCTGACTTTTTATCAGCCTGTCCTGACTTTCTTGCCAGCCGCTTCGGCGGCCCCTAGCTTGTCGGCATGCGTAGCCTTCCCGCCTTCGTCCTGGCCGTTCTGACGGCCGTCGCGCCCCTTGCGGCGTCCGCCGCCTCGCCTGCCCCGCCCCCGGTCGAGCAGGACGTGCGGGGCGCGCGTGACCATGACGACCTGCCGCGCATGGACGGCGCGCGCATCCGCGCCTGGCGTCAGTTGTCGGTGGCCGAGATCACCCTGCCGACCGGCCCGGTGGCCGAAGGCGCCGCCCCGGAAAACGCCCTGCGCCTGCAGGGCCAGATCAGCCACCTGGACTACGCCATCCGCCCCGCCGTCGCGCCGATCGACATGGCGCGCCACTATGAGGAAGCGTTGCGCGAGGGCGGCTATGAAACCGTTTTCGCCTGCACCGGCATCGCCCGCTGCGGCTCGGGCATGGGGTCGTTGATCCTGCTCAGCGACAAGGTCGCGCCCGCCGGGTTCGCCGACGGCGTGTTCAACGATCAGCTGCGGGTGGTCGTGGCGCGCAAGGGTTCGACCTGGGTGCTGCTGCACATGACGCGCGGACCGGATCGGTCGCTGGTCTATCAGGCCGTGATCGAGGGCGCCCGTGAGCTCGACTAGACGGATCGCCGACCCCGCCCGCTTCATCCGCGACAACACCCGCCTTCAGCCCGTCTCCCACACGCCCGAGATTGCCCTGTGGCTGGCCGACGAGGTCACGCCCATCTGGAAGCTGACGGAGGAAGAACTGGGCGAGATGGGCCTGCCGCCGCCGTTCTGGGCCTTCGCCTGGGCGGGCGGACAGGCGCTGGCGCGCTGGCTGCTGGACCATCCCGACGAAGTCGCCGGGCGTCGCGTTCTGGACCTGGCGACGGGTTCGGGCCTGGTGGCGATCGCAGCGATGAAGGCGGGCGCGGCCTCGGTGCTGGCCGCCGACATCGATCCCTTCTGCGCCGCCGCCGTGGCTGCGAACGCTGAGGCCAACAGCGTCGAGATCGCCTTCACCGCCGACAATCTGCTGGAGGCGCCGCCCCAGGCGTTCGACCTGATCTGCGCCGGGGACGTCTTCTATGAAGGACCGATGGCCGAGGCGATGCTGGCCTGGCTGAAGCAGGCGCGCGCGGCGGGGGCCGAGGTGCGGGTGGGCGACCCCGGCCGCACCTACTTCCCGAAGGAGGGCCTCAGCCTGCTGGCCGAATACCGCGTGCCGACCACGCGCGAACTGGAGGACCAGGAGGTCAAGCGCACGCGGGTCTGGGCGCTGGAGGCGTAAAAGCCCCTCAGGCGTCGCGCGGCAGGACGGTCAGCACCCGCGCCATGTGCTGATGGAAGGCTTCCATATAGTCGCGCAGGAACTGCTCGGTGCTGGCGACCGTGACGTTGCCGTCATCATCGATCAGGCCCGGCGTCATCTGGATATAGGCCTCGACCGTGTTCATCTGCGGCGCTTGCAGGAAGCCCAGGACGGGCCGCAGCGCCTGTTGCGCCACCGCCGTGCCGATCGAACCGGGCGAGGCGCCGATGACCGCCGTCGGCTTGTTCTTGAAGGCGTTGGTTCCATAAGGGCGGCTGGCCCAGTCCAGGGCGTTCTTCAGCCCGCCGGGCATGGAGCGATTGTATTCCGGCGTGACGATCAGGATGGCGTCCGAGCGCTTGATCGCCGCCTTGAAGGTCTCGGCCACGGCCGGATAGTCGGCGTCGTAGTCATAGGAATAGAGCGGCAGGTCGGCGAAACCGATCTCGTGGAAATGCAGCTTCTCGGGCGCCAGCTTGACCAGGGCCTTGGCCAGCTTGCGGTTGATCGAGCCCTTGGACAGGCTGCCGATGATGTAGCCGACGTTATAGGTGGTCATGAGAGGCGTCCCGCTGAAATTATGGGCGGCGCCCGGCGCCGCTGATAGCCAAATGTCCAACCAAGCTTAGCGGTTCCGTCTCAGACGCGCACGGCCTGACGCCCGCGCCCCGCCTCGCCGAACACGCGCAGATAGCGTTCGATCTCGGCCCGGTCGCCGGTGGCCTTTTCGACGTTGTCCGACAGTTTCACCGCCGGACGCCCCGCCGCCTGCGTCACCTTGCAGACCAGCGACAGGGGCAGCAGTTCGGGCGCCTCGACAGGCGCGCAGTCGCGGAAGTCGTTGGTCAGATTGGTGCCCCAGCCGAAGCTGGTCCGCACCCGGCCCTTGAAATTGGCGTGGGCTGCCTCGATGCCGTCGACGTCCAGCCCGTCGGCCAGCACCAGCAGACGCTCGCGCGGGTCGCGGCCCTTGGACGCCCACCACTTCATGATGATCTCGCCGCCCTCGATCGGCGGGGCGGAATCGGGGCGGAAGCCCTTCCAGTCAGCCAGCCAGTCGGGCGCGTCGTCGAGGAAGGCTTGCGTGCCGAAGGCGTCCGGCAGGGCGATCAGCAGATTGCCGTCATAGGCCGCCCGCCATTCCTCCAGCACCCGATAGGGCGCCGCGCGCAGAGCCGCCTCGTCCTCGCCCGCCATGGCGGCCAGCACCATGGGCAGTTCGTGACCGTTGGTGCCGATGGCCTCAAGGTCGTTGTTCATGGCCAGCAGCACGTTGGAGGTGCCGATGAAGGCGCCGCCTAGCCCCTCCTTCAGCGCCTCGACGCACCAGCCCTGCCACAGGAAGCCGTGGCGGCGGCGCGTGCCGAAGTCGGACAGGGCCAGCGGCTCCAGTTTTCTCAGCCGCTCGATCTTGCTCCACAGCTTGGTCTTGGCGCGCGAATAGAGGATGTCCAGTTCGAACCGGCCCATGCGGCGCAAGGCGCGGCGGCTGCGCAGCTCGTTCAGGATCGACAGGGCGGGGATTTCCCACAGGGTGACGTCGGCCCAGCTTCCCGAAAACTCCAGCCGATACTGGCCGTCAGCGCTGCGCGACAGGTCGTAGTCCGGCAGGCGATAGTCAGCCAGCCACGCCAGAAAGTCCGGGCTGAAGATCTGCCTCACCCCATAGAAGGTGTTGCCGCCCAGCCAGATCAGTTCGCGATTGGTGAAGCGCAGGGACCGGGCGTGGTCCAGCTGGGCGCGCAGTTCGGCCTCGTCCACCTCATCGGCCACCCGCACCGATGTCGTGCGGTTGATGACCGAGAAGGTCACCGGCACGTCGCGGAACCGGCGCCAGATCAGCTGCAGCATCAGCAGCTTGTAGAAGTCGGTGTCCAGCAGGCTGCGGACGATGGGGTCCAGACGCCAGCCATGGTCATAGGCCCGCTTGGCCAGATCAATGCTCGCCATACCTGCTCAGTCCGCCTTCTGTGCAGCCGGTTCGATGACGGCCTCGGGCGGGGCCTCGTCCTCATTGACCAGACGCCCTTCGCGGTGCGGCTTGATGTAGGGCGTCGGCTGCGGCGTCGGCATATTGCCCCGCATCAGGGCGGCCCCGGCCTTCAGCCCGCCGGTCAGATCCAGGTCCAGGCGCGCCTCGTCGCGACGGCGCACGTCGGCGATGACGTCGGCGACCTCGTCTTCCGGCAGGCCCAGCTCCTCCAGCACGGCCTGGCCGAACCGGAGGGCGGACTCAAAGGTCTCACGCACCTGATAGTCGACCCCCGCCTGGATCAGGCGCAGCGAGTGGCCGCGGTCGAAGGCCCGCACCATCAGCTTCACGCCGGGGAACTCGGACTTGACCAGTTGCACGATCTTGTCGGCGGCCTCCGGCTTGTCGACGCAGACCAGCACCGCCTCGGCCTTGCCCGCGCCCGAGGCCCGAAGCGTGTCGAGGCGCGTGCCGTCGCCGTAGTAGACCTTGAAGCCGAAGTTGCCGGCCGCCTGGATCATCTCCACATCGTTCTCGATGATCGACACGTCCACGTCGCGCGCCAGCAGCGGCTGCGACACCACCTGGGCGAAACGGCCGAAGCCGATGATCAGCACCTGGCCGCGCAGGCCGTCGGCGGCGTCCACGCCCTCGGCGTCTTCCGGCGACAGGCCCGCTTCCTTCGGCAGGAGCCGTTTCAGCGCCAGGGTCGTCAGCGGCGTCAGCGCCATCGACAGGATGACGATGGCCGTCAGGGCCGCGCCCGCCTGGGCGTCGATCACCCCCGCCGTGGCGGCCGCGCTGTAGAGGACGAAGGCGAACTCGCCGCCTTGCGCGAACAGGGCCGCGCGCTCGATCGCCTCATGGTGGCGCGCCTTGAACACGCGGGCGACGACATAGATGACCAGGGCCTTGACCACCATGAAGGCCGCCAGCCCCGCCAAGACGATGCGCCAGTCGTTGACGACCACGCCGATGTCCAGCGCCATCCCGACCGACAGGAAGAACAAGCCCAGCAGAATGGCGCGGAACGGCTCGACGTCCGCTTCCAGCTGATGCCGGAAGGTCGAGTCGGACAGCAGCACCCCGGCCAGGAAGGCGCCCATGGCCATCGACAGGCCGACCCCGTCCATGATCCAGGCCGTGCCCGCCACCACCAGCAGGGCGGCGGCCGTCATCACCTCGCGCCCGCCGTTGCGGGCCAGGAAGCGGAACACCGGATTGATGGCGTAGATGCCCACGACCAGCACGCCCACCAGGGCCGCCAGGGCCAGGCCGATCGACTGCCACAGGGGCGTCGTGCTCTCGGCCGACTGCCCCATCGACGCGCCCAGCAGGGCGACGATGGCCAGCAGAGGCACGATGGCCAAATCTTCGAACAGCAGGATGGACACCGCCCGCTGTCCGCTGGGCGTCGGCAGGTCGCCGCGCTCTTCCAGCATCTGCACGATGACGGCGGTCGAGGACATGACGAAGCCCATGGCCCCGACAAAGGCCACCGGCGCCGAAACGCCCGCCGCCATGGCCACCAGCGTCAGGGCCAGACCCGCCAGACCGACCTGGGCCGAACCCAGGCCGAAGATTTCCTTGCGCATCCCCCACAGCCGCTTGGGCCGCATCTCCAGACCGATGATGAACAGGAAGATGACCACGCCGAACTCGGCGACATGCAGGATGGTCTGCGGCTCGCGGAACAGGGCCAGGCCGAAAGGACCGATGGCGACGCCCGCCGCCAGATAGCCGAGCACCGAGCCCAGCCCCAGCTTGCGGAAGATCGGCACGGCCACCACGCCCGCCGCCAAGAGGGCCGCCACATGGCCCAGTTCCAGTCCCGTCGCAGCCTCGGCCATCGCTCACCCTTATGCTTGAGCCTTCATAGTGGGGACGAAAGGACTGAATAGCGAGGGGGTTCCTCACCACAGCATCTGCGCCACAGGGCGGCGGCGATGCGCCTACGCGAAGAACCTTCGCCTTAGTTCCGCCGAACATCGTCATTCTTCATGGACGAGACAGGGTTGGAGGAGATCGATCAATGCCCCAGCATCCACGGCGCCGCGCCGCCGGATTCCAGCATCGCCCGGCTAGCCTGACGCTGGTCGCCGTCGCCGCCCTCATGACCGCCGCCCCGGTCGGCGCCGCGCCCGTTCCGCCGCCTGTGGTGCAGGACGGAACGCCCAGCCCGGCCGCCTGTCGCGAATTCGGCTTCGACCTGTCGCCGCCGTCCCATGCGCGTCCGCCCGTCCTGCGATCACGGCCGCCCCAGCCCGCGCCGCCTCCGCCCGCCGTCCTGTCGATCGAAGCGACCAAGAAGGAAGACCGAGTCGAGTACGCCGCCCCGCCTGCCACCGTGAACGGCGTGGTCGTCAGCGGGTCGCGCATCGGTCCCTATCCCCCCGGCCCTCCCCTGCCGCCGCGTCCCGTCGATACCGAACGCTATCCCGACACCACGCCCAATGCGGTCAAGCGTACGGCGGATCAGCCGGTCTCGACCTTCTCCATCGACGTGGACACCGCCGCCTACGCCAACGTCCGTCGCTTCATCGACAACGGCAGGGCTCCGCCGCGTGACGCCGTGCGGGTTGAGGAGATGATCAACTACTTCGACTACGGCTACGCCCGACCGACCTCGGCTGCGCGGCCCTTCGCCGTCACCACGACCACCACGGCCTCGCCGTGGTCCGAAGGCCGCCGGATCGTCCATGTGGGTCTTCAGGGCTATGAACTGCCCGAGAACCAGCGCCGCCCGCTGAACCTGACCTTCCTGGTCGACGTGTCCGGCTCGATGAACAGCCCGGACAAGCTGGATCTGGCCAAGCAGTCGATGAACCTGATCATCGACCGCCTGCGGCCCCAGGATCGCGTCGCCGTGGCCTATTACGCCGAGGGCGCCGGCACGACGCTGGCCCCCACCGCAGGGACGCAGAAGCTGAAGCTGCGCTGCGCGGTCGCCTCCTTGCGAGCTTCGGGCGGCACGGCCGGGGCCACCGGCATGACCAACGCCTATGACCAGGCCCAGGCCAGCTTCGGCCGTGACAAGGTCAACCGCATCCTGATGTTCACGGACGGCGACTTCAACGTCGGCGTCACTGACGACAAGCGGCTGGAGGACTACGTCGCCGACAAGCGCAAGACGGGGATCTACCTGTCCGTCTACGGCTTCGGACGCGGCAACTATCAGGACGCGCGGATGCAGGCGATCGCCCAGGCGGGCAACGGCACGGCGGCCTATGTCGATGATCTGAACGAAGCGCGCCGTCTGTTCGGGCCGATGTTCGACCGGGGCGCCTTCCCTATCGCCGACGACGTGAAAATCCAGGTCGAGTTCAACCCCGCTCGCGTCGCCGAATGGCGGCTGATCGGCTATGAAACCCGCCTGCTGAACGAGGAAGACTTCAACAACGACGCCGTCGATGCGGGCGAGGTCGGCTCGGGCGCCTCCGTCACGGCCCTGTATGAAATCACGCCTGTCGGCGGGCCGACGCAAATCCCTGAGCGCCGCTATCCCGACAACCGCATCGCGACCGGCGGCGGCGACCCGAACGGCGAACTGGGCTTCATCCAAGTGCGCTACAAACAGCCCGGCCAGGACCGTTCTGAGCTGATCCAGCAGCCGTTGACCGACCGTTCGCGCGCCGACGCTCCGCCCGAGGCCGCGCGCTGGGCCCTGGCCGTCGCCGCCTTCGGCCAGAAGCTGCGCGGCGATCCCTGGATGGCGCCGGACTACGGCTGGGATCGGGTGCTGGACCTGGCCCAGGGCGCGCGCGGCGCCGATCCCTACGGCGAGCGGGCCGAGTTCGTGCAACTGGTTCGCGCCGCCCAGAGCCTGCCCGAACGTCGCGAGCCCTAGCCTGCCCCGCGCCGCCGGAACCGCGACCGGCGGCGCGGGTTCCTTAAGGCCAGGCCGCAACGGCCGCGCCAAGGGAGATGGCCATGAAGATTCGCGACGTGATGAGCAAGGACGTGCAGGTCGCCCGCCCCGAAGACACCCTTCAGAACGTCGCCGGACGCATGGCGGCGGGCGATTTCGGCTTCATCCCCGTGGCCGACGGCGACCGGCTGATCGGCGCCCTGACCGACCGCGACATCGTGGTGCGCGCCGTCGCCTCGGGCGCGGGGCCGGAGGCGCGGGTGCTGGACGTCCTGTCGCGCGACGCCCTGGTGGTGCGGGCCGACGACGACCTGAAGGTCGCGCTGGACCTGATGTCCTCGCGCCAGATCCGTCGCTTGCCTGTCGTGGACAAGGACGGCCGCCTGGTCGGCGTGGTCTCGCTGGGCGACCTGTCGACGCGGGTCAAGGAACGCTACGCCGGCGAGGCGCTGGAAGAGATTTCCCGCCCTCAGGGTTAAACCGCCGCTAACCATTTCACGGAACCCGACGATAACGGCCGGGGCCGCATCCTTCCCCTCTTTGCACGAGGGAATTCCGGAATGGCGCGCGCCCAGTTCCAGAAAGGCCAGAAGGTCTGGGTCGAGAGCGTCGGCGTCTGGGCCCAGGTCGAGAAGGTCATGCCCGTCTGGGCCAAGGGCTTCGACGAGCCGGTCCGCATCACCTACGACGTGGGTCTGGGTCGTGAGTTCGCGGCCGCAGAACTGCAGGTCTCATCCGAGGATCCGGCCGCCGAGGCCCTGGGCGACTGGCGCATCCTGCGCGCACGCAACAAGTGGCAGGATCCGGCCGACTGCGCCCACCACCCCTTCCCCGGCAGCTATCCGGTCGTCGTCACCGACAAGGCGGACTGGGGCGGCTGGCGCGTGCCCGGCGCCGAATACGACCGTGACCCGCAGCGGGTGGAGTTTCAGGCCCGCCTGATCGCAGCGGCGCCGGATCTGATGGAGCTGGCGCGAGAGCTGATGGCCTCGGTGGCCGAGGCCCCGGACGACGCCCCGCCGGAGTCCCTGCGCCTGGCGCGCAAGGCCCAGTCCATCCTGCGCCGCATGACCGAAATCCCCGCCCCGCCCCCCGCGCGCGCGCCCTCAGGCGACGTCGCCGGAGCAGAGGTCTAAGACCGGGGCGCGCCCCCTCGACGGATTCCGCGACGCAGCCTAGATTCCCTGTCGAACCATCACAGGAGAATCGCCCTTGCGGGGCACTGAGCGCCGCAGTTACGGGTCTGGCCGTCGGGCCACGGACCACCAGGCCGCGCGATCCGCGCCCTGGGTTCGCATCCTTGCGCTCGCCGTGGCGCTGGCTTTGGCGGCCTATGTCATGCTGTTCGCGCGCGAGAACAGCCGCCCCAGCCGCGAAGTCGAGGCCGCGCGGCTGGAAACCCTGATGCTGGAAGCCCGCCTGGCCGCCGCACAGGTCGAGGCCCGCGCCGCTCAGACCGACCGCGCCCTGGACGCCGCCGCCCGTGTCCTGGCCCAGGCGCCCGGCCAGCCGGTGCAGGCGCTGGACAG
>DJDA01000087.1:0-12941 GCA_002430835.1 Brevundimonas sp. UBA5936
CCCACGCTGGAGGCGCAGCCGCTGAGCAGGACGGCGCCCGCCAACAGGGCGGGCCAGGCGGCGCGGTTCACTCCTCCATCGCCTCGAACATGGCTTCGGCCTCGTCGAAGGTGTCGTAGTCGAGCCGTTCGGGCGGGCGCAGGATGACGAAGCGGCTGATGATGGGCGCCTCCGGCTCGCGGCGCCGGTCCCACTGCCAGAAGCTGCGGTCGATCCGGCTTTGCAGCAGGGTCCAGTCGCCGTCATCGGCAGGCGGTCGCGGCGTCTGGATGGGCATGCGTGGTCGGCTCCCTGCTGAAGGACGCAGCAAAGCCTGTGCGGGCGCAGGTGTCAAAGCCCGCCTGCTGCTTTCGGCGACGGGGCAGGGAGGGCGTATGAAAAGGGCTGCGAGATCTGGCGTCCCGCAGCCCTTCATCTGTCCGGCTTTTCTCTAGGGAGGCGTTGGGTCAGTTCCCCTTCGTGCCTGACGTATGCGCCGGGCCGCGGAAGACGGCGTTGAGGAACAAAGGCTTCAGCCCTTCCAGGAAGGCGCGCATGGTCACGTCCTGGGTGAAGGCGACGACCTGGCCGCGACCGACTTCGGAGGCCATGGCGACGGGCTTGTAGGCCAGCTGGCGGCGGTTTTCGGCCCACAGCTGGCCGGAGGCCAGCACCTGATCCGGTCCGGCCAGACGCACGACGTTGGTTCCCTGGTCGCGGGCCAGCGGCGTGTAGATGTCCGAGCCGCGCACCATGACGCTGAGGGTCGGGGCGACGCCCGCGCCCAGCCAGTGTTCGTTGTCGACCATGGCGCTGGCCAGGACGCCGGCGACCGGATCGGGCGCCCCGCCGTGGTGGCCGGTCAGGGCCAGGTATTCGG
This sequence comes from Brevundimonas sp. UBA5936, assembly GCA_002430835.1. Taxonomy (GTDB): domain Bacteria; phylum Pseudomonadota; class Alphaproteobacteria; order Caulobacterales; family Caulobacteraceae; genus Brevundimonas. The sequence continues at coordinate 860 of DJDA01000087.1, forward strand.
CGTCGGTGGCGATCTCGCTGCCGCCGTCCTTCTCATCCTTGTCGCCGTCGCCGGAGGCGGCGCTCTCGCGGCGGCTCTCCAGCAGCTTGGCGTCGGGATCGGTCAGCAGGCGGCTGGCCGAGCCGACGCCGATCAGGACGCCGCCCGCCTGGACCCAGGCGCGCAGGTTGGCGACGCCGCTCTCGCCCAGGATCTGCTCATAGTTTCCGCCCGACGGCAGGATCAGCACCTGGTAGCGGGACAGGTCGGCGTTCGCCAGGCGGCGGGTGCGGACGGCCGTGACCGGCCAGCCGTATTCGCGCTCCAGCACATGACGGATGGAGCCGGCCGATTCCGGCTCGGTCGGGTCGTCCCAGGCCATGGCGACGCGCGGGGCGGCGATGACGGTCGCCTTGTCCGAGCCGACGCTGGGGCCGCTGGAGACCCAGGAGGTGGCGAGCGGCGTCACCTGGGCGCCGCTGCCGGCGGCCAGACGGCGGACGCGCTCGTCCAGGTCGTCGGGCGAACCGGCGCGCGGCACGATGAAGGTTCCGCCCGGATAGGCGCGGCCGTCCAGGGTGAAGGGCGCCTCGATCGAGCGGACCGGCAGCTTGTCGGTCAGGGCGGCGGTCAGAAAGCGCATCCCCGCCGTGCCCGGATGGATGGCGTAGCCATAGGTCGCGTCGCCCTGGGCCACGGCGGCCGGGCGGATCAGTTCGGGGCCGACGGCGGCCGTCTGGACCGACGGAGCGCCGGTGCAGCGCTGGCTCGGCACATTGAACAGCAGGGGCAGGGACCAGCCGGTCAGGTCGTAGATCTCATCGCCCAGACCGCGCGCGCGGCGGGCTTCCTGTTCGGCGAGGAATTTGGGGTCCAGCGGCACGTCCTTGGCCAGCAGGGTCTCGGCCATGCGGCGCTGGGGCTGGGCCAGGTTCACGATGTAATCGCCCGCCTGATAGGTCTGGCCGCAGGCGGAGAAGGATGCGGTGGCGCGTCCGACCTCCAGACCCGAACGCACCAGCAGGCCCGCCAGCTTGTCGGCCGCGGCCGGATCGGCGGCGGCGGAGCGCGACAGGACATAGGCGCCGCGCCCGCCCGCGATCCCGTCGCGGTGGAAGGCGTAGAAGTCGCTGAGCAGCTTTTCGCGGTCGCGGGCGGCGGTCTCGATGGTCGACAGGGTGGCGGTCAGATGGCCCTTGACCGTGTCGGCGTAGGTCAGCATCTCGCCCGACGAGCGGCGCGCCAGCAGACCGCGCGACGAGCCCTGCTCATAGGTCATGGAGACGGCGCCGAAATAGGCGGGCCAGCCGTCGCCGTATCCGGGATAGAAGGCGTCGAAGGTCTCGCGCGTGAAATAGTCCAGCCCGGCCTGGTCGAAGCGCCCGGCGGTGTTGCGGCCGAACCGCTCGCGCGCGTCCAGGATCGGCGGATAGATCCAGGGGTTCAGCGGCTGGGCCTCGGGCGGGAAGAAGAAGCTGGAGTCAGTGCCCATCTCGTGGGAATCGACCACCACCTGCGGGCGCCATTCGCGGATCAGGGCCGAGTGGCCTTGCGTTTCCGGCTGGGACTGGATGAACCAGTCGCGGTTCAGGTCGAACAGATTGTGGTTGAAGCGGCCGGACGGCCACGGCTCGGCCCGCTCGGCCGACAGGGGGTCGCCGTTGGGCTGGGCGCCCAGGCCCGCCTCGAAGCTGTTGATGAAGCGCTCGCGTCCGTCGGGGTTCTGGGTCGGGACGAAGACGACCACGACGTTCTCCAGCCAGCCCTGCGCCTCGGCGTCGAGGCCGTCGGTCAGGCGGCGCGCGGCGGCCAGGGCGGCGTCGGCGGGGCTGATCTCATTGCCGTGGACCGAATAGGCCATCCAGACGATGGCCGGGGTGTCGTTGATCAGGGCGCGGGCTTGTTCGGGGCTGGTCTTGCGCGGATCGGCCAGGGCGTTGGTCGCGGCCTTGATGGCGTCCAGCCGGGCGATGTTGCGCGGCGATCCGACAGCGGCCCAGAACAGGGGGCGGCCCTCCCACGACTGGGCGTAGTCGCCCATGACCATGCGGTCGGGGTTGGCGGTCCGCAGGGCTTCGAAATAGCGGCGCACATCGGCCGAGCGGGTGATGCGCTCGCCGCTGTCGTGGCCGACGACGGCCAGAAGTTCGGGCGGATTCTGTTGCGCCAGGGCGGGCGCGGCGCCCAGGGCCAGGCTGAGCGCCAGCAGAGAACAGGCGGCGCGGCGACGATACGACATGAGAATACTCCCCCTACGGAGCGCCGACCTTAACCGTGGAGCCGAGGCGAAGGGAAGCGGCGTCGCGCCGTCATTTCTTCCGCTTTTAAGCCAGAACTCAGCGGTAAGCGCAGGCGCGGCGCAATCGCCGAGCGGCCTTCTCACCGCCGATAACAGGTGCGCCCTTATGACGAATGGGTTGAAGCCGTTATCCGGCCTATGGGCGTGATCTCCTGTCGTAAGCGTGTGTTTCCTCCATGATTTCCCTCCAGAACCTCGAAGGCTCCGTGGTCGTCGTTTCGGGAGCCGGCAGAGGCTTGGGCGCAGCCCTGGCCATCAGTCTGGCCGAAGCAGGGAGCCGGCCGATCCTGTGCGGCCGCCGTCGCGAGGCGCTTGAGGGCGTCGCCTTGACCATTCTGGAGCGCACGGGCGTGCAGGCGAAGGTCGTTGAACTGGATCTCGGCGACGCCGCCAGCGTGGCGCGGGCCGTGGCGCAACTGAAGGCCGAGCACGAGGTCGTCGACATCCTGATCAACAACGGGGCGATGTGGCTCGAAGGGAGCGCGGAGGACCATCGCCCCGAAGAGGTTCTCGGGGTGGTGAACGCCGCCGTCTCAGGAACCTTCCTTCTGACACAGGGGCTGATGCCCCTGCTGCGCCGATCAAGTCGCCCGGACATCGTGACCATCGGGTCGATCAGCGGCCTGCCCGGCGCCGCGATTCAGACCGCGTCCGTGCCCTTTTACGCCGCCAAGCGCGCGCAGGCCGCCCTTGCTGAAGGCTTCGCCCAGATGTTGGCCGGGACGCCGGTGCGATCCCTCGTCGTTCACCCGCCCTATCTCGATGACGTCGAGCCGGGCGCAGAGGCGTGGGAGACTGCGTTTGAGCGCCGCAAGGGCGAGCGCGCCACCAATCGGGACATCGTGGAGGCGGTGTTGTTCGCCGTGACGCGGTCCCGGCACGTCTCCCTGTCAATCACCGTCGACGCTGACGAGGGCGGGCGCTTTTCACGTCTCTAGGCGCCGATGACCGCCTCTGCGGGCGGTCATGCGCTGATGTCAGATAGCGAAGGTCGTTGACAGCCTCATACAGTATGTCGCATACACTGTGTGTCACACACTATGTGGCGGCAAGTGAGGCGAGGCTGTGGATCGGGAACTGTTCGAGACGATGCGGCTGGAGCTGCGGCGCGGGACGCTGGTCCTGGCGGTGCTCGCCTGCCTGCGGACCGAACGCTACGGCTACACCCTGCGGCAGGCGCTGGCGGCGGACGGGCTGGAGATGGAGGAATCCACCCTCTACCCCCTGCTGCGTCGGCTGGAGGGGCAGGGGCTGCTGACCAGCGAATGGCGCGAGGAGGAGAAGCGCAAGAAGCGTTTCTACGTCCTGTCGCCCGGGGGCGAGGCCATGCTGGCCGCCCTGATCGAGGAGTGGCGCGGCATCAACGCCTCGCTGGAACGGATTCTCTAAAAGGGATGGGAGAGGGCGCGATGGACATCATCGAACGCTATCTGGAGGCCGTGGCGGCGCAACTGCCGACCGAGGACCGCGAGGACATCGTCGCCGAACTGCGCGACCTGATCCTGAGCCGTGTCGAGGCGCGCGAGGAGGAACTGGGCCGGGCCCTGACTGATGATGAGAAGGAGGCGATCCTGCACGAGATCGGCCACCCGCTGATCGTCGCCGCCCGCTATCGCAAGGGGCCGGACAGCCTGATCGGGCCGGAGCTGTTCCCTTATTGGCTGTTCGGGGCCAAGGCCGGGCTGATCGTCATTGCGGCGGTGCAGGTTCTGGGGCTGCTGATCAGCGTGCTGGGCGCGCCGGCCGATTTCGGGCGAGCGATCAGCCAGGCCTTCCATGGCTTCTTCTCCGGGGCGCTGACCCTGCTGGGGGCGCTGACGCTGGCCGGGGCGATCATGGAGCATTACGACATCAAGCCGAAGTGGCTGACGAAGTGGCGGGTGCGCGACCTGTCGGCCTTCGGCCTGGCCGATCCGGCGAAGTGGGGCGCGTCCCTGTCGGGGTCTGAGAAGGCCAAGGCCGAATGGCTGCCGAAGGGGGCGCGTGTCTGGGGCGTGACGGTGAATGACAAGCCGGGGCTGGAGGCGCTGGCCTCCCTGATCGTCGGGGGCGTCTTCGTGATGTGGTGGATCGGCGTGATCCGCTTTCCGGGCCTGGGTGAGTTCTCCTTGAGGAGCGGCGCCGTGGGGATCGAAGCGGCGCCGGTGTGGGCGGCCCTCTACGGCCCCATCCTGGCCCTGGCCGTCGGCGGCATGGCGGTGGACGCGGTCAGCCTGATCCGAGGGCGCGAAGGGCGGTTGACCTGGCTGCTGAAGATCCCGCTGGCGGGCGCGGCGCTGTGGGTGCTGTGGCGGCTGTTCGATGCGGGCTGGTGGTTCACCCTGACCCAGGGCGCGGCGAGCGCCCGCGTCGAGGGCGGGGCGACGAACATCAGCTTGGACGCCCTGCGCGCGGTGAGCGAGGCCAGTCGTGACCTGGATGGAACGGCCCTGACGCTGGGCACGGTGCTGACCTGGGTGTTTGCGGTGATGGCGATCAGCTTTGTCGTCAATATAGCCACCTATGTCTGGCGGCTCGCGACGACGCGCGAGGGGTGAGCCGTTGAGCTGCGGCGCCGTCATGTCCGAAAACCGCGAGACAGGGCGGCGCGGCGGGCGCATGTTGCGGGCATGGATAACGCTCGCGACATGCTGGATCAGGAGGCCTGCTATCGGGCTGTCCTGACGCGCGACCCGCGCTTCGACGGGCGCTTCTTCACCTGCGTGAAGACCACCGGGATCTATTGCCGCCCGGTCTGCCCGGCGCGGACGCCCAAGCGCGAGAACATGCGCTTCGTCGCCAGCGCGGCGGCGGCCGAGGAGGCGGGGTTTCGCGCCTGCCTGCGCTGTCGGCCGGAGACGGCGCCGGACATGGGGGCGTGGCGCGGCACCTCCAACACCGTCAGCCGGGCGCTGAACCTGATCGAGGCGGGGGCTCTGGATGAAGGCGACGTCGACGCCCTGGCCGCGCGGCTGGGGGTGGGGGAGCGGCACCTGCGCCGTCTGTTTCGCCAGCATCTGGGCGCCGCCCCGGTCAGCGTGGCCCAGACGCGCCGCGTCCTGCTGGCCAAGGCCTTGATCCACCAGACCGATCTGCCGATGGCCGAGGTCGCCATGGCGTCCGGCTTCGGCAGCGTGCGGCGCTTCAACGAGACGTTTCAGGCCCTGTATGGACGGCCGCCGTCGGCGCTGCGGGCGCGGGCCGAGCGGCCGTGGGATGGAGGCGTGCGGCTGAGCCTGCCCTATCGTCCGCCCTATGAGGTTGAGACCATGCTGGCGGTGTTGAAGGCGAGCGGCGAGACGGTCGAAGGCGGGGGTTGGCGCCGCGTCCTGACCCCGGCGACGGACGGGGCGACGGGCGAGGTCTCTGCCCGGTTCGAGGCGGGCGACCGGCTGACGGTGACGGCGGCGCTGGATGATCTGAAGGCCCTGCCGGGGGTGCTGGCGCGGGTGCGGCGGCTGTTCGACCTGTCGGCCGACCCCGAGGCGATCCGGCGCGATCTGGCTGCTGACCCTGTGCTGGCGCCGCTGGTGAAGGCGCGGCCAGGCCTGCGTCTGCCGGGCGTCTGGCTTGATGAGGCGGCCGATATGGCCAGCGACCGGCTTGAGGATGAACGGCTGACGGGGCGAGCTGAACGATGGCGGCCCTGGCGGGCCTATGGGGTGCTGCACCTGCGCGAGGCGGGGATCGACGGCGCGCAAATCATGGAGAACGACGATGAAAAAGACGCAGCCTGAAGCTTTTACGCTGGATCGCATCGCCACGCCGGTGGGCGAGGTGCTGCTGGTCACGGACGCGGACGGCGCGGTGCGCGCCTTCGATTTCACCGACTATGAGACGCGGATGATGAAGCTGCTGGCCCGCCACTATGGCGAAGTGCGGCTGACGCCGGGGCGGGCGCCGGAGGCGGTGCAGACCGCCGTCGCCGCCTATTTCGACGGCGATCTGACGGCGCTGGACGGGCTCGCGGTGAAGACCGGCGGCACGGACTTCCAGCGCGCGGTCTGGGCGGCGCTGCGGACCATTCCGGCGGGACGGACCTGGAGCTACGGCCAGCTCGCCCACGCCATCGGCAAGCCCGCCGCCGTGCGCGCCGTGGGTCTGGCCAACGGCGCCAATCCGATCGGCGTCATCGTGCCCTGCCACCGGGTCGTCGGGGCCAATGGAACCCTGACCGGCTACGCGGGCGGGCTGGAACGCAAGCGGTGGCTGCTGGCGCACGAAGCGTCGCAGGAGGGAACGGTGCAAGGGGCGTTTGCGCTAGACTGACAGCGCCCTGCCTTTCGGCGCTTATTTCGGGAGTCTGATGATGAACCTGCCCAACGGGGCCCTGGTCGCCGTCGCCGACGGCGAGAAGCTGAGCCTGTTCCGCAACACCGGCCACAACCTCGACATCCAGCTCAAGCCGATGGCGACGCCCGAGATCCCCGAACGCCTGTCCGGCGCGCCGGGCCGCCGTTCCAGCGACGCCAACCCCGACAACGACACCCAGGCCGAGGACGGCTTCGCTATGGGCGTGGCCGAGGCGCTGAACCACATGGCCCTGACCAACAAGATCGAAGCCCTGGCCGTGGTCGCCGCGCCCAAGACCTTGGGCCAGCTTCGCAAGCATTGGCACAAGACGCTGGAGGAGCGACTGGTCGGCGAGATCCCCAAGGCCCTGGCCGGCCGTCCGGCCGAGGAAATCGCCGAGGCGATCAGCCGAGCGTGAAGCCGGCGCTGCGGCGTTGACATCGGCCCGCCGGGCTTTTCTGGTTCAGGTCATGACGACGCCGCAGCGCAAGGCCCTGATCGATTCCCTATGGTATGTGATCCCGCTGGCGATCGCGGTCGTTCTGAACGCGGTGGTGCGCCCGGTCATGGCCGAGCGTCTAGGCGGCGAGATGATCCGCAGGGGCGCCAGCGTCAGGGGCTCGGATACATGGTGGACGTTCGACGCCGCCACGCGCGCCGCCCATCCATGGCAGGCCGGCTTTCTGGAGATGTCGCACGGGACGGTGGCCTTTGCGACGATGGGGGTGATTGCGGTGCTGTTCGTCTGGCGCTGCGTCGCTCGGCCGAGAGGTTAGGACGCGCCGTCCAGGAACAGGCGACAGGCCGGGTTGTCCGTTTCGTCGACGTAGGGGTAGCCCAGTTCGTCCAGCGCCGCCCTGAGGGCCGCCTGTTGATCCGGCGGGACGCTGACGCCTGCCAGCACCCGGCCCGCGTCGTCGCCGTGGTTGCGATAGTGGAACAGGGTCAGGGCCCAGGCGGGCTGAAGGCTGTTGAGGAAGCGCAGGAAGGCGCCCGGCCGTTCGGGGAACTCAAAACGCAGCAGCCGCTCGTGCGGCAGGCCGATGGTGCGGCCGCCGACCATGTGGCGGACGTGCAGCTTGGCGGTCTCATTGTCGCTCATGTCCACGACGGAATAGCCGTCGGCGGTCAGATGTCTGAGCAGGCTTTCGCGCTCGGCGACGCCGTCGCGCAGGGCCACGCCGACGAAGATCTGGGCCGTGCCGTCGCCGGACCAGCGATAGTTGAATTCCGTGATCGAGCGGCCGTCGAGGCTGCGCAGGAAGCGGTGATAGTCGTCGCGCCGGTCGGGCATGGCGACGGCGAACAGGGCCTCGGCGCCCTCGCCGATCTCGGCCCGTTCGGCGACGTGGCGCAGGCGGTCGAAGTTGACGTTGGCGCCCGAGTTGATCGCGACCAGCGCGCCGGATCCGGGGTTGCGCGCGGCCCACGCCTTGAGCCCGGCCAGCGCCACGGCGCCCGACGGCTCGGCCACGGCGCGCACGTCGTCGAAGATGTCCTTGACCGCCGCGCAGATGGAGTCGGTGTCGACCAGAACGATCTCGTCCAGCAGGTCGCGGCACAGGCGGAACGTCTCAGCTCCTGCGCGGCGCACGGCCACCCCGTCGGCGAACAGGCCGACCTGATCCAGATCGACGACGCGCCCGGCCTCGATGGCGCTCTTCATCGTCGGGGCCTCGGCGGGTTCGACGCCGATCAGCCGCGTCTCGGGCCGCAGGAAACGGACGATGGCCGCGACCCCCGCCGCCAGACCGCCGCCGCCGATGGGAATGAAGACGGCGTCGATGGGGTCAGGGTGCTGGCGCAGGATCTCCAGCCCGACCGTGCCCTGGCCTGCGATGACGTCGGGATCGTCGAAGGGGTGGACGAAGGTCGCGCCGGTCTGCTTCTCCAGCGTGCGGGCGTGGGCGTAGGCGTCATCGAAGCTTTCGCCGTGCAGCACGACCTGACCGCCCAGACCCTGGACCGCCGCCACCTTGATGCCCGGCGTGGTGGTCGGCATGACGATGGTCGCCGCCGCCCCGCGCTTTGCCGCCGCCAGCGCCACCCCCTGCGCGTGATTGCCCGCCGAGGCGCAGATGACGCCGCGCGCCAGTTCGGCCTGCGTGAGGGCCGCGATCCGGTTGTAGGCGCCGCGGATCTTGAACGAGAAGACCGGCTGCAGATCCTCACGCTTCAACAAGGCGGGGCGCCCGATCCGCGCCGACAGCCGCTTCAGCGGGTCGAGCGGGGTCTCCTCGGCCACGTCATAGACGCGGGCGGTCAGGATGCGGCGGACGGTATCTTGCACGATTATCTCGATGAGCGGCGTGGACGTGGGATCGAATGACCCTTCGTCTAGGTCAGATCGCGCATGCAGGGCAACAGATTGCCTGTTGCGGTGCATTATGACGTCGCGCGTTTGGAGTATTTACCCGGGTAAAATAAGCGTCTATATCATCCGGGTAAATATGGAGACCTCTCATGCCCCCGACCGACCGCAAGGCGCTGGTCGCCGCCTATAAGGAGCGCCCCGTCATCGCCGGGGTGTTCGCCGTCATCTGTTCCGCCACCGGCCGCGCCTGGGTGGGCCAGAGCCGCCACATCGACACCCAGCAGAACGGCCTGTGGTTCTCGCTGAAGACCGGCGGCAGTCCGTTCGCATCGCTACAGGCGGAATGGAAGGCGCACGGCCCCGACAGCTTCCGCTTCGAGCAATTGGACCGCCTGCCGCCCGAGCTGTCGGACATGGCCCGCAAGGACGAGTTGAAGAAACGCGCCGCGTTGTGGGCGGCGCGACTGGGCGCCGAGGCGCTGTAGATCGCGCTTGCGATGTAACCTGTAGGTGATATGTAACCTGTAGGTATCACGGGAGGCGCCGATGGACGACGACTTGAAGCGGGCGAAGGCGAACGAACGGAGACGCGTGCGGCGGCTGCGGATGATCGCGGGGCTGGGCGGTGTTGGCCTTGCAACTGCTTTCTGCGGTGTCTTTCTGGTCCGGCGCAGCGAAGAGGGCGCAGCGACAGCCGGGGCTATCCTGGCCTTGCTCGGACTCTGCGCAGTCGGCGCTTCGATGGTGCTCGGAATGCTGAATGGGCCGGATTCCGACACTATCCGGGTGGAGCGCTCCAAGGAGGGCTATCGCGACACCGTTCAGAAGAAGCGCGCCGTGGCGATGGCGATCATGCCGTTGACCTCACTCATTCTCGTTTATCTGGGCGCGAGGTCCGCCTGGGCCATCGCCGGAGGGCAAGGGGATTGGGACGATTGGAAAATGGCTGCACTGTCGCCTGTGGTTTCCGGCCTATTGCTGACGATGGTCACGGGTTTCGATATTCGTGGCGACAGGAGATTGAAGCGACTGCTGGAAGACGAACTCACCCTGTCGTTCCGGCGTTCGGCGCTGAACGCAGCCCTGGGCGTGGCGCTGGCGGGGATGGTGGTCGTCTTCGCCCTCGGCCTGTGGAAGCCGCAGGCGGCGGTGGCGGCCATGCCGGGGCTGATGTTCGTCACGGCCTCGGCGGCGGGGCTGCGTTACTGGCAGTTGGACCGGCGGGCTTCTGGTGGCTGATCCTCGTCTGGTCGTGAAGCTGAAGGCCGTCCGCACGGCGGCGGGTCTGACGCAGCAGGAACTGGCCGACCGGGCCGGCCTGTCGCGCAAGACGGTGAATACGGTGGAGAACGAAGTCTTCACCCCGTCGGTGCTGGTGGCCCTGACGCTGGCGCAGGCGCTGGGCGTGCCGCTGGACGCCCTGTTCACCCTGGAAGACTGAGCCGATTTCCCTTGCGCCGTGTGCGGAACAGCCTACATTGCGCCTGCTTATGCTAACTTTGAGCATAAGTCGGAGCCGCGCAGACGGTCGTTGAGGGAGTAGGGACGATGGCGGACGGCGCTTTCGGTCTGTCGAAGGAACTGGCGGAAGAGACCGCCCCGGTGTGGGAGAAGGTCAAGGACCATGTCACCCCGCTGGAGTGGCCGCAGCAGGCGCGGCTGATCAGCGAGATCAACCGGCTGAAGCGCGAGCGCGACGCGGTCATCCTGGCCCACAACTATATGACGCCCGAGATCTTTCACGGCGTGGGCGACTATGTCGGCGACAGCCTGGGGCTGGCAAAGGAGGCCGCCAATTCGACAGCGAAAGTGATCGTTCAGGCGGGCGTTCACTTCATGGCCGAGACGTCCAAGATCCTGTCGCCGGACAAGACGGTGCTGATCCCCGACCTGCGCGCGGGCTGTTCGCTGGCGTCCTCGATCACGGGGGCGGACGTGCGGCTGATCAAGGAGCGGCATCCGGGCCTGCCGGTCGTCACCTATGTGAACACCACGGCCGATGTGAAGGCCGAGACCGACATTTGCTGCACCAGCGCCAACGCCGTTCAGGTCGTCGAATGGGCGGCGAAGGAGTGGGGCGTCGACAAGGTCATCCTGATCCCCGACGAATATCTGGCGCGCAATGTGGCGGCGCAGACGACGGTGGGCATCATCGCCTGGGCGGGCCACTGCGAGGTGCACAAGCGCTTCACGACGCAGGACATCGCCGACATGCGCGACGCCTGGCCGGACGCTGAGGTGCTGGCTCACCCGGAATGCCCCGAAGAGATCCTGCGCGCCGCCGACTTCGCCGGTTCGACCGCCGCCATGACGGAATATGTCGAGCAGCGTCGGCCCAAGCGGGTGGTGCTGATCACCGAATGCTCCATGGCCTCGAACATCAAGGGCGACGTGCCCGAGGTGGAGTTCGTCGGCCCCTGCAACCTGTGTCCGCACATGAAGCGCATCACGCTGGAGAACATCCGCGACTGCCTGCTGCACATGCAGTTCGAGGTGACGGTGCCGGAAGAGATGCTGGAGAAGGCGGCTCTGGCGGTGCAGCGGATGATCGACCTGCCGCCGCCGTCGAAGCCCGCGCGCTATGACCTGGTCAAGGCGCGGCATCATGTTGATGTGGAGCTGATCTGACGGCCCTGCGGCGACGCGGCCCGTTGCGGGGCCGTCGCCGTGCGCCCAGTTCGAATCCATGAGCGATACAGACAACACCCTTCCCTCCGGCGGCCGTAAACCCGGACCGTGGGATCCGCAGCCGGAAGAGGCGGCGCCTGCGTCTTCACGCGATGCGCCCCGCTACAGCGCGCGCCATGAGGCGCCGCAGGAGGACAAGGGCCAGCACCCGGTCTGGGCGGTGGTCTCGACCCTGCTGATGGCGGGTTTCCTGTGGTTCCTGACCGGCAGCTGGGTCGTGGCGGGGGCGGTGCTGTTCGGCCTGTTCGTGCACGAGTACGGCCATGTGCTGGCGATGAACCGGGTCGGCATGGGGCCGGCGCGCATCTACATCATCCCATTCCTGGGCGGGCTGGCGAAGGGCCAGCGCGAGCCGAAGAGCGAGTGGCACGGGGTGCTGGTGTCGCTGGCGGGGCCGGCGTTCGGCCTGTTGGCCATGATCCCCTTCGTGGCCGCGGGCCTGGCGCTGAAGTCGCCGGAATGGCTGATGGGCGCCTTCTTCATCGCCATGATCAATCTGCTGAACCTGCTGCCTGCGCCGCCGCTGGACG
>DJDA01000087.1:13077-13369 GCA_002430835.1 Brevundimonas sp. UBA5936
GCGCGGCGGCGGCGATCGGCGCCCTGCTGCCGCTGACGGGCGGGGCGGTCGAACCGGCGTTCGAGATGGGCCTGCGGTTCTTCGGGCTGGGAGGCCGCTAGGCGAATGGCGCGCATCCGGCATGACGGTCCTCTGATCATCGGCGGCGGGCTGGCGGGCCTGTCGGCGGCGCTGGAGGCCGAAGCGGCGCGCTCGCAGGTGCTGGTGGTGACGCCCGAGCCGTTGTTGAGCGCCTGCTCCTCGGCGTGGGCGCAGGGCGGGATGGCGGCGGCCCTGTCGCCGCAGGACAGCG
>DJDA01000035.1 GCA_002430835.1 Brevundimonas sp. UBA5936
GGCGGCGGCGGCCTCGGCCCTCAGACGGCGAGCGCGGGCGGTCTCGTCGCGATACTCAGCCTGAAGCCGGGTCAGTTCGGCGTTCGGCTGGGCCGTGCGCTGGCCGGCCGCCGGTCCGGCAAGGACCAGCAGCAGGCAAGAGGAGGTCAGGAGAAGAACGGCCCCGGATCGCATCAGTCGCGATGATAGGGCGAACCGGCCAGGATGGTCACGGCCCGATAGATCTGCTCGGCCAGCATGGCGCGCGCCAGGGCGTGGGGCCAGGTCTGCGGTCCGAACGCCAGGGTCGAGCGCGCGGCGCGGCGCACGCTCTCGTCCAGACCGTCGGCGCCGCCGATGACGAACACCAGCCGCCGCTCGCCCTGATCGCGCAGGGCCGCCACATGGTCGGCGAAGGCGCGCGAGGAATAGGTGCGCCCCCGCTCGTCGCAGGCGATCAGGTGCGCGCCCTCGGCGGCGGCCAGCAGCAGCTCGGCCTCCGGCGCCTTGCCGGGCTTCTTCGGCTCAAGGTCGATGAGTTCGAGGGGCCCCAGACCCAGGGGCCGCCCCGACAGTGTGGCCCGCCGGGCGTAGTCGTCAGCCAGGGCGGCCTCGGGACCGCGGCCCGGCTTGCCGATGGCCGCGATCGCCAGTTTCATGAGGTCAGTCCCGGGCGGGGCCGCCGCGGTGGGCGCTGTCGACCGCCCAGATCTTTTCGATGTTGTAGAAGGTGCGCACTTCCGGGCGGAACAGGTGGACGATGACGTCGCCTGCATCCAGCAGCACCCAGTCGCAGTGCGGCAGGCCCTCGACCTTCACCTTGCCCAGGCCCAGTTCCTTGAACAGGCGCAGCAGGTGGTCGGCGATGGCGCCGACGTGGCGGTGCGAGCGACCCGAAGCCACGATCATGGCGTCGGTCATCGGGCTCTTGCCGCGCAGGTCGATCAGGACGATGTCCTGGGCCTTGTCGTCGTCGAGTTTGGCGAGGATGGCCTTCTCCAGCGCGGTCGCGCCGACCGGCAGAGGCTGGCGCTCGTCGCTACTGGGGCCGTCCTCGGCCTGACCGTCTTCGGAATGGACGGAATCCATCAGGTCCATTTCGTGCGCCGCGTTCGAAACGGCGTCTTGCGCATCGTGCGCGGTCGAGGGGGTCAGCGGAGGGCTCCGAGGCGATTACTAAAAGCCGATGATAGCACGCCTCGTGCAAAACGTCACCCACGCCAGGGACGAGCGCCCCCGCGCCTCCCTTCCGGCCGGCCTTCGGCGAGGGGCGCGCCGTAAAACTGCGTAGACGGATCATGAACCAGGCTCGTGGAGGGGCGCTGCCGTGACCAGGAATGAAGCCGTCGCCAGGCCTGCGCCTGCGCGCGAAAGCAAGGCGGCCGGGGCGTCAGACCGTGCGCCGCCCCACCCCTTCCCCCCGGTGATGGAGCCGCTGACCAGCGTCCGCTTCCTGCTGGCGCTGGGGGTGGTGCTTTTCCACTATCAGCTGATGTGGACCCTGCCGCCCGAGGCCGCCGGCCTGCTGAACCGGGCGCGTCTGGGAGTCGACGTCTTCTTCATCCTGTCGGGCTTCATCCTCGCCCACGTCTATCTGCAGGGCGAAGGCCCGCCGGACTATAGGCGCTTCATCGTCGCGCGGTTCGCCCGCATCTATCCGGCCCACGCCGCCATCATGCTGGGGATGCTGGTCATGGTGCTAGGCGCGGGCCTGGTCGGCGTCAGCCTGGAGCCTGGCCGTTTCAACGCGCCCGACTTCATCCAGTCCGTGCTGCTGACCCAGGCCTGGTTCCCACGCTCCACCATGGTGCTGTGGAACGGCCCCGCCTGGTCCTTGTCCGCCGAGTGGTTCGCCTATCTGATCTTCCCCGTCTACGCCTGGATCGCCTTGCGCCTGAGGGATCGCCCCGTCGTCCTGATCGCCCTGGCGATCGCGCTGTTCGCTGTGTTGGACGCCGGCTACCGCATGGCCTTCGGCGTCATCCTGCCGCGCGCCGAAGACAATCTGGGCGTTCTGAGAATTCTGCCTGAATTCCTGTTCGGCATCGGTCTCTACTTCCTGGGCCAGCGCCTGCGCCTCAGCCCCAGGGCCGCGATCGGCGTCGTGATCCTCGCCAGCCTGGCCATGTTGGCCGCCATGCAGGCCACGCTGGACGACCGGCTGATCGTGGCCCTGGCCGGGCCGCTGATCCTCAGCCTGGCCCTGCTGGCCAAGTCCGGGGCGCGCACCGTCCTGTCGAACCCCGTCTGGCTGTTCGCGGGCGAGGCCTCCTACGCCCTCTACCTGGTCCACATTCCGCTGGTGATGGTCTGGCGCAATGCGATGCAGGCGCTGCTGGGCCTGGACGGCGACTACCGCATGAGCCCGCTCGAACTGGCCGCGTTGCTGGCCCTCACCCTCGCCGCCGCCGCCGTGATCCACATCGCCGTCGAACAGCCTGGCCGCAGGCTCCTGCGTCGCTGGCTCAACCGTCCCGGCGCGCGCGCCGGCGCCCCGCTCACCCAAGGAGAAACCGGATGAACCGTCTGCCCGCCGCCGCCCTGCCCGCCATCCTGGCCGGCTTCATGATCGCCCACGCCCCCGCCGCATCCGCTCACGAGCCCGCCCCCAAGGCCGCACAGTCGGCCAGCGCCGCGCGCTCGGCGCCGCAGGCCGAGGTTCTAGCCGTGCTGCAAGGCTATCGCGCCAGCCTCAGCGCCCTGGACGCTCCGGCCGCCGCCCGCTTCTTCTGGCCGGACTCCCAGGTGTTCGAACAGGGCGGCGTCGAGGGCGACTTCGCCCGCTATCTGGAGCATCACCTGGGGCCGGAGTTGCTGGTCTTCTCGGCCTTCGAGATGATCGACCCGGTCGTGCGCGTCGTCATCGCCGGCGACACGGCCTATGCGACCGAGACCTATCGCTTCCGCATCGCCTTCAAGGACGCCGCCCGCGCCCCGGTCGAGCGGCAAGGCGTCGCCACCAGCGTGCTGGAGCGGCGCAACGGCGAATGGCGCATCCTCAGCTACCACTCGTCTTCGCGGGCGCCGCGCACGGCGCACTGACGGATCAGGCCCGCGCCTTCACCCCGCCGCGCGCGTCGCGCGGATGGCGGTGGAGGAGCGGTGATTCAGCGGCGCCGTCAGATAGGTCCAGGCCGGCGCTTCCAGATTGGGAAGCAGTCCGGCCTGGGCGGCGGGAATGCGATAGCGGGCGAACCGCGCCGCCGCCGGGGCCGTGCGGCTGTCCAACAGGCTGCCCGGCCGCGCGATCACCGCCACCGGCATCAGCCGCATGATGTCGGTCCAGCCGCGCCAGCGATGGAAGCCCGCCAGATTGTCCGATCCCATCAGCCAGACGAAGTGCACGCCCGGATGGCGGGCGACGATGGCGCGCAGGGTGTCGACGGTCCAGCCCGTGCCCGCCCGCGTCTCGAAATCCGAAACGATCATAGCCGGGCCGACGCTCGCCGCCACGGCGCGCGCCGAGGCCATGCGCTCGACCAGCGGCGCGGTCTCGTGGTTGGATTTCAGCGGGTTCTGCGGCGAGACCAGCCAGACCACCCGGTCCAGGTCCAGCCGCTGCATGGCGGTGGCCGCCACATGGGCGTGGCCGTCGTGGGCCGGATTGAACGAGCCGCCGAACAGGCCGACCTTCATCCCCGGCGCCAGGTCCAGCCCGTCGCGCAGGGCGCCTCGGCGAAGACCGGAGCCTTTCGGCGCGGGACCGGCGTGGAAGAAGGACAAGGGCGTCTCTTGCGGCGGCGGCGAACAGATGAGCGCGGCCAACGCCTTATGCTCACCTGCGCCCTAACACGGTCCGAAGCGGCTGTCTCGCTCCGCGAACGGAGCGAGAGACCGCGCTAGAATTCCTTCCAGCTCGAGCCCGGATCGCGCTCGCCCGGCTGGGCCAGCTGCTGGCCCCAGGTGATCATCATGAAGGCCTTGTGGCTGCGGATCTTGTACTGGCCGATCATCGGCGTGACGGCGCCCAGCGGCATCCCCGTGCGGGCGTCGTAGAGGAAGCCCGAGAACTCGGCCACGCCCATGCGGTCGCGGTTGGAGTAGAGCGACAGCTCCGGCAGAGAGACGACGTTCAGGCTCTCGTTGATGGGCACCCGCATGTCGGGAATGCCCACCACCCGGCGCAGTTGGTCCAGCGACAGCGCCCCGGCGCGCACCTCGAAGATGGCGTCGGCCTCGCCGCGCTCGCGCACGATGGCGTAGCCCGCTTCCGACAGGGCGGCGCGGATGGCGCTCAGCGCATAGCGGGCGTTCTCGGCCTGGAAATAGGTCTCATCGACGAAGACGCGCGCGCCCTGCGGGATCGGCAGGGTCAGACCCTCGACCGCGCGGTCGGCGGCGCGGTTGACCAGCAGCATGTCCGTGGCCGTCCGCGCCGGATTGGTCTCCGTCACCGAGGCGCAGGCGCCCAGGCTCAGGACCGCCAGACCCAGGATCAGCCGCGCCGAAACGCTCACCAGGCCCCCACGTTCGGCATGGAAGCCCAGGGCTCGGCCGGGGCCAGGCGCTCGCCCGCCTGCAGCAGCTCGATCGAGATGCCGTCCGGCGAGCGGACGAAGGCCATGTGGCCGTCGCGCGGCGGACGGTTGACGACCACGCCGCCGTCCATCAGCCGCTGGCAGGCGGCGTAGATGTCGTCGACCTGAAACGCCAGATGGCCGAAGTTGCGACCGCCGTCGTAGTCCTGGTCGTCCCAGTTGTAGGTCAGCTCGACCTCGGGCGACTTTTCCGCTTCGGCGCGGGCCTTGTCAGCGGGCGCGGCCAGATAGACCAGGGTGAAGCGCCCGGCCTCGTAATCCGCGCGGCGCGTCTCCTCCAGACCCAGCAGGTCGCGGTAGAAGCGCATCGAAGCGTCCAGATCCTTCACCCGGACCATCGTGTGCAGATAACGCACGGCCGGCCTCAGTGCGCCTCGGGCGGACGGGCCGCCGGATCGAGATATTCGCTCTCGGGGTGCGGATGGTCGGACAGCACGAAGCGGCGGTCGCAATAGCCGCACTCGATGAAGTCGTCCTCGCCCATGTCCATATAGACCAGCGGATGGCCCAGAGCCCCGCCGCCGCCGTCGCAGGCGACGCGCTTGGTCGAGACCACGACTTCTTCGGGCGGAGGAATGACGGCGTCGAGATGGCGGGGAGGCATGATCCGGTCCGGTCTGGAAAGGCTTTGCGCCGTTCCTAGGCGGACCGGACCGTCAGGTCAAACGTCAGAGGGCGCGGCCTTGCGGCCCATCACCTTGTCGAACAGGGCCTTGCGCTTCTTGAACAGGGTCAGGCCCAGGCAGCCCGCCCCGACCCACAGGCCGATCTCGCCGATCACGGCGGCGACCGCGGCGATGATCGCCGCCTGGGCCATCGGCAGATAGTCCAGCTTGCCCGCCAGCAGGGCCAGGGCGAAGCCGGCGTAGCCGACGGCGCAGACGCTCATGGCGGCGAAGCCGATGATGCGGGTGCGGGTCAGGGGTTTGCGGGCGGCGACGGCGGTGGTCATGGCGTGTCCTCGTCTATGAAAGTTGTCTTTATGACAAGCAGCCTAGACATGTCGCTCACACACGTCAAGCACCATTTACATATCGTCTCGCAACCTTGTCCCCCATACGCGCCAGCGGCTTGGCGAACGGCCCCGCGCGCCCTACCTATGCCGTCCGCCCCGCCCTGCCCGAGTTGAAGTCCGCGCCATGACCCAAGAGCCCCGCCTGCCCGTCAACGCCATCGAGGTCAGGGGGCTGAAGAAGACCTACAAGGGCTCGCGCAAGTCGCCGCCGAAGACGGCCCTGCGCGGGGTCGATCTGACGGTGCCGCGCGGCTCGATGTTCGGCCTGCTGGGGCCCAACGGCGCGGGCAAGTCGACCCTGATCAACATCATCGCCGGCGTGGTGAACAAGTCCGAGGGCACGGTCCGCATCTGGGATCGCGACATCGACCATGAGGCGCGCGACGCCCGCTCGGCGCTCGGCGTGGTGCCGCAGGAGATCGTCGCCGACGTCTTCTTCACCCCGCGCGAGGCGCTGGAGGTGCAGGCGGGCTTCTATGGCGTGCCGGCGAACGAGCGGCGCTCGGACGAACTGCTGGCGGCCCTGGGCCTGTCGGACAAGGCCAACGCCTATGTCCGCGCCCTGTCCGGCGGCATGAAGCGGCGCCTGATGGTGGCCAAGGCCCTGGTGCATAACCCGCCGGTCCTGATCCTGGACGAGCCGACGGCGGGCGTGGACGTCGAACTGCGCCGTCAGCTGTGGGAGTACGTCCGCAAGATCAACGAGGAAGGGGTGACGGTGATCCTGACCACCCACTACCTCGAAGAGGCGCAGGAGCTATGCGACACCATCGCCATCATCAACCGGGGCGAGGTCGTGGCCTGCGAGCCGACCGAACAGTTGCTGAAGCGGCTGGACACCCGCAACGTCGTGGTGACGCCCGAGACGGCGCCCGAGACCCTGCCCGCCCTGAACGGCTTTGCGGTCGCCCCGCGCGCCAACGGCGCCTTCGTCGTCACCTATCGGACAGGCGAGTCCAGCGTCGAACAGGTGCTGGCCGCCGTCCGTGCGGCGGGCGTGACCATCAAGGACATCGCCACCGAAGACCCGGACCTGGAAGACGTCTTCCTGGCCATGACCTACGGCGACACGAGCCGCCCCGACCCGACGCAGGACTGAGGGCGCGGGCCTCAAGTCGCCCCCAGGGCGGCAGGCCCCTCAGCAATGCCTCAAACCACCATCACCGTGCCCAGCAGCAGCTTGGCCCCCGGCTTGCCCAGAATGGCGTCGGTGGCGTGCTGCAAGGCGACGACCAGCCATTCCACGTTCGGCGGCGCGTCCGGCAACAGCCGCTCGGCGGCGATGCGGACCACTTCATTGTAGGCGGCGCTGAGGCGCGGCTGGGACTGCTGCGCCCGCTCCATCAGGGCGCCGTCGGCGACATCAAGACCCGTCTCGACCGTCATCACCCCGCGTCGCCCGTCGCGGCGCAGCACGGTGGCCGTGGCGGTCGGCAGGGACAGATAGCCGCCCTTGCCGCCCCCGCTCTTCTCGGGCGAAGCTTGCGCCGCGCCCGCCAGCGCGAGGCCGCCCAGCGCCACACTGCTCAGAGTCAGGCCGATCAGATGACGTCTGTCCATGACGCCACCCTAGACGTGCTCCCTTTCCCGGACGTTGACGCCTAGCCCCCGAGAGGGCGGCGGCGTATGCGAGAAGGCATGAACGCTGTCGATCTGTCCCTCTATCGCCCCAACGTCGGGGTCGTCCTGTTCAATCCGGCCGGTCAGGTCTGGTTCGGCCGCCGCGCCGACACGCCCGAGCCGTGGAACTGGCAGTTCCCTCAGGGCGGCGTCGACGACGGCGAAGACCTGGAAGCCGCCGCCCGCCGCGAACTGCACGAGGAGACGGGGGTGCGCTCCATCGCCCTGCTGGGCCGCACGAGCGAGTGGATTCCCTATGACTTCCCCGAGGGCCTGCCGAGCCCCAAGAGTTGGAAGGGGCTGAAGGGCCAGCGCCAGCAGTGGTTCGCCTTCCGCCTGACCGGCGCCGAGGACGAGATCGACCTGAACGCCCACGGCGAGCCGGAATTCGACGCCTGGCGCTGGGGGCGGCTGGAAGAGGCGCCCGGCCTGATCGTGCCGTTCAAGCGCCCGGTCTATGAGCAGGTGGCGCGGGTGTTCGGGGAATGGGCGCTGTAGGGCTAGCCAGCCTCCTCTTCCCCCGCCTTCTTCCCACGCCGTCATCCTCGGGCTTGACCCGAGGATCCAGTGCGGGGCGCGCTCCACCTGGCCAAGGTTCCGCAGGCGGACGGCTGGATCCTCGGGTCAAGCCCGAGGATGACGGCAGAGTAGGGGAGTAGTGGCGGAATAGAGGAAGGCAGCGCATCACATCGCGCACGAAAAAGGCCCCCCGCCGGAGCGAGGGGCCTTTGATCGTTTCAGCCTTGCCAACCTTTAGTTCGCGACGAGCTCCGAAGCCTCTTCGGCCAGGATGGTCAGGCCTTCGCCGTTGACGTCGGCGAAGCCCCCCTTGACCTCGAAGCGGCGGCGCTGGGCGCCGTCATAGACCGTCACCACGCCTTCGCGCAGGGTGGTCATGAAGGGCGCGTGGCCCGGCAGGACGCCGAAGTCGCCCTCGACGCCCGGCGCATCGACCTGATCGACCGAACCGGCGAAGACTTCGCGTTCCGGGGCGACGAGGGAGAAGTTCAGCTTACCGGCCATGACTTAGGCTTCCGCAGCCATCTTGGCGGCCTTCTCGACCGCTTCTTCGATGGCGCCGACCATGTAGAAGGCGGCTTCCGGCAGGTGGTCGTATTCGCCGTCGCAGATCGCCTTGAACGAGCGGATGGTGTCGGCCAGTTCGACGAACTTGCCCGGCGAGCCGGTGAACTGCTCAGCCACGAAGAAGGGCTGCGACAGGAAGCGCTGGATCTTGCGGGCGCGCGACACGATCAGCTTGTCGTCTTCCGACAGCTCGTCCATGCCCAGGATGGCGATGATGTCCTTCAGCGCCTTGTACTGCTGCAGGGTTTCCTGCACGCGGCGGGCGACGCGGTAGTGCTCTTCGCCGATGACCAGCGGGTCCATGATCCGCGAGGTGGAGTCCAGCGGGTCCACGGCCGGGAAGATGGCCTGGGCGGCGATGTCGCGGTTCAGAACCGTGGTCGCGTCCAAGTGGGCGAACGAGGCGGCGGGCGCCGGGTCGGTCAGGTCGTCGGCGGGAACGTAGATGGCCTGGATCGAGGTGATCGAGCCCTTCTGCGTCGAGGTGATGCGCTCCTGCAGGTTGCCCATCTCGGTGGCCAGCGTCGGCTGATAGCCCACGGCCGACGGGATGCGGCCCAGCAGAGCCGACATTTCCGAACCGGCCTGCGTGAAGCGGAAGATGTTGTCGATGAACAGCAGGACGTCCTTGCCCTCTTCATCGCGGAAGTATTCGGCCTGGGCCAGGCCGGTCAGGGCCACGCGGGCGCGGGCGCCGGGGGGCTCGTTCATCTGGCCGTAAACCAGGGCGCATTTGGAGCCTTCGCCGCCGCCGGCGACGTTCACGTTCGACTCGATCATCTCGTGATACAGGTCGTTGCCTTCGCGGGTGCGTTCGCCCACGCCGGCCAGAACCGAATAACCGCCGTAAGCCTTGGCGATGTTGTTGATCAGTTCCTGCATGGTGACGGTCTTGCCGACGCCGGCGCCGCCGAACAGGCCGGTCTTGCCGCCCTTGGTGTAGGGGCAGATCAGGTCGATGACCTTGATGCCCGTGACCAGGATTTCCGACGAGGTCGACTGCTCTTCGAACGAAGGCGCCTCGCGGTGGATCGGGCGGAACTCGGTGGTCTTGATCGGACCGGCTTCGTCGATCGGCTGGCCGACGACGTTCATGATGCGGCCCAGGGTGCCCGGACCGACCGGCGCCATGATCGACTTGCCGGTGTCGACGACAGCCTGGCCGCGCGTCAGACCTTCGGTCGTGTCCATGGCGATGGTGCGGACCATGTTCTCACCCAGGTGCTGGGCGACTTCCAGAACCAGAGTGAAGGGCTCGCCCGTCTTCTGGTCGACGTTCTGGGTTTCCAGAGCGTTCAGGATGCCCGGCAGGTGGCCGTCGAACTCAACGTCGACGACGGCGCCGATGACCTGGGCGATCTTGCCCTGGGCCGTGACGGCGGCGGCGGCCTTCGGAGCGGCGGCCTTCTTAGGTGCGGCCGGCTTTTTGGCGGCGGGTTTCTTCGGGGCGGTGGTGTCGGTCATCGGTGCTTGTCCGTGTCGAATGTCAGCTGTGTCGGGATCAGAGCGCTTCAGCGCCGGCGATGATCTCGATCAGCTCGGTGGTGATCTGAGCCTGGCGGGAACGGTTGTACTGCAGCGTCAGGGCGCTGATGAGATCGCCCGCGTTGCGCGTGGCGTTGTCCATCGCAGCCATCTGGGCGCCGAAGAAGCCGGCCTGGTTTTCCAGAAGGGCGGCCAGGATCTGCGTCGTCAGGTTGCGCGGCAGCAGGGTCTCGAGGATGTCCTCTTCCGACGGCTCATATTCATAGAGCGCGCCGGCGTCGGCCGAGGCGTCCGCGTCGACTTCGGCCGGGGCCAGCTGACGCAGCGACGGGACCTGAGAGATCACCGACTTGAACTGGCTGTAGAAGAGGGTGACCTTGTCGGCCTCGCCCGCCTCGAACTTTTCGGCCAGCAGTTCGGCGATCGGCTGGGCCGAATGCAGACCCACCGTCTTGTGCTCGCTCAGTTCGAAGGTCTTGACGACCTTGTCGCCGAACAGGCGGCTCAGCTGGTCGCGCGACTTGCGGCCGACGGCCACGATCTCGACCGTCTTGCCGTTGGCGATCAGGCTGTTGATGTGGTCGCGCGCAGCGCGGATGACGTTGGTCGAGAAACCGCCCGCCAGGCCCTTGTCGGCCGTGGCGACGACGACCAGATGCTTCTGGTCGGCGCCGGTTCCGGTCATCAGGCGCGGGCCGTCGTCGCCGACGCCGGCCGCCAGGTTGGCGATGACCGAGGCCATCCGCGACGCATAGGGGCGGGCGTTCTCCGCCTGCTCCTGGGCGCGCTTCAGCTTGGCCGCCGCGACCATCTGCATGGCTTTCGTGATCTTCTGCGTCGCTTTGACGCTTCCGATCCGATCGCGCATTTCCTTGAGGCTAGCCATCCGGCTCTGCTCTTCCTTTGACTACAGGGCCGAACGGTTAGGCGAAGGTCTTGGCGAAGGCCGCCAGGATGTCCTTCAGCTCGGCTTCCAGCTCGGGCGTCAGGGCCTTCTTGGTGCGGATGCCGTCCAGCAGCGAGGCGTGGTTGGCGTGAACGCGGGCCAGCAGTTCGCTCTCGAAGCGGCCGACGTCCGAGACGGCGATGCCGTCCAGATAGCCGCGCGTGCCGGCGTAGATCGACACGACCTGCTCTTCGACGGCCAGCGGCGAATACTGCGGCTGCTTCAGCAGCTCGGTCAGGCGGGCGCCGCGCGCCAGCAGCTTCTGGGTCGAGATGTCCAGGTCCGAGCCGAACTTCGCGAAGGCGGCCATTTCACGATACTGGGCCAGTTCGCCCTTAATCGAACCGGCGACCTGCTTCATGGCCTTGATCTGGGCCGAGGAGCCCACGCGCGACACCGAGATGCCGACGTTCACGGCCGGACGGATGCCCTGATAGAACAGGTCCGATTCCAGGAAGATCTGGCCGTCGGTGATCGAGATCACGTTGGTCGGGATGTAGGCCGACACGTCGTTGGCCTGGGTTTCGATGATCGGCAGGGCCGTCAGCGAGCCCGAGCCGTAGTCCTCGTTCAGCTTGGCCGAACGCTCCAGCAGGCGGCTGTGCAGGTAGAAGACGTCGCCCGGATAGGCTTCACGGCCCGGCGGACGGCGCAGCAGCAGCGACATCTGGCGATACGCAACAGCTTGCTTCGACAGATCGTCATAGATGATCAGGCCGTGCATGCCGTTGTCGCGGAAATACTCGCCCATGGCGGTGCCGGCGAACGGAGCCAGGAACTGCAGCGGGGCCGGTTCCGAGGCCGTGGCGGCGACGACGATGGTGTATTCCAGCGCGCCCGACTCTTCGAGGGTCTTGACGATCTGGGCCACGGTCGAGCGCTTTTGGCCGATGGCGACGTAGATGCAGTACAGCTTGGCGGACTCGTCGTCCGACTTGTTGACGGCCTTCTGGTTCAGGATGGTGTCGATGGCGACGGCGGTCTTACCGACCTGACGGTCGCCGATGATCAGCTCGCGCTGGCCGCGGCCGACCGGGATCAGGGTGTCGATGGCCTTCATGCCCGTCTGCATCGGCTCGTGAACCGACTTGCGCGGGATGATGCCGGGGGCCTTCACATCGACGCGGCGACGTTCGGTGAACTGGATCGGGCCCTTGCCGTCGATCGGCTCGCCCAGCGGGTTGACGACGCGGCCCAGCAGGCCCTTGCCGACCGGCACGTCCACGATCTCGCCCAGGCGGCGCACGTCGTCGCCTTCGGCGATGGCGGCGTCAGCGCCGAAGATCACGGCGCCGACGTTGTCGCGTTCCAGGTTCAGAGCCATGCCCTTCACCCCGGCCTTGGTGAACTCGACCATTTCACCGGCCTGAACGTTGTCCAGACCGTGAATGCGCGCGATGCCGTCGCCGACCGACAGCACCTGGCCGACGTCGGAAACGTCGGCTTCCACGCCGAAGTTGGCGATCTGCGACTTGAGGATGGCCGAGATTTCGGCGGCGCGGATATCCATGATTGGCTCTTTCGGCTTTCGTCTTCGGTGCGGGCCCGCTGGCCCGGCTTGATCTGGAATTCGGGGCTTAGGCGCGCTTCAGCGCAAAGGTCATCTGGTCGAGCTTGGTCTTCAGCGAGGCGTCGAACAGCTTCGAGCCCACCTTGACCTTCAGGCCGCCCAGAATCGTCGGATCGACGCGGGCGGTCAGTTCGGGATCGCGACCCAGGGCGGCGCGCAGCTCGGCCTGGATCTTCTTGGTCTGGGCGGCGCTCAGCGCCACGGCCGAAACCACCTCGGCGGCCACGACGCCCGTCTTCTTGGCGTAGAGCGCCTCGAAGCCGGCGATCACGCCCGGCAGGTCCGACGCGCGACCGTTCTGGCCCAGCAGGCCCAGGAAGTTGCGCGTCGTCACATTGAACTTGGCCTTGTCGGCGATGGCGGCCAGGCCCTTGGCCTGATCCGCCGACGCCACGACGGGCGAGGTGGCGAGACGGCGCAGGTCCGCGCTGTCCAGCCAGGCCGCCTTTAGCGCAGCCAGATCGGCGCGCACGGCGTCGAGCGCCCCCGTCTCGTCCGCGAGGTCGAACAGCGCTTGTGCATACCGTCCGCCGACTTCCGTCGTCCTGAAATCGTCCGCCACTTATATTTGGTCCGCGTCTGAAGCGTTTGGATCAAGACCGGCCGCAGTCGCCTGCGCCAGTCAAGGGCCTGAAATGCTTGTAGAAAGCACGCTGGGGACGCATCTTTCGATACGCCCTTCGCTAAAGCCGCGCGGCTGATACCATGCAAGGCCTCGCCTCGCAACCGAGGGGCGCGGAACGATAACGCCGCACCCGCGCTCTCTTTGGTCGAATAGGACCGGTCAAGCTGGGTTCGACAGGAGGGCCTGCGACGACGACGACGCCATCCGACGCTTGATGCGCGCTCACGCTCCCGTTACCGAAAAACTTCCAACACCCTTCAGGAACCCCGATGCTCGAAAGCATAACCCCGCTGTTGACCGATCCCGCCGCCTGGGCGGCCCTTGTGACCCTCGTGGTCATGGAGGTGGTGCTGGGGATCGACAACCTGATCTTCATCTCGATCCTCTCGAACAAGCTCCCGCCCGAGCACCGCCAGCGCACGCGCCGGATCGGCATCGGCCTGGCGTTGATCATGCGCCTGGGCCTTCTGGCCACCATCGGCTGGATCGTCGGCCTGACCCAGCCGGTCTTCGACCTGGGCTTCCACGGCGAGACCTTCGACACCGCCTTCTCCTGGCGCGATCTGATCCTGATCGCCGGCGGCCTCTTCCTGGTCTGGAAGGCCACCAAGGAGATCCACCACGCCGTCGACGTCACCCCGTCGAACGACATGCTGGAGAAGGACAAGAAGGACGTCGTCATCAACAACGTCGGTTCGGCCATCTTCCAGATCATCCTGCTGGACCTGGTGTTCTCGGTGGACTCCATCCTGACCGCCGTGGGCATGACCGATCACATCCCGATCATGATGATCGCGGTCATCATCGCCGTGACCGTCATGCTGCTGGCCGCCGATCCGCTGGCCAACTTCATCGACAAGAACCCGACCGTGGTCATGCTGGCCCTGGGCTTCCTGCTGATGATCGGCGCCGTGCTGATCGCCGACGGCTTCGGCGTCCACGTGCCCAAGGGCTACATCTACGCCGCCATGGCCTTCTCGGCCCTGGTCGAGGGCCTAAACATGTGGTCGCGCAACGCCCAGATCAGAAAGAACCAGGCCGAGGAAGCCGCTCAGGCCGCCCTCAACAAGGCCGAAACCGCCGAGCCCGGCGTCTAAACGTGCGTATCGGGCCGGTCCTGGCGATGCTTCTGCTGGCGCTTCCCGCGTCAGCGGCGGCGCAAGCGCCGGGGCCGGCCCCTTCTTCTTCCCCTCAGCCCGCACCGGCTCGCGTTCCGGTCTACGGCTATGAGGTGGTGCGAACCTTCCCCCACGACCCGACCGCCTTCACCCAGGGGCTGGTCATTCGCGACGGCGTGCTGATCGAGAGCACCGGCCGCAACCCTTCCAGCGTGCGCCGCGTGCGGCTGGAGGACGGCGTCGTGCTGCAGAAGCGCGATCTCGATCCTGAATATTTCGGCGAAGGCCTGACCGAGAACGACGGCCGCGTCTTCTCCCTGTCCTGGATCAACGGCGTCGGCTTCATCTGGGATGCGGACGACCTGAAGCCCGTCTCCCGCTTCGCCTATGCGGGCGAAGGCTGGGGGCTGACGCACGACGGGACGCGCCTGATCCTGTCGGACGGATCGGCGGCCCTGCGCTTCCTCGATCCCGACACCCAGGCCGAGACCGGCCGCGTCTCCGTCACCCTGAACGGCCGCCCGGTGCGCCAGTTGAACGAACTGGAATGGATCGACGGCGAGGTCTGGGCCAACGTCTGGCAGACCGACTACATCGTCCGCATCGACCCAGAGTCCGGCCGCGTGGTCGGCGTCATCGACCTCAGCGGCCTGCTGCCCAAGGATCAGGTGAAGGATCCGGTCGACGACGTGCTGAACGGCATCGCCTGGGACGCGCAGAACCGCCGCCTGTTCGTCACCGGCAAGAACTGGCCCAGCCTGTTCGAGATCCGGCTGACCGGGCCGCGGTAGGGCGAGCGCCCTCCTCCCTCGCCGCCTCGCCCCTTTCAGCCGTCATCCTCGGGCTTGACCCGAGGATCCAGCAAACGCCACGTCATTCATCACGACCGCCGCGCAGGGACTTCGCGCATCCATGTTTGAGCGTCGAGGGACTGGATCCTCGGGTCAAGCCCGAGGATGACGGCGGGACAAGGCCTGGGCCTGCGCTCAAGCAGCGAGCCGCCGCGCGGCGAGCGATAGCGCCTCATAAAAAGCGCCCTACAAAAAGCTGTACGGATCCACGTCCACCGTCAGCCGCACCGACGCCGGAACCTTCACCCGCGCCAGCCAGGCGCGCAGGAAGGCCTGCAGGTTCACGTCCCGATCGGCCCGCACCAGCAGCCGCTTCCTCCGCCGCCCGCGCACCAGCGCCAGCGGCGCGTCGGCGGGGCCGTAGACCTCCAACCGCTCGGCGTTGGGGATGGCCTCGGCCAGGTCGCGGGCGACCTTCTCGACCGCCATGGCGTTCTCGCTGGACAGGATCAGCGCCGCCAGACGGCCGTGCGGCGGCAGGGAGGCCGCCTCGCGCTCGGCCATCTCCGCCTCGACGAAGGCGTCGCGGTCGCCCGCCGCCAGCGCCTGCAACACCGGATGCTCGGGCGTCCAGGTCTGCAGCAGGGCGCGGCCCGGCCGATCCGCCCGCCCCGCCCGGCCCGTGGCCTGGGCCAGCAGCTGATAGGTCCGCTCGGCCGCGCGCAGGTCGCCGCCGCGCAGGCCCAAGTCCGCATCCACCACGCCCACGAGCGTCAGGCGCGGGAAGTTGTGGCCTTTCGCCGCAGCCTGCGTGGCGACCAGGATGTCGATCTCGCCGTCGGCCATGGATTGTATGAGGGCGCGGGCCGACTTGCCGTCCGGCACGGTATCCGAGCTGAACACGGCGGTGCGCGCCTGAGGGAAAAGCTGGCGCACCTCCTCCTCGACCCGCTCGACCCCCGGCCCCACGGGGACCAGCGAATCCTCGGCCCCGCATGACGGACAGGCCTTGGGCTTGGGCATGGAGAAGCCCGTCAGGTGGCAGACCAGCCGCCCGGTGTAGCGATGCTCGACCAGCCATGAATCCGTGTCTGGCGCCGTCAGCCGGTGCCCGCACGACCGGCACAGCACCACCGGCGCATAGCCGCGCCGATTGAGGAACAGCAGGCTCTGTTCGCCCCGCGCCAGGGTCTCGCCGATGGCTTCGCGTAAAGGTGCAGACAGCCAGGTCTGCGGGTCGGGCGGACATTCGCGCAGGTCGATCAGGCCGATCTCGGGCAGGACCGCCGCGCCGTGCCGCGCCGCCAGCTTCAGCCAGCGATACCGCCCCTGATGGGCGTTCCACAGCGTCTCCAGCGACGGAGTGGCCGAGGCCAGCACCACCGCCGCCCCCTCGATCCGCGCCCGCGCCACGGCCAGGTCGCGGCCGTGATAGACCAGCCCCTCTTCCTGCTTGAACGAGCCGTCGTGCTCCTCGTCCACCACGATCAGGCGCAGGTTGGCGTAGGGCAGGAACAGGGCCGAGCGCGCGCCGACCACGATGTTGCAGCGCCCGGCGACCACCGCCTCCCACGCCTGTCGACGGCGCGGCGGGGCGACGCCGGAATGCCACTCGGCCGGGGCGACGCCGAAGCGGGCGGTGATGCGCTCGATCACCGCCTGGGTCAGGGCGATCTCCGGCAGCAGGATCAGCACCTGCGCCGTCGGATCGGCCCGCAACGCCCGCGCCGCCGCCTCCAGATAGGCCTCCGTCTTGCCCGAGCCCGTCACCCCGTCCAGCAGGAAGGGCGCGAAGCCGCCCGCCGCTGTCGCCTCGGCGATGGCCGCCGCCGA
>DJDA01000034.1 GCA_002430835.1 Brevundimonas sp. UBA5936
GGGATCGTCCGGGCGCGGCGCCCGAGGCGGCTTCGGAAGCGACGCCGGATCTCAGCGGCGGCCCTGCGGCGGCGCCCCAGGCGGTCAGCCCGGCGCCGGACGCCGCTCGGACGCTGCCCGCCGTTGATGAAGCGGCGGCGCGCGCCTTCGTCCGCGAGGAAGGCTCGACGCTGGAGGTGCTGACGTTCGAGCGGGTCGGCTCGGTGACGAAGGAGGGGGCGGTGAAGGGCTATGCGGCGCCGGTGTACGCCGTGCCCGTGGCGTCGGGCCAGACGCTGAAGGTCGCCTTCAAGCCGTCGAACGCCAACCTGTATTTCAACATCAGCGACGCGGCCGACCAGGGCGGCGCCGCTGTGTTCCGGGGCGAGGTCGACGGTCAGACGGCCGAACTGAAAGCGTCCAAGGACACGACTTACGTCATCACCCCGTTCCAGCCTCGCGCCACGGCGCGGCGGGGATCGGAGGGCGGCTACAGCCTGACGGTCAGCCGGAACTGAGCCAGGGCATGAAGACGAAGGGCGGCGGAGGCCAACTCCGCCGCCCTTTTCGCTGGCTAGGGCAGGGCGTTCAGGCGCATGGCCGACAGATAGGGCTGATAGGCCGCGCGAGCGGCCGCCGCGCCGGACAGATGGTCCTGTTCGATGTGGATGGTCAGGCCGTAGCGGTCCTTCAATACGCTGATCAGAGAATCGACGTCGCCGCCTGAATCCATGGACTCGATGCCGATGACGGCGACTTCGCCGGTCGGGCCGTCCATGACGACGGACAGGTAGTTCTCGCCGCCGATCGAGGCGAGGGCTGTCGGGGAGGACAGGGCCAGCTCGCGTCCGCCCTTGGTTATCTCGACGGCGGCGACGGCGCTCTTGTAGGCGGTCTCTTGAGCGCCGGCGATGAGGCCGGACAGGGGACCGCTTTCCTCGGGAACCGGCGCCTTGGAATCGATCAGCAGGATTTCGGTGCTGGTCCCCGGCTCGCCATAGGTCATGGAGACGGAGAAGGCCTGGCAGTCGATCTCGGTCAGCGGCTTGCCGGCGATGGTCTGGGCTGTCGGCATGGCGGCCAGCAGGGGATGGTTCTCGCACTCGGGCGGCAGGGCGACCTTGGACGCGGCGGCTTCGGCCTGGGGCGGGGCCTCAGGGTTGGAGCAGGCGGCGGTCAGGGCGGCGACGGACGCCAGGGTCAAGGCGACGGCGAGGTGGCGAAACAAGAGGGGCGGCTCCCTTTCGTGAACAGAACGCAGGGAAGGTGTGGCCCGTAGAGTTCGCCTTTGAAACCCCGAACGGAAACGACGGCCCTGTTTCGGGCGGCGTCCGGGCCTTCTTCAGCCGGCTTCCTTGAGCTGTTCCTCCAGCCCCTGTTCGCGAACCTTGCGGTAGAGGGTGGAGCGGCCGATGCCCAGGCGGCGCGCGATTTCCGACATATGGCCGGAATAGACTTCGATCGCGTGCTGGATCAGGTCGCGTTCGATCTGCTCCAGGGTGCGGACGTGGCCGCGGTCATCGGTGATGCGGACGGGGCTGTCGTGCTGGCCGTCGTCATCGGTCGCGGCGGAGGCGGAAGCCGAGGCGGGGGCGTCCGGGCCGCTCGGCGCGGCGGCCACGGCGTCCAGCGGCACGGCGACGCCCGAGATGGCCGGGAAGTCGTGCGGCTGCAACAGGGGCGAGTCGGCCAGGACCAGGGCGCGATAGACCGCGTTCTCCAACTGGCGGACGTTGCCGGGCCAGTCGTGGCCCTGCAGCAGGGCCAGGGTCTCGGGCGAGCAGCCGATGACGCGCTTGCCTTCCTCAAGGTTGAAGCGGGCGATGAAGTGCTCGACCAGGGCCGGGATGTCTTCGCGCCGTTCGCGCAGGGCCGGGGCCTCGATCGGGAAGACGTTCAGGCGATAGAAGAGGTCTTCGCGGAAGGCGCCTTCCTTGACCTGCTGGGCCGGGTCGCGATTGGTGGCCGAGACGATGCGGACGTCGACCTTGACCGGGCGCTTGCCGCCGACCGGATCGACCTCGCACTCCTGAAGGGCGCGCAGCAGCTTGACCTGCATGTCCAGCGGCAGTTCGCCGATCTCGTCCAGGAACAGGGTGCCGCCGTTCGCCTCGACGAACTTGCCGGCGTGTTTTTCGTGCGCGCCGGTGAAGGCGCCCTTCTCGTGGCCGAACAGGATGGATTCGACCAGATTGGCGGGCAGGGCGCCGCAGTTCACCGCGATGAAGGGCTTGCCCGCCCGGTCCGAGGCGCCGTGCAGGGCGCGGGCGATGACTTCCTTGCCGACGCCGCTTTCGCCGGTGATCAGCACGGGGATGGAGGACTTGGCCGCGCGCTGGCCCAGGGCCTTGACCATGCGCATGGGTTCGCTGTCGCCGACCATGTCGTCGAAGGAGGAGCGGCCCGAAGCGCGCTTCTTCAGGCGGCCGATCTCGGCGGTCAACTGGGTCATCTGCAGGGCGTTGCGGACGCCGACTAGCAGGCGGTCGGGGCCGACAGGCTTGACGAAGAAGTCCTGGGCGCCGGCCTGCATGGCCTTGACCACCGTCTCGATGCCGCCGTTGGCCGTCAGCACGATGACCGGCGTGGCCACGCCCGCCGTGCGCATCTCGGCCAGGGCCTCCATGCCCGACAGGCCCGGCATGACGAGATCCAGAAGCACCACGTCGGCGCCGCCGCCCTTGGTCAGACGGTCGATGGCCTCGCCCCCGCTTTCGGCGTGGACGACCGCATAGCCTTCACGGTCGAGCACCGCCTGAATCAGGCGGCGCTGCGTGGGATCATCGTCGACGACCAGAACGGTCTTGGCCATTGGAGCACACCCTTCAACATCACCATCGAACGGCCGTCCTCATTGGTTCGGGACTGGCTCGTTTCGACACAACCCTAGAACGGAGGGAATGAAGATCGGGTTTCGGAGACCTGAGTCAGGGGTTAACGGCGACGGGTGTTGGACAGACGGCTTCCGGTTGCAGCCGCCCGGTCACGGCGCCCATGTTCAAGTCCGGCCAGGGCGAAGCGACGGCCTTGAGATCGGGATGCTTGAGCGCCTCGCGCAGGTCGCGGCCGGCGGGGCCGGGGCAATGCGGAACGTGATAGTCGCCCTGATGAATCCAGCGGCCCTCGGCGTCCTGTGCGAACAGGGCGATGTTGTAGGCGGTCGCCAGCAGGATCTCATCGCGGCCGTCGCCGTTCAGGTCGCGCTGTGCGGCGAGGCAGTTGTCGTCGCGGCCGCAGGCGAAGCGCGGGTCGCCGGTCGTCGTCGGAGCCAGGAAGGCGGCGGGCAGGGGCTTGTTCGCCGGCCACGGGGCGATGACCGGCTGGCGCGGAGGCGTGCCGACCTCGACCAGATCATAGCGCGAGGTCGAGGTCTGGGCCGCCTTGGCGCGGCGGGCGATCTCGGCGTCGGAAGATTTCGCCAGCTCGGCCAGGGCCGCGCGCCCGGTCTTGCCCGCGCCGAAGCGCAGGAAGGCGTAGTCGAACTGGGCCGCGCTGACGGCGCCGCGCTTGAGCCGGGCCATCTGATCGTTGACGGACAGGCGGGCCGGGTCGGCCAGGGGGCTGAACAGGGCCAGGATGACCAGCACCGTCAGGACGGCGGCCAGGACGTTGGTGCGCTCCAGCGGCTTCATCCAGGCGGTCTTGCGCCACAGGGGCGACAGGGCGGCCCAGCCGTATCCGGCGGCGTAGAGGACGCCGACCAGGGCGCAGGCCGAGGCGATGATGCGGTCGGGCGTCAGGCCGTGCTGGCCGATGCGAAGGCTCAGGCCCCAGACGGCGATCAGGATCAGCGGCGTCAGCAGCACCGAGGCGACCCGCACCGCCAGGCGCAGGGCGGCGGGCGGCAGATTATCCTCGCGCCCGTCCTGATAGGCGGTGTTGATCAGGACGATCAGGGCGGCGGCGGCCGACAGAACAAGAGCCGTGGCGCTGCCCGTCTTCCACAATCCATCAAGCCCGGTGAAGGGCAGGGCGGCCAGAAATCCCGCCACCAGCACGGTGATGACCAGCAGCAGCCACGACAGCAGCATCAGCGCCACCGTCCGCACCCCCCGGATCAGCGCGCCGCGCACATCGGTCAACTGCACCGCCACGGCGAAGACCAGACAGGTGACGGGGATGGAGAACCACTCCTTGCCCAGCAGTTCGCTCAGGAAGTTGAGGCCGATGACGCGGAACAGGGCCGCGCCCAGGAACAGCAGCAGCCAGAAGGCGCCGGTAAAGCCCAGCGACAGCACCAGCTGCACGCCCGCCTTCCACGCGGTGTCGAAGTAGTCGTCGTAGTCGGCGATCCAGCGCCGCCCTTCGACCGCCGGAACGATCAGGTGATGGGCGATGAACAGAGCCGCCGCCGCGAAGGCCACGACCGGAAAACGCAGATAGGGCGGGCGGAAGTAGTCGCTCGCCTGTTGGGCCGCGTCGTGCCAGCCCAGCAGCGCCAGAACCGCCGCCGCCACCGCGCCCCACAGCGCCAGCGTCTTCCATCCCATCCGCCCGACGCCCGCCAGCAGCATGATCGGCGCGAACGTCGCGGCCAGCACCAGGGCGGCGTAAAGCGAAGGCTGGGTCGCGGGCCAGGCCAGGGCCGTGGTGTCCGACGCCGAGCGATACAGCAGATAGAGAACCAGCCCCTGGATCAGGCCGATCCCGATGCGGAAGGCGGAGAGCCCGCGCGCGCCTTCCAGCGAGGCGCGGCCGGTGGGATCGGGGGCGGTATGGGTCATATTTGAACAGTGCTCGATTTTGAGAGCGAAGGGAAGACGCTTTTCATCGTCCTGGCTTGAGGCTGACCTGCTGAAAGAAGGGCGGCTTGCATCGCGTCCTTCGCCTCCCCACAACCAAGGGCATGAACGCGCCCGTCAAACCAACCGAATTCGCCGACGCCCCGCTGTGGGATCTGTCCGACCTCTACGCCTCGCGCGAGGATGCGCGCATCGCCGCCGATCTGGAGCGAGCCAGGAGGCTGGTGGAGCGGATGAACGCCTGGCAGGGGCGGCTGGCCGCGCTGTCGGGCGCCGAACTGGGCCAGGCGCTGGACGAGGCGATCGGGCTTTATGAGCAGGCGGCGGACGTGATGGGGGCCTTGGGCGCCTACGCCTTCCTCGCCGCCTCGACCAACCGCGAGGACGCGGCGGCGCAGGGGTTTGAGGCCGATGTCCGCGAGAAGCTGACCGTCATCGCCACCCCGACCGTCTGGCTGACGCTGGAGATCAATGCGCTGGACGAGGCGGCGGTTGAGGCGGCGCTGACGGCCCATGCGTCCGCCGCGCGCTGGGCGCCGTGGCTGCGCCGGGTGCGGGCGATGAAGCCGCATGAACTGTCGGCTGAGCTGGAGACCTTCATCGCCGAGCGCGGGCCGATTCAGGCCCAGTGGCCGCGTCTGTTCGACGAGACCCTGGCCGTGCTGCGCGCGCCGGTCGGGGATGAAGAACTGACCCTGGCCGAGGGGCTGAACCGCCTCAGCGACGCGGACGGCGCCAAGCGTCAGGCGGCGGGCGAGGGCCTGTCGACGGCCTTTTCCGGCATCGCCCGGACCATGGCGATGGTGCTGAACACCGTCGCCGCCGAAAAGGCACTGGAGGATCGCAAGCGCGGCTTCAAACGCCCCGCCGACAGCCGTCATCTGGGCAATGAGGTCGACGGCGAGAGCGTGGGCGCCATGGCTGAGGCCGTCGCCGAAGCCTATCCGCGTCTGGCGCATCGCTATTATGCGTTGAAGGCCAAGGCGATGGGCAAGGATCGGCTGGCCCACTGGGACCGCAACGCCCCGATCGAGGCGGCGGCGTCGCGCGCCTATGACTGGGCGGGCGGGCGCGAGGTGGTGCTGTCCAGCTTTGCTGACCTGGGCGGGGACTTCGCCGAGCGGGCGGGCTGGTTCTTCGACCGGCCGTGGATCGACGCGCGGGCGCGGGCGGGCAAGCAGTCCGGCGCCTATGCTCACCCGGTGACGGCGGATCGGCACCCTTACGTCTTCCTGAACTGGATGGGCGAGCGGCGCGACGTGCTGACTCTGGCGCATGAGCTGGGGCACGGGGTGCACCAGACGCTGGCGGCGGGGCAGGGGTCGCTGCTGGCCGACACGCCTCTGACCCTGGCCGAGACGGCGTCGATCTTCGCCGAGGGGCTGACCTTCGACCGCCTGCTGGCCGAGGCGACGCCGGACGAACAGCGCGCCCTGCTGGCGGGCCGGATCGAGGACGGGCTGAACACGGTGGTCCGCCAGATCGCCTTCCACCGCTTCGAAACACGCTTCCACGACGAGCGGGCGGCGGGCGAGGTTCCGGTCGAGCGCATCCGCGACATCTGGATGGAGGAGCTGGGCGCCAGCCTCGGCCCGTCGGTCGACCTGACCGGCTATGAAGACTGGTGGGCCTACGTCAGCCATTTCGTCCACGCGCCTTTCTATGTCTACGCCTATGCGTTCGGCGACCTGCTGGTCGCGGCGCTGATGGAGACGCGGGCCAAGGATCCGGCGGCCTTCACGCCCCTGTATCGCGAGCTGCTGTCGGGCGGCGGGGCGCGGACCTATGTCGAGGCGCTGAAGCCGTTCGGCCTGAACCCGCGCGACCCGGCCTTCTGGACCATCGGCACCAAGCGGCTGGAAGGCCTGATCGACCGCTTCGAGGCGCTCTGATTTCCTTCTCCCCTTGCGGGAGAAGGTGGCAGGCGCAGCCTGACGGGTGAGGGGTGTCGGCGCGACGATGAAAGTTTGAGGCGTCGTTCGCTGCATGGCTTGTGTCGCGTTCACACCCCTCATCCGACCGCCTTCGGCGCCCACCTTCTCCCACAAGGGGAGAAGGGAAAGGGCGTTGACAGGCGCGCGTACGGCATTGAAGCGTGGCCGCATGAAAATCGCGTCCCGTGTTCTTGTTCTCGCCGCCGTTCTCGCCCTGCCGACGACGGTTTTCGCCCAGGCCGAGGCTTCGGCCAATCACCGCGCCCTTGCGGCGGGGTATAAGGCGCTGACGGTGTGCAGCGCCGTCCATTCGGCCCGCGCGGCGGGCGCCGAACGGTCGGTCGCCAGCGTCGAGACCAATGAACTGGTCGGCATCTATCCCGAGCTTCAGGCGCTGATCGGCGACATGAAGGCCGAGCTGGCAGGGAACGCCGTCACTGTCGCCTGGGATCAGGCCGCGCCTCCGCGCGTCGCGACCTGGACCGACGGGCGCGGCTGCGTCATCGAGCCGATGGGCTATGCGCCGGGCGCCGCGCCTGAACGGGCCCCGCTGGCGCGTCGGGCCTCGGCGCCCGACATGCCGACCGCGCGGCCCAGGGGGAACGCCCGCGCGCTGGAGGCCGCTGTCGGCCGCGCCTTCGATCAGGGATTCGGCGAGGGAACCAACACCACCGGCGTCGTGGTCATGCAGGGCGGCAAGCGGGTGGCGGAACGCTATGCGCCTGACTTCGGCCCGAACACGCCCCAGCGCACCTGGTCGGTGGCCAAGAGCCTGGCCGGAACCGTCATCGGCGCGGCGGTCCAGCGCGGCGAGCTGGATGTGAAGGCGCCCGCCGCCATCGCCAACTGGCGCACGCCCGGCGATCCGCGCGCGGCCATCACGGTCGACGCCCTGATGCGGATGTCGTCGGGTCTGACCAGCGACACGGCGGGCAATCGCACCGACGGCCTCTATTTCGGCGGCGTAGCGGTGGACGAGCAGGCGCCGGGCTGGCCGCTGCTGGCGCCGGTGGGGACGGTCTATCGCTACGCCAACAACGACACCCTGCTGGCGACCATGGCCGCCGCCCCGACCTTCACCGCCCATCCGCCCGCCGAACTGTTCGATGCGCTGGGCATGACGCACACCTGGGCCGAGACCGACTGGCGCGGCAACTACATCCTGTCGAGCCAGGTCTGGACCACGGCGCGCGATCTGGCCCGCTTCGGCCAGCTGTATCTGCAGGACGGGGTGTGGGAGGGCGAGCGCCTCCTGCCCGAAGGCTGGCGCGACTACGTTACCGCCCCGACCGGGCCGCAGCCGCCGACGGGCGACTTCGGCTATGGGGCGACCTTCTGGCTGCTGAACCGATCCGAGGGCGTGCCCGTCGATGCGTTCGCCGCCTTCGGCAACCGGGGGCAGTATGTGGTGATCGTGCCCAGCCGCCAGGTGGTGATCGTGCGGCGCGGCGAAGACCCGGCGGGCAAGCCCTTCGACGTCGCCGCCTTCGCGCGTTCGGTGCTGGAAAGCCTCGACTGAGGCGCCCTTGACCCTGACGGGCTTGAGCCGCGCGCAGGCCTCGCTATAAGAGCCGTCGAAATCTCGACTCTTTTTTTGGATGCCCCATGGCCGACCAGCACGCTGAAGCGACCGCCCCCCACGTCCACGGGGATATGAACATCTCGGAACAGGCCTGGACCTGGAGCCTGTTCATGGGCCTGACCAAGTGGCTGTCGCTGGCCACGGCCGTGCTGATCCTGTTCCTGACGGTGTGGTTCGCCGTCGGCGCCGGCTTCGTTCCCGCCTTCATCAGCGGTGTGGTGCTGTCGGTGGCGGGCTACTTCATGCTGAAGAGCAAGAAGGCGCACTAAGCGCGGCCTTCCTCTGAACGGACTTCTGCAAGGCCCGTCGGCGCGTCCGGCGGGCCTTTTGCCTGCGCGCATGAAACGTGCGGCGTCGGGCCGTGAGGCGGCGTTGGCGGCAAGAAAATCGCCTCGTCGTGCGGCGACGGCTTTGACGACCCTTCGACCTTCAGCCTAACGTCGGTTCGACCCTGGGGAGTGGGAGGGATTCGCTTGGCCGTCGCCATCGCCGTGACCCGTGAACGCCGTGAAGGCGAGACGCGCTGCGCTGTAACGCCTGAAACGGTCAGGAAGCTGGCCGATCTCGGTGCGACCGTGACGGTCGAGGCGGGAACAGGTCTGGGTTCGTCCATTCCGGATGACGATTACGTCGTGGCGGGGGCCAGCGTGCGGCCCGATTTGTCGGCGGTGCTGGCGGGAGCGGACATCCTGTTGAAGGTGCGCGGCCCGACGGCGTCGGAGATCAGCGCCCTGAAACCCGGCGCGGTGGTGGTCAGCCTGCTGGACGCCTGGCGCGACAAGGCCACAGTCGAGGCGTTGAGGGGCGCTAACGCCACCGCCTTCGCCATGGAGTTCGTGCCGCGCATCACGCGGGCGCAGGTGATGGACGTGCTGTCGTCCCAGGCCAATCTGGCCGGATACCGGGCAGTGATCGAGGCGGCCTATGCCTATGGCAAGGGCTTCCCCATGATGATGACGGCCGCCGGGACGGTGGCCGCCGCCAAGACCTTCGTCATGGGCGCGGGGGTTGCGGGGCTTCAGGCCATCGCCACGGCGCGGCGTCTGGGCGCGGTCGTCACGGCCACCGACGTGCGTCCCGCCGCCAAGGAGCAGGTCGAGAGCCTGGGCGCCAAATTCGTCGCGGTCGAGGATGAAGAGTTCAAGGCGGCCGAGACGGCGGGCGGCTACGCCAAGGCCATGTCGGCCGAATATCAGGCCAAGCAGGCCGACCTGACCGCCGCC
Organism: Brevundimonas sp. UBA5936; assembly: GCA_002430835.1. Lineage (GTDB taxonomy): Bacteria > Pseudomonadota > Alphaproteobacteria > Caulobacterales > Caulobacteraceae > Brevundimonas. The sequence continues at coordinate 9,461 of DJDA01000034.1, forward strand.
CACATCATCAAGCAGGACGTGGTGATCACCACCGCCCTGATCCCCGGCCGCCCGGCGCCGAAGCTGGTGACGGCGGCGCACGTCGCTTCGATGAAGCCAGGCTCGGTCATCATAGACCTGGCGGTCGAGGCGGGCGGCAACGTCGAAGGCTCCAAGCCGAACGAGGTCGTGACCACGGCCAATGGGGTGAAGATCGTCGGCTGGAGCAACATGCCCGGCCGCATCGCCGCGGACGCCAGCGCCCTTTATGCGCGCAACCTGGTCGCCTTCCTGGGGTTGATGATCAAGGACGGCGCCCTGGCGGTCGACCTGGAGGAGGAAATCCTCAAGGCCGCCGTCGTCACCCACGGCGGCGCCGTGGTGCATGAAGGAGTGAGAGGCTGATGGAACACGTCGATCCCACCGTCTTCCGCCTGGCGATCTTCGTCCTGTCGATCTTCGTCGGCTACTATGTCGTCTGGAGCGTGACGCCGGCGCTGCACACGCCGCTGATGGCCGTGACCAACGCCATTTCCAGCGTCATCATCGTCGGCGGCCTGATCGCGGCGGCGGCGATGAGCGCGCAGGCGGGCGGGCCGAACGCTTGGATCGCCAAGGGCGCGGGCGTGGCCGCAGTGACCCTGGCCAGCGTCAACATCTTCGGCGGCTTCATGGTCACGCGCCGGATGCTGGCCATGTACAAGAAGAAGGAGCGCGCCTGATGTACAATCTGATCAATGTCCTGATCCTGGTTCTTCTGGCTGTCGCCGTGTTGGTGGTTCTGGCGGCCGCTACGTTAGGCGGCAGGCTGTCGGCTGAGGCGCGTCGTCGCGTTGAACTGGGCCTGGCGCTGGTCTTCTTTCCGATCGGCGTCGCCCTGTTGATCTGGCGCGCGGCGGGGTTGATGGAGGCCGGAGACAAGGCGGCGGCGCTGGGCGCAGCCGTCTTCACCCTTTTCATCGCCTGGGCCGGCGTCCGTATGATCTGGACCCGGCGCAAGCGCTTGCCTGAAGGTTCGGCCGCCTCGTGACCCTGTCGCCCATCCTGCTGGCCTTCTATGCCTCCTGGGCCGTCACGGGTCTGGGCGTGGCCCTGTGGATCTGGAGCTGGGTGCGGGTGAAAGACCCCATCGGGCGCCTGCGGTTCCAGGACTGCGGGGTCGTGCTGGTTTTCGCCGCCGTCCTGACGCGCATCATCATCCAGGATCGCCAGATGACGGTCTTCGACTGGGCGATGATCCTGCTGGGGCCTCTGTTCATCGCGGCGGCGCTGTGGCGTCTGTCGCGCACTCAATCCGTCAAACGTTAAACCTCGAAGAGTATCGCGTGATGAAAGCTTCCCTGATCTCCGTCCTGGCCCTGTCGGCCGCCGCTGTCGCCGGCGCGGCCTCGGCGCAATCGGCGCGTGAAGTGGGCAATGACCCTTACACCGGCCTGCACTGGTCGGTGGCCGCGCCGCAGGGCGCCAGTTGGACGCTGGAGTGCGGCTTCGCCCCGGTGACGATCAAGGGCGTCCACATGAACCGCATCAACCACACCGGATCGGGCCGGATGGCCGGACGCCTGCCGGGCGACAACGGCAGCTGCCGCGTGACCAAGACGGGCGGCCAGGGGCCGGTCGGCGTAGCCGTGGTCAAGAACGGCCAGGCGACCGCCGCCGGCACCAACGGCGCCGCGCCCGCCGTCGTCAACGTCTTCTGATGATCTAGGCATGAAACAAGGGGGGAGGGGATGAACGCATCGATCGCGGCGCTGGCCTATCTGGCGGCGGGGGTTCTGTTCATCCTCTCGCTTCGAGGGCTATCCAGCCCTGTGACCAGCCGACGGGGCAATACGCTGGGCATGGTCGGCATGGCGCTTGCCGTCGGCGTCACCCTGCTGACGCTGGGGACCAGCGGGGCGCTGGATCCCTTGACCCTGGCCCTGATCGCGGGCGGGGTCGTGGTCGGCGGCGGCGCGGGCGCGGTCATCGCCAACCGCGTGCCGATGACGGCCATGCCGCAACTGGTCGCGGCGTTTCACTCCCTGGTCGGCCTGGCGGCCTGCCTGGTGGCGGTGGGGGCGGTCTATGCGCCCGACGCCTTCGGCATCGTCACGGCGACGGGCGGGATCAAGACCCTGTCGATCGTCGAACTGAGCCTGGGCGTGGCCATCGGGGCCATCACCTTCACCGGATCGGTCATCGCCTTCGCCAAGCTGGACGGACGGATGAGCGGGGCGCCGATCATCCTGCCGGCGCGGCACCTCATCAACATCGCTCTGGCGCTGGCCCTGGTCTTCCTGATCGGCATCCTGATCGGCACGGGCGGGACGTCGATCTGGGCCTGCTGGTGCGTGTTCGCCATCGCCCTGATCCTGGGCGCGACCCTGATCATCCCCATCGGCGGGGCGGACATGCCGGTGGTGGTGTCCATGCTGAACTCCTATTCCGGCTGGGCGGCGGCGGCGCTGGGCGTCACGCTGGAGAACATCGCCCTGATCATCCCCAGCGCCCTGGTCGGGTCGTCGGGCGGGATCCTCAGG
>DJDA01000051.1 GCA_002430835.1 Brevundimonas sp. UBA5936
GAAGGCGGGCTGACCCCGGCCCTGCCGCTGGCCTGGGTCGATCTGCTGGTGCTGATCGCCTGCCCGCTGCTGGCCGGCGCCGTCGCCGTGCTGGCCGCCCGCCTCACGGCGCTGGCGAAGCTGGGCCAGCGTAGCTAGTTAGTCTCCTATGAAGTTCCTGACGCTGATCGCCGTGGTGGCGCTGATGTGGCTGACGGGCCTGTTCGTCTTCGCCGAGCGGGTGCGCGAGTTCACGCCTGCGCCCGACCCCGCACGGGCCGACGCCGTCGTCTCCCTGACCGGCCCTTCGGCCGAGCGCGTCAACGCGGCCATCCGCCTGCTGGAGCAGGGCAAGGGCGACCGGCTGCTGATCTCGGGCGTCAATCGCGAGGTCCGCCGTCAGGAGCTGCGCGCCCTGACGCCGGGCTCCAGCAAGCTGTTCAACTGCTGCGTCGATCTGGGCTTCGAGGCCGAGAACACCGTCGGCAACGCCCAGGAGATCGCCGCCTGGGCGCGGTCCAAGGGCTATGACCATCTGATCGTCGTCACCTCCGACTACCATATGCCGCGCAGCCTGCTGGAAATCCGCGGGGCCGCGCCGGGGGTGAAGCTGACGCCTTATGCGGTCTCCACGCCCTCGCTGGACGACGCCGGGTGGTGGCGCGCGACCGAGACCGCTCGGCGCATGGCGCTGGAATACATGAAATACCTGGCCGTGCTGGGCCGCGAGGGAATGCACCGGCTGACCGGCCGCCACCCCGAACGCCCTGGCCCGACCGCTGAGGCCGACGCCTCCGAACCGAGCAAGGCCGCCGCATGACGACCGTCCGATCCCTGATCTTCACCCTGTGGCTCTACCTGTCGATGCCGCTGTTCGCCGTCGGCCTGTCGCCGGCGCTGCTGATGCCGCACGGGGTCGCCATGGGGGTGATCAAGCTGTGGGCGCGCTTCGTCCTGTTCGGCCTGCACTGGATCGCCGGGGTCAAGGTCGAGGTGCGCGGGCTAGAGCATCGCCCGACCGGCCCGGCGCTGATCGCCGCCAAACACCAGGGCATGCTGGACGTCATCGCCCCCTTCGCCTTCCTGGACGACGCCTGTTTCGTGATGAAGAAGGAGCTGATGCCTCTGCCCTTCTTCGGCTGGTTCGCCTGGAAGACGAAGATGATCGCCGTCGACCGCGCCGCCCACGCCAAGGCGCTGAAGGACATGGTGCGCCAGACTCGCGCACGTCTGGCCGAGGGGCGTCAGATCCTGATCTTCCCCGAGGGCACCCGCACGACGCCGGGCGAACCGGCCGACTACAAGCCCGGCGTCGCCGCCATCTATCGCGACGTCGAGGCGCCCTGCTGGCCCGTCGCCACCAATTCGGGCGTCCATTGGCCGGCTCACGGCTTCAGACGTTATCCGGGTACGGTCGTTTTCGAATTCCTGCCGCCGATCCCGGCCGGCCTGAAGCGCGCCGCCTTCATGGCGGAGCTGGAAAGCCGGATCGAAGGGGCCTCGACCGCCTTGTTGCCGCCCAAAACCTAGGCTTTGGAGAGCGGGCCCCTATATCATCAGCCGTTGACCTGGGACTCGCTCATGATTTCACGCACCAACCTCCGCCTCGCGCTGCTGACCGTCGCCGTCGCGGGCCTGCCTGTCTCAGCCATGGCGCAGTCGCAGCCGTTCATACCGGCAGAGGCCCCGCAAACGTGGAAGGTCGACATCGGCGGCGGCGTGGTGCGCGGCTTCAGCGCCACCGGCAACAACAGCGACGAGGCCAGCTTCACCGCCTGGGGTTCGGCCTCCTATCGCGACATCGTCTACGCCAACGGCCTGGACGGCCTGGGCTGGAATGCGATCAAGCGCGACGGCTTCCACGCCGGCGTCCAACTGCGCCCCCGTTTCGCGGCGGGCGACATAGACGGCATGGATCGCCCGGAGCTGGGCGCCGATGCGGCGCTCTACGCCTACAAGCGCCTGCCGGGGAACATCGTCGTGGGCGGCCGCATCCAGCATGACGCCACCGGCGACGACGCCGGAATGGAATACTACGGCTCCATCAGCCACCAGCGCGTGACCCGCGTCGGCCTGTTGCAGACCATGGCCTATATGCGCGCCGCCAGCGACGAACGGGTTCAGCGCTATTACGGCGTCAGCGCCGCCGAGGCCTCAAGCAGCGGCTTCGCCGCCTTCGAGCCCTCGGGCGGACTGTCGGCGGCGGGGGCGGCGGCCCTGCTGGCCATCCCGATCGGCGATCGCTACGGCATGGGCGCCTTCGTCAACTACGAACAGCGCCTGGGCGACATCAAGGACAGCCCCCTGATCGAGGACGACTACATTTGGCGCGCCGGGGTGATCGGCGTGGTGCGCTTCAACAGCGGGGACTAGACCATTATCGATCGGGATTGATCCATCCCGATCCAGATCAATGGTCCGCTTAAGTCCTGAGGCGTCAGCGCGCCGCGAACTCGCTGAGGGCGTCGATGACGGCGCGGTTCTGGTCCGCCGTTCCGACCGTGATCCGCAGGCAGTCCGGCAGGCCATAGCTCGCCACGCCGCGCACGATGATCCCCTGGGACTGCAGATAGTCCTGCGCCGCCGAGGCGGGGCGCTTCGCATCCGGGAAACGGATCAGGATGAAGTTGCCCGAGGCGGGCAGCACCTCGAACCCGAAGCCGCGCACGGCCTGGGTCAGGCGCGGCCGCCACTCGGCCACCAGATCGCGCGAGGCCTTCTGGTGCGCCTCGTCGCCCAGGGCGGCGATGGCCGCCTCGATCCCCGGAACGGAGACGTTGAACGGCAGGCGAATGCGGTCGATGGCCTGCTCCACCGCCAGCGGCGCGTAGCCGAAGCCGACCCGCAGGCCGCCCAGGCCGTGCAGCTTGGAGAAGGTGCGGGTGACGACGATGTTGGGCGCCGTGCGCGCCAGGTCGAAGGCGCTCTCCCAGTCGGGCTCGGTCACGAACTCGGCGTAGGCTTCGTCGATCACCAGGATGGCGTGGGCGGGCAGGCCCGCGTGCAGGCGGCGGATCTCCTCGCCCGTGGCGAAGCTGCCCGTCGGATTGGCCGGGTTCGACAGATAGACCAGCTTGGTCCGCGCATCGACCAGGGCCAGCATGGCGTCGACATCGGCGCGGAAATCCGGTTCGGCCGCCAGCCTGATCTCGGCCTGACAGGCGCGGGCCGAGATCTGATAGGCGACGAAGGCGTACTGGCTGGTGACGATGTTGTCCCCGGCCTCCAGATAGGTCTGGTTCAGCAGGGCGAAGACCTCGTCCGAGCCGTTGCCGAAGATCAGCCGCTCCGGCTCCAGCCCATGCGCCTCGGCCACGGCCGCGCGCAGGCGGTCGGCCCGGCCGTCGGGATAGAGGTGGATCGAGGACACGGCGGCGGCGAAGGCCTCGCGCGCCTTTTCGCCTGCGCCCAAAGCGTTTTCATTCGAGGACAGCTTGATCGGCTCGGCCACGCCGGCGATGGCGCTCTTGCCGCCGACATAGGGGGCGATGTCCAGCACGCCGCTCTTGGGTTGAGGCGATCCCTCGGGGGCGTTCGCTTCGGTCATGCGCGGGTCATCCTGTCGGCCGCTGGGTTTCAGAAGACGGGAGCGGCGCCGATGACGCCGGTCAGGCCGCCGGGCGCGCCGTCCAGCCTGACGTCTTCCGCCTGCACATAGCCCGTCAGGACGAACAGCTTCAACCCGCCTCCGCCCGACAGAAATTCGGCCGCCAGCCCCGCCTGCCCCAGGGCCTCGACGATGCGCGCATCCGGCCAGGCGCTGTCCGTGACCCAGAAGGTGCGGTCGTCGCCCGTCGGCCCCGGCGCCTCGGTCCCGACCAGCAGGGCGCGCGGCGTCCCGGCCGCGTCATCCGGCAAGGCGGCGATCACCTTCAACATGGGCAGGGCCAGCAACCGCCCCCACCACGGCCGCGCCGACAGATCGATCAGGGCGCGGGCCTTCTGCGCCGCGCCGTCGCGCACGGCGATCAGGGCCTGATCCGCCTCGGCCATCGGCCGCGCCGCCAGCCCCCAGCGATCGGCCGCCAGCACCGACGACAACGATCCGCAGGCGATCAAGGGCCGCCCGTTTGCCGCCTCCAGCCGCCCCAGCACGGCGCGCACCGCCGCCTTTTCCGACAGGCTCGCACCTTGCAGGACCGAGCGCGGGGCGATGGCGTCGCCGTCGACCGGGCCACGCGGCCCGGCCGCCAGGCGGGCGCTGGCGGCGTCCGCCACGGCACGGTCCAGCGACAGGCGCGGTTCGTCGGCGGGCAGCTCCGTCAACATCAGAACAGCTGCGGCGCGGGCGCCAGGGCGAACGGCCCCAGGTAGGTGCGGCCGCCCCGGAACAGGATGGCCAGCTCCACGCCCTGACCTGCGTCGCCGGTCCCGCCCTGAGGCGTGGCGGCGGCGGCCTTGGCGGCGGCGGCGCGGTCCAACGCCCCGCCCTGCTGGGCGCCCGCTAGGCCGACGATGGCCGCCAGCGGCTTCTCCGCGCGCACGAAGACCTGGCCTTCCAGTTGCCCCTTGGCGTCCGCCGACAGGGCGTCGCTGGAGACGAAAGCCTTGCTCTCGCCCGCCTGAAGCTGGCCCTTCACGTCGATGAAGCGACCGCCCGCCGCCGTCCAGGCGGTCAGCAAGCCCTTGGCGTCCGCCCCCTTGCGCAGGGCCGAGGCCTTTTCGATCACCGCCTCGATCTGGGCGTTCAGCATCCCCGACTGGGTAAAGCCTTCGACCGGGCCGTTCGTCCGGCCCTCGCCGTCGACCAGACGGAACAGCACGTCCACGTCATCGGTCGGAGTGTCCGAACCGACCATGTGCGGCCGCATGTAGAACTGCACCAGCCCCGCCTGTTTCAACGGGAAGGGTTCGGCGTCCGGCAGGGCGGTGAAGACCGGCTTCTCCAGCTCCAGCGCCACATTGGGCCACCGCTGCGTCAGGCCGTGCACGCTCATGCGGATGCCCTCGGCGCGGATGGCGGTCTTGCCCTTTTCGCCGCGCGTGACGGTCAGGCCGTCCGGCGCCGCCAGCACCCAGCGCGTGGGGTTGTAGGCGTTGGCCTGGGCGATCATCTCGGGCGCCGCGATCGCGTGGCCGGACGGGGCGACGACGTCCAGATGCTTGATCGTCACCCGCGCGTGCATGGGCCAGCCGGTGGTGGAGATCCCGGCGTACTCGATGGTCCAGCCGCTCTCCTGCAGCCCGGCGATCTTGGCCTCCATGCGCCGCTCGATCTGCTGGGTCAGGAAGAACCACCAGCCGGTCCACAGGACCAGGCCCACGGCGACGATGACGAAGGGAATGATCAGCCCCTTGCGGCTGTGATGCGGGGCGGCGGCGCTCGTGTCGGTCATGTGCGCGCTTTAGCAGGACGCGAGGCTGCTGACACGTCCTGTCAGCAGGAACAGGCCAGGTTGCCGTCCGTTCGAATCGCAATCTGACAGGAGACGAAGACCATGGAGACGCAGCAGCTTCATCGCGGTCGGCTGATCGACCATCTGCAACTGGTGACGCCGGATCTTGAGGCCAGTCGTCGCTTCTACGGCGCGGTGCTGGAGGCCCTTGGCGTGCCGATCGCCGGCGAGGCCGAACGCTTCTTCTGGGCCGACGAACTGTTCGTCTCGGCGGTGGACAGCATCGCGGCGCAGGGTCAGCCGACCGGCCGTTGCCACCTGGCCTTCCAGGCCAAGGACCGCGCCATGGTCGAAGCCTTCCACAAGGCAGGGCTGGCGGCGGGCGGAACCGACAACGGGGCGCCGGGCGAGCGGCCCTATCACCCCGGCTACTACGCCGCCTTCCTGCTCGACCCGGACGGCAACAACATCGAGGCGGTGTTTCACGGCGAGGCCGAGCGTTCCGCCGACAGCGTGGTCGTGACGTTCGAGGGCTAGGCCGTCAGGTCCGCCCACGTCGCCGCACAGGCGCGCGTGGCCTCGTCCGGCGCCAGCTCCAGCAGCAGGCCGCGCTGGCCGCCGTTGATCAGCACCCGCTCGAACAGGATCGCCGTCTCGTCGATGAAGGTCGGGACGGCCCTCCTCTGGCCGAAGGGACTGACGCCGCCGACCTTGAAGCCGGTCAGACGCTCGGCGTCGGCGGGTTTCATCATCTGGGCCGACTTGCCCCCGGCGGCGGCGGCCAGCTTCTTCATGCTGACCTCGCAGTCGGACGGCACGACGACGCAGACGGGCTTGGCGTCCACCAAGGTCATCAGCGTCTTGAACACCTGCTCGGGCGCCCAGCCGAGGGCCTCGGCCGCCTGCAGCCCCACGCGCGGCGCGTCGGGATCGTAGTCGTAGGGGTGCAGTTCAAAGGCGACGCCGGCCTTGCTCAGGGCGACGGTGGCGGGGGTGGTGCGCGACATGGTCAGCCGGTCTGCTCCGCCAGGAAGCCCTTGGTCAACTCCACCGTCTCGGCCAGCCCCAGACGCAGCACCTCCGTCCCCGGCGGCAGGGCGGCGAACAGACGCGTCGGACAGGCGGCGTCCAGCATGACGAAGACCCCTCGGTCGTCAGCCCGGCGGATCAGGCGGCCGAACGCCTGGGCGATGCGCCCGCGCGCCAGGGCGTCGTCCCAGGAGCGTCCGCCAGAGCCTGTGCCGAACCGCTCGCGCCGCGCCTTGTGCAGCAGGTCCGGACGCGGCCACGGCACGCGGTCGAAGGCCAGAACACGCAAGGACCGCCCCGGCACGTCCACGCCGTCCCTGACAGCATCCGTGCCCAGCAGGCAGCTGTCCCGCTCGGCCCTGAAGACGTCGACCAGCGCCCCGACCTCCAGCGGATCGACGTGCTGGGCGTAGAGCGGCAGGCCCGCCCGCGCCAGTTCCGGCCCCAGCCGCTCATAGACCGCCTTCAGCCGCCGGATGGCGGTGAACAGGCCCAAGCCGCCGCCGCCCGCCGCCAGAAACAGTTCGCGCATGGCCGCCGCGATCTGGCGCGGGTCGTCCTTGACCAGGTCGTTGACGACGATGACCCGGCTGTTGGTCGCATAGTCGAAAGGGCTGTCGACCTTCAGCGTCCGCGCCGGTTCGATCAGGCGCGCAGCCCCGGTCCGCATCCGGGCGAGATCGAAGGGGTCTTCGGCGGCCGGGTCGGTCAGGGTGGCCGATGTCACCAGCACCCCGTGTGACGGCATAACCACCGCCGCTTCCAGCGGCACGGTGGGGTCGATCCAGTGACGACGCAGGGCCACGTCGTGGATACGGCCGAAAGCCGCCTCCGCCGAAAGCCAGTCCACGAAGTCTGGATCGGGTTCGTCGCCTCCCTCCTCCAGCGCCGCCAGCATGGAGCGCCAGCCGGGCAGGGTCATGCGCGCGCGGCGGTCTAGCCCGCGCAGAGACCCCTCGATGCGGGCGCGGGCGGCGCCGTCCAGCTCGGCCGCCTCTTCGTCCAGAATGTCTTCGAGGTGGCGCGACAGGGCCAGCAAGGGCGCCTCGACGGCGGCGATGGCGCGGGCCGCTTCGCGGGCGGCCTCCAGCACCGGCTCGGCGAAAGGGCGCAGGGTGCACTCCAGGCCGAACTCGGCGCCGCCGCTCTCGGCCGCGCGGGCGCGCAGCTGCTCCAGCGCCGCGACCAGAAACCGCTCGATCGGCCCGATGGGGTTCACTTCGCCGGACGCCGGAGCGATGCGACCTGACACCCCTTCGCCCGGCAGTTGGGCGGCGGCCTGCAGCGCGTCCTTCAAGGCCTTGGAGGCGGCTTCATTGTCGGCGGTCAGATCGCCCAATCTCTGTTCAAGTCCGCGCCCGCGGCGGCCGCGCCCCTCCGGCCCTCTGATCCAGCGGCGCAGCTCGGCCGCCTCCTGCCCCGACAGGCAGGCGGAGAAGGCGCTGTCGGCGGCGTCGAACAGGTGGTGGCCCTCGTCGAAGACGATGCGTTTCAGCGCCGCCGTCTCGCCGTCCTGTTTCAGGCCGCGGGCGGTGCGGGCGCCGTCGAAGGCGGCCTGGGTCATCACCAGCGCATGATTGGCCACCACCAGATCGGCGCGGCGGCTGGCGCGGATGGTCTTTTCAACGAAGCACAGGCGATAGTGGGGACAGGCGGCATGGACGCACTCGCCGCGCCGGTCGACCAGATTGGCCGGTCCCGCCTGATGCATGGGCGCGGTCGCATAGAGGCCGGACAGCCAGCCGGGATAGTCGCCGCCGGTCATGTCGCCGTCGCGGGTATGGGCGGCCCAGCGCGCGGCCAGCGCCATGCCGATCAGGTCGCCGTTCCCCAGCTGCGCCGCCTGCACCATGTCCTGAAGGTTCAGCAGGCAGAGGTAGTTCTCGCGCCCCTTGCGGACCACCGTCTTGCGCCGTCGTTCGGCCTCGTCGGGCCACAGGGCGCGGCTTTCGCGGTCGATCTGGCGTTGCAGGGCGCGGGTGTAGGTCGAGATCCACGCCGCCCCGGCGTTACGCTCGGCCCAAAGGCTGGCGGGCGCCAGATAGCCCAGCGTCTTGCCGGTGCCGGTGCCCGCCTCGGCCAGCAGGACGCGCGGGCGGCCTTCTTCATTGCGGGGCGAAAAGGCGTAGGCGGCCTCGGCGGCGTAGTCGGACTGGGCGGGCCGCGTCTCATCCAGACCTGAGGCCTGAAGCAGCTTGTCCAGACGAATGCGAGCACTCTCGGAATCGACCGGGGCGGACCCGGCCTCGCCGCGCGGCGCCTCGTCCTCCCACTCCTGCAGCCGCGCCCAGACGTCGAGGCCCGAGCCGCGCTGCTGGCGGCTCCGCAACGGTCCGGCGCGCAGGGCCTGAAGCACCCGCGACGCCCAGCCCCAGCCCGCCCGCTCCAGCGTCAGGGCCAGCGTGTAAGCCTCCTCCCGCCCCGGATAGGCGGGCGCGGCCAGTTCGGCCAACAGGTCGGCGGCGGCGGCGCGCAGGGCGGCGGCG
>DJDA01000053.1 GCA_002430835.1 Brevundimonas sp. UBA5936
ACCGCCGCCCTCCTGCTTGACGCCTTCGCGGTGCGGGTTGCGCCCGCCGCGACGGCCGCCGCGCCCTTCGCCGTCCGAACGGCCTTCACGCTCGGGCAGGGTCGCCTTCTTGGCCACACCCGCCGACATGATGGAGGCGTCCAGCTGGGCCAGGGCCTTGTCGTTGCGGCGGTCGATCGCCGGGATCTTCTGGCGCGTGACCTTCTCGATGTCCTTCAGCAGCTTCATCTCGTCGCCGGCGACGAAGCTGATGGCGGTGCCGTCCTTGCCCGCGCGGGCCGTACGGCCGATGCGGTGGACATAGGCTTCCGGCACATAGGGCAGCTCGAAGTTCACCACGTGGGTGACCTTGTCCACGTCGATGCCGCGGGCGGCGATGTCGGTGGCGACCAGAACGCGCAGCTTGCCGTTCTTGAAGGCTTCCAGCGCGCGTTCGCGCTGCGGCTGGCTCTTGTTGCCGTGGATGGCGCCGGCCTCGACGCCGCCGGCCTCCAGATAGGCGGCAACCTTGTCGGCGCCGTGCTTGGTCTTGGTGAAGACCAGGCAGCGCGTATAGGCGGGATCAGAGAACAGCTCGGTCAGCAGGGCGCGCTTCTTGCCCTGTTCGATCCAGATCACCGACTGCTTGATGCGCTCGACCGTGGTCGACTGCGGCGTGACCTGGACCTTGACCGGATCCTTCAGCAGCTCGCCCGCCAGCTTGCCGATCTCCGACGGCATGGTGGCCGAGAAGAACAGGTTCTGGCGCTTGGCCGGGATGCGGCTGACGATCTGGCGGATCGGCTTGATGAAGCCCAGGTCCAGCATCTGGTCGGCCTCGTCCAGGACGAAGATTTCCGTCGAGCTGAGGTCCAGCGTCTTCTGTTGCAGGTGGTCCAGCAGGCGGCCCGGCGCCGCGACCAGGACGTCGAGACCCTGTTGCAGGGCGCGCTCCTGCGGGCCGTATTTCACGCCGCCGAAGATGACGGCGACGCGGAAGCCCAGGTGGGCGCCGTATTGCTTGAAGCTGTCGGCGATTTGGGTCGCCAGCTCGCGCGTCGGGCTCAGGATCAGGGCGCGCGTGGTGCGCGGCTTGGGCGCCACGCGGTTCTCGGCCAGGCGATGCAGGATCGGCAGAGCGAAGGCCGCCGTCTTGCCGGTGCCGGTCTGGGCGATGCCCAGCAGATCCTTGCCCTTCATGACGTCGGGAATGGACTTGGCCTGAATCGGCGTCGGCTTCTCATAGCCGGTCGACGCCAGGGCGGTCAGCAGAGCCTTGTTCAGGCCCATGGATTCGAAGGTGATGGTGTCGCTCACGTCTGTCTTTCACGAACGGCGGCGCGCGCGGCTGGACGAACCAGCCTTCACAAAGGGCGCACGTCGCCTGCCCGAAGCTCGGGCGGGGAACGGGCGCCGCCCCGCGTGTATGGACGACGTATGAAATCGAATGAGCCGGCCGCTCGACAGACAGGCCTTCCGGGGAGGGAAGCCCAAACACGCGCTGGAGGCGCCGGTCACCGCATTGTGCGATGCAGCGCAGATGGGCCTCAATAGCGGCCAAGTCAAGGCGCCCGGCTGGAATGGGCGCGCGAAAGCCTAGAGCAGGCTCACGGCCATATTCACCGCCAGGGCCAGGATCACCGTGTTGAAGACGAAGGCGATCAGGCTGTGCACGGTGGCGATCCGGCGCAGTTTACGGCTGCTGATCTGGATGTCGGCCGTCTGGCTGGCCACGCCGATGATCAGGGAGAAATGCAGGAAGTCGCCGTAGTCCGCCTCTTCTTCTCCGGGAAAGATCAGCCCGCGTCGATCGCCGCCGCCGTGGGCGGGCGCATAGAATTCGTGGGCGTAGTGCAGGGCGAACAGGACGTGGGTGAACAGCCAGGAGGCGGCGATGGTGCCGAGGGAGAACAACGCCTCGCCCAGGCTCGGCTTGCCGCCGTCCGCCGTCTCCATGACGATCACGAAGACGCTGGCCGCCGCCGCCAGCAAACTGAGCGGCAGGACGGCGCCGCCCGCCTGATCCAGATCCGCCGCCCGCTTGCGAATGGCCGTGGCCGTGCGATGACGATACAGGCGGATGAAGGTGAGACTCAGGAAGACGCTGACGCTGGCGTCCCAGGCGGCGGCGATCCGCATCGGCCAATCCCAGGCGGCGGGCGTCAGCGCGACGGCGACCGCCAGGACGGCGAGCCCCAGCCACAGGGCGAAATGCAGACGGAAGATGCGCGCGATCCGCTTCATGGCCGCATGATTACGCTGTTCCGCGTCGACGACCAGAGCCCCCGTCCGCCCGGGCCTTCAGCTCTTCCAGCGCAGCACCGTCTCCTTGATCGGATTGACGAAGGCGCGGCCCTCGGCGCGGCTCTTCAGCCATTCGCGCTTCAGCTGCTGATACCATTTGGCCTGTTTGTCGGCGTCGTCGATCCAGATCAGGGCCGGGTCGTATTTCAGCCCCTCGTTCTGCAGGTTCACCATGCCGCCGTCCTGCTTCAGGAAGGCGACCACGCCCATCCGCAGGAAGGGCTTGGCGATGCCGAACACCCAGTGGTCGGACCAGAAGATCTGGGTGATGCGGGTCTTGGTCTCGCTCACCGGGGTCAGGCAGGTCAGGGCCAGCACCTGCTTTTCGCCCACCTGGATATGCTCCCAGCGATAACCCGGCAGGCGGAAGGTGATCTCGGTCGCAGGCGCCCCGCCCAGCACCTTGTACAGGCGGCTGTTCGAGGAGGGCGCATGGCGCACCATGGCCCAGCCGAAGTCGACCGGGGCGAAGGTCTTGGCCTTCTCGTGCATCGAATGTTCGGAGCGCCACCACCACTGCTGGTGGACGTAGGGGCCGTGGGCGGGGTCCATCAGGCCGACGACGGCGTGGTCGATATGGCTGTCGAAATCCATCCACTCGACCAGGCGCGGCTGGCCGACAGCGCCGGGGAACTGCGGGGGTTCCTGATCCGGTTCGGACGGATTGCGGGCGTCGGCCGCCATCCAGACGAAGACCATGCCCTGGCTCTCGCGCACCGGATAGGATCGCACCTTGATGCGGTTAGCCTCGAACGCCTGATCCTCGACCAGCGACGGGATGGCCGCGCACACGCCGTCCGGCCGGAAGCGCCAGCCGTGATAGGGGCATTCGATCGTCTCGCCCTCGCCCGGCTTTTCGACCAGCCGCCCGGCCGACAGCGGCGCCGCGCGATGGGGGCAGATGTCGCGCATGCCATAGACCTCGCCCGCGCGGGTGCGCCCGATCAACACCGGCTCGCCCATGATCTCATAGCGTTTCAGGCTGGCGACCGGCACGTCGCGCGCCAGAGCCACGAAATACCAGGCGTCGGTGACGAAGCCCTTGCCGAAGGCCGTCGGCGGGGCCTTGGCTTCAGGCGTGGCGGATGATGCGGGCGCGGCGTCTGCGGTCATGGCCGCCTTGTAGCAGCAGGGACGGGCGGCCGTCCAAAGGCCATTCCCTTCCTCAGCCGATGAATTAATCTGTCTCAAATTCTCTTTGGGAGAGACGCCTTGATCCGCACCGCCTCCGCCGCCTTCATCGCCGCCGCCCTGCTGCTGGCCGCCGCGCCCGCCCTGGCTCAGGACGGCCACGTCAACCATGCGGCGCACGGCGCGGCGCACGCCGCCTTCTCCTCCGACCGCCTCAGCGTCCGCGTCGACGGGCCGGAAGGCGCCCCCGACCTGATCCTGATCCCCGGCCTGTCGTCCTCGCCCGACATCTGGCAGGGGACGGTCGACCACCTGGCCGGGCGCTATCGCATCCACCGCATCCACGTCGCCGGTTTCGCCGGCGCCGCGCCGCAAGCCAACGCCCAGGGCGATGCGCCACAGCCTGTCGGCGCCCCCGTGGCCGAAGAGATCGCCCGCTACATCCGCGAACAGCATCTGAACCAGCCCGCCGTCGTCGGCCACTCCATGGGCGGGACCATGGGCATGATGCTGGCTGCGCGTCACCCCGAGTTGGTCGGCAGGCTGATGGTCGTGGACATGATCCCCTTCATGGGCGCCATGTTCGGGGCGCCGGGCGCGACGGCCGAGAGCGTGACCCCCGTCGCCGATCAGATCTGGACCGCCCAGTCGACCAGCCCGCGCGAAGCCTACGTCGCCCAGGCGACGACCGCCATCAACGGCATGATCAACACCGAGAGCCGCCGCGAAGAAGCCCTTCAGGACATGCGCGACAGCGACCAGAAGGTCTCGGCCGCCGCCTTCCGCGAACTGGTCACGACCGACCTGCGCCCCGAACTGGCGAAGATCACCGCCCCGACCCAGGTGCTCTACGTCAAGTTCAACGACGCCCGCATGACCGACGCCGTCACCGACGCCATCTATCAGATGTCGTTCGCGACCCTGCCCGGCGCCAAGCTGAAGCGCATCGACGACAGCGCCCACTTCATCATGTTCGACCAGCCGACGGCCTTCTACGGCGAGTTGGACGCCTTCCTGGCCCGATGAGCCATCCGGCCGCGGATCGGATTGTCGGCCTGTATCAGGAGAAGGCGGCGGACTGGATCCGCGACCGGGGCGCTGTTCTGCGCCGTCATGACGGCGACTGGGACGAGGTCGCCTGGCTGGATCGCTTCACGCAGGGCTGGCCGCCCGGCGCCCGCGTGCTGGACGTCGGCTGCGGCTCGGGCTGGCCGATGGGCGCCGCCCTGCTGGAAGGCGGTTTCGAGGTGGTCGGCCTGGACGCCTCGCCCGGCCTGATCGCCCATGCGCGCGAGACCCTGCCCAAAGGCGACTGGCGCGTCGGCGACATGCGCGACGGCCTGCCGGACGGCGCCTTTCACGGCGTGATGGCCTGGCACAGCCTGTTCCACCTGACGCCGGAAGCGCAGACAGCGGTCCTGCCCGTCCTAGCCGCCCGTGTGACGCCCGGCGGACGGCTGATGTTCACCGCCGGTCCCGCCCACGGCGAGGCGATCGGCGAATGGCGCGGCGAAGCGCTCTATCACGGCAGCCTAGACCCCGACGCCTATCGCGCCCTGCTGACCGAGGCCGATCTGACGGTGGAGAACGCGGGCGATCAGGGCGTCTGGCTGGCCCGGCGCGCCATTCTTTCGGCGAAATAGGCGCTCACGCTGCCGTGATCGGAAACGGGGGCGTTTTCGTCGGCGATGCGAACGGCTAGGGTTCGCGCCGCTGGCATAGAGGGATGTTCATGGCGCGCAAAGACCGCGGACCCGATGGGAACGATCAGGGCGGAGGAAAACCGCGCCGGACCTTCATGGGCCGCCTCTTCTACTGGAGCGCGGTTCTGGCCGTCTGGGGCCTGATCTTCGCTGTCGTCTTCTTCGCCGTCTTCGCGCGCGACCTGCCGGACACCTCCAGCCTGTATGAAGTCGATCGCCAGCCCTCGATCACCTATCTGGACCGCTCCGGCGCCCTGATCGCGGTGCGCGGCACCCAGATGGCGCCCCCGGTCGATCTGGACGCCCTGCCCGACTACGTCCCCGCCGCCTTCGTGGCCATCGAGGACCGTCGCTTCTACCACCACCCCGGCTTCGACCCGATCGGCATGAGCCGCGCCATGGCCTCGAACCTCAAGGCCGGGCGCGTGGTGCAGGGCGGCTCGACCATCACCCAGCAACTGGCCAAGAACCTGTTCCTGACGCCCGATCAGAACATGAAGCGCAAGGTGCAGGAGCTGATGCTGGCCGTGTGGCTGGAGATGAAGTTCTCCAAGAAGGAAATCCTCGCCCTCTATCTGAACCGCGTCTATTTCGGCGCCGGCGCCTATGGCATCGAATCCGCCTCGCAGCGCTATTTCGACAAGAGCGCCGACAAGCTGACGGTCGGCGAGGCGGCCCTGCTGGCGGGCCTGCTGAAGGCGCCTTCGCGCTATTCGCCCGTGTCCGAGAGCGAGCGCGCCGCTACCCGCGCCAACGTCGTGCTGAACGAAATGGTCGAGGTCGGCGCCATCACCCCGGCCCAGCGCGAAGCCGCCGTGGCCGAGCCGGTGCGGGTGTCCAAGACCCTGGCCAGCCAGCACGCCCAATACTTCATCGACTGGCTGGACAAGCAGATCCGCGGCCTGGTCGGCGAGCCAACCGAAGACCTCGTGGTCGAGACCACCCTGGACCTGACCCTGCAGACCGACGCCGAGCGCGCCGTGCGCCGCATCCTGGACCGCGACAAGGGCAAGGGCGTCGAACAGGCCGCCCTGGTCGCCCTGGACGGCGACGGCCGGGTGCGCGCCATGATCGGCGGCGCCTCCTACGGCGACAGCCAGTTCAACCGCGCCGTCGATGCGCGTCGCCAGTCCGGCTCGGCCTGGAAGCCCTTCGTCTACCTGGCGGCGGTCGAGGCCGGCTATACGCCCGAAACCCCCGTGGTCGACCAGCCCGTGACCATCGGCGGCTGGTCGCCGCGCAACTATTCCGGCCGCTTCTCCGGCCAGATGACCCTGGCTCAGGCCGTGGCCCAGTCGACCAACACCGTCGCCGCCTATGTCGCCGACCAGGTCGGCCGCGACAGCGTGGCACGCGCCGCCAAACGTCTTGGTATCTCGAGCGAGATCGGCCTGCAGCCGTCCATGGCCCTGGGCGCCGTTGAGGTCAGCCCGCTAGAGATGGCCCAGGCCTATGACGCCTTCGCCAACGGCGGCCGCCGCGTCGACGCCTATGGCATCAGCCGCATCCGCACCCCTTCCGGCCGGGTCATCTACACTCACGGCCCGTCCGAAGGCGGCCAGGCGATCAACAATCCGCCGCTCTACTACATGAACCAGATGCTGCGCGGGGTGATCACCTCGGGCAGCGGCCGCTCAGCCGCCATCGGCGGGCGCGACATCGCGGGCAAGACCGGCACCACCTCGGACTACAAGGACGCCTGGTTCGTCGGCTACACAGGCGGCTTCGTCGCCGCCGTCTGGGTCGGCAAGGACGACAACAAGCCGATGGCCCGCGTCACCGGCGGCTCCTCGCCCGCCGCCATCTGGCGCGGCTTCATGGAGGCGGCCCTGCCCAAGCTGGCGGTCCAGGCCATCCCCAACGGCCCGCCCCTGCCCGAGGGCTGGATTCCGCCCGATCCCGTCGGCGACCTGATGGGCCAGGTCGAAGACCCCTACGCCACGGCCCAACCCTATGACGACGCACAACCGCCCGTCGTCATCGACGGCCAGGCCCCGCAGCCGACCCAGCCGCAACAGCCCCCGGCGGCGCGCCCCGCCCCGCCGCAGGCCGCGCCCCAACAGGAACGCCGCCCGGACGCGCTGTTCTTCTGAGGTCTTCCTTCTCCCCTTGTGGGAGAAGGACTTCAGCCGCCGACGGCGTGCAGGGCCGCGCCGTGATCGCGCAGCCAGCGGCGGTGCGGGCGGTGATCTCCGACCAGGCGGCCGACCACCGCCCAATAGGCGGGGCTGTGGTCGGCGTGGACCAGGTGGGCGACCTCGTGCGCGGCCAGGTAGTCGGCCACAGCGGGCGGAGCCATGATGACGCGCCAGGAATAGCGGATCGAGCGGTTGTACGGGCTGCACGAGCCCCAGCGCGAGCGGGTGTCGACGATGGACACCTTCACCGGTTTCTGGCCCAGGGTCTTCAGATGGACGTCGGTTCGCTCGACCAGGAAGTCGCGCGCGGCGCGACGGAACCAGTTCTCAATGCGGCGCGAGAAGGCCTCGCCCTCGCCGCCCGAGCGCAGCACCGGCCCCTCCGGCGTGTCGATCAAGCGCGCCGCTCCTGCGCCCCCGCTGGCTTCCAGGCGCACCGGGCGCCCCAGCCAGGTCACGACGGCGCCCGGCTCGAACGGCTGAGTGTCGATCCGCGCGGCCAGCCGTTCGGCGATCCATCCGGCCTTGGTGCGGGCGAAGGCCACGACCTCGCCCAGGCGTCGCTCGCTGGGCGCTACGGCCACGGCCTCGCCGGCGCGGGCGTCGATGCGGATCGACAGCCGACGCGCGCGCGGATTGACCGACAGCCTCAGGGCGCCGCCGCCCTCAAGCGGCAGACGCTGACCGTTCCGGTACGACACTGATAGCTTCATTGCTGGCGATGAAGTCGCGCACGCGGGGATAGATCTCCTCGCGGAAACGGCGGCCGTTGAAGACGCCGTAGTGGCCGACCTTGGGCTGGACGTAGAGCAGGCGGCGGTCGTCAGGAATGTTGGGCGTCAGGCCGTGCGCCGCCTGGGTCTGGCCGACGCCAGAGATGTCGTCCATCTCGCCCTCGATGGTGGCCAGGCCGATGTCCGTGATCGCGGTCAGATCGACCGTCTCGCCGCGATGCTGCAACAGGCCGCGCGGCAGCAGGTGCTGCTGGAAGACGATGTCGATGGTCTGGAGATAGAACTCCTCGGTCAGGTCCAGCACCGACAGATATTCGTCGTAGAACTGCTCGTGCTTCTCGACCCCGTCGCCGTCGCCGGCCACCAGATCCTCGAAATAGCGGCGATGGGCGTCGACGTGCTTGTCCTCGTTCATCGACATGAAGCTGTAGAGCTGGACGAAGCCCGGATAGACCCGCCGCCCGACGCCCGGATAGGGCCAGGGCACGGTGTGGATCATGTTCGACTTAAACCAGGTGAAGGGCTTTTCCTCGGCCAGCTGGTTCGTCACCGTCGGCGACAGGCGGGCGTCGATGGGCGAGCCCATGAAGGTCATGGAGGCGGGCCGGTTCGGGTCGTTCTCGGCCGCCATCACGGCGCAGGCCGCCAACACCGGCGGCCCCGGCTGGCAGACGCCGACGACGTGGGCGCGCGGCCCCACCGCCGCCAGCATGTCGCGCACGTGGTCGATGTAGTCGTTGAAGTCGAACCGACCTTCCAGCATCGGCACCTGGCGGGCGTTGGTCCAGTCGGTGACATAGACGTCGTGGTCCTGCAGGAAGGTCTCGACCGTGCCGCGCAGCAGGGTGGCGTAGTGGCCCGACAGCGGGGCCACGATCACCACGGCGGGCGCCGCCGCAGGTTTGCCTGCGCGCTTCAGGTCGCCGATGTTGCGGGCGAACCGCACCAGACGGCACCAGGGCGAGGACCAGACGACCTGTTCGGTCGTGCGGACCGGCTTGCCGTCAATCTCAAGCGTCTCCAGCCCCCAGTCGGGCTTGCCGTAACGGCGCGTCAGGCTCTCGAACACCTCGGCCGAGGCATAGGCGGTGCGGCCGATGGCCGTGTCCGACGCCGGGTTGAACGGAGAGGTCCAGAACTGACGGGCCATCTGGGCCCCGATCCGGAACGGCGTCGCCGAATGATAGGCGAGCTCGTGAAAAGCGTAGAACATGAAACCCCGTCTGCGGCCCCCGCCGATGCGGAACGCCGATCATACAGAGTGCGGCGCCGCAAAAAAGACCGGTCGCGCTTCGTTCAGGGAAAGGTGATCAGCCCTTTTCCATGGCGTTTTCGATCAGGGTCGCGGTGCGGCTGGGCCCCAGGTCGTGCGCCACGGCGCTGCGGAACTTTCCGTCCGGCCCCATCAGATAGACGGTCAGGCCGTGGTTCATGGTGTAGCCTTCGCCCTCGCCGACCTTCTGATAGAAGGCGCGATAGGCCTTGGCGGCCTTGGCCACCTGCTCCGGCGTGCCGGTCAGGCCGATGACGCCGTCGGGGAAGCCGTCCGACGAGAGGTAGTCCTTCAGCATCTGCGGCGTGTCGCGTTCGGGGTCGATGCTGATGAAGACGATCTGCAGATCATCAGCCTTGTCGCCCATCCGCTCCTGCACGGCGTTCAGCACGCCCAGGGTGGTCGGGCAGTAGTCGGGGCAGTAGGTGAAGCCGAAGAAGACCAGGGTCCATTTGCCGTTCAGGATCGTCTGGTCGACCGTCTTGCCGTCCTGATCCGTCAGAGTGAAGTCGCCGCCGACCAGGGGCTGGCCCGTCGCGACGTCCGTGGTCTGGGCCGCCTGCTGCCGGCCGCCGACGACCACCATGGTGATCAGGCCCAGCGCCAGGGCGATGACCGCGCAGGCGGCGGCGAACAGGATCACAGGACGGCGGGGCATGGCGTCTCCTCATCAGGCACGGAGGTCATTTCGGCGGCCGCGACACGGCGAACCGTGCAGCCGCTCTTCGCCCGGTCTATAGAAGAGCGGTGAGCCGTACAGAAGCCCCCATCCCGTCGCACGCCCGGCCCCAGGCCCATCATCAGGCCCATCCGCATGACCTGATCCAGGCGGCCGGCGAACTGGCCGGTCTGCCGGAACTGCCCCGACGCGGGCGGGGCCTGTCGCTGCGCACCCTGATCGTGCTGCGCTGGCTGGCGGTGATCGGCCAGACCTCGGCCATCCTGACCGCCTATTTCGCCCTGCACTTCCCCTTGCCTCTGTGGGAGTGCCTGACCGTGATCGGCGCGGGCGTGGCGATGAACCTGGCGACCATGGCGCGGGCGCGGCGCATCGACGGCAGCCTGCCCGACGGGCCGAGAACCGCCGCCCAGCTCGGCTTCGACATTCTGCAACTGGCGACGCTGCTGGCCCTGACCGGCGGGCTGGCCAACCCCTTCTGCCTCTTGCTGGTGGCGCCCGTGACCATCGCGGCGGCGGCCCTGCCGGCGCGTCAGGCGGTGATCCTGGGCGTCATGGCGCTGATCGCCGTGGGCTTCCTCTTCTCCTGGTCCCTGCCGCTGCCGTGGCGGCAGCATGAGCATCTGGAGCTGCCGGGCCTCTATCGCCTAGGGCTGGGGCTGGCCCTGGTGACGGGGGTGCTGTTCACGGCCGGCTACGCCTGGAAGGTGGCGGCCGACGCCGACAAGCTGGAACTGGCCCTCGCCACCACCCAGGACGTGCTGCAGCGCGAACAACGGCTGGCGGCCCTGGGCGGACTGGCCGCCGCCGCCGCCCATGCG
>DJDA01000052.1 GCA_002430835.1 Brevundimonas sp. UBA5936
TGCTGGCGCGCCAGGAAAATGCCGATCTGCGCCGCGCGCGCGCCCTGCTCGCGTACGCAAAGCGCGAGTGCGAACGTTACGGCAACCTGGCCGAGTGCGTCCAGCAGGCCCACCTCTAGCCCGGGACCGCGCATACGCCGCTGCATAATGCCCGCGCGGCCAACGCCGAACTGGAAGAGCCGTTGGGCGTCCGCCCGCCGCCCCCGCCTGTTGTCGTGGTTTCGCCCCCCGCCGCGTCCCAGCCTGACGCCCCGGCCCAGGCCGACGGGCCGCCGCCGACCCAGGCGCGCCCGGCCCAGACCGACCCCAACGCCCCGATCGTCACCCGGCCGCAGAAGCTGGACTAAGGCGGCTGGACTGACGCCCGGCGTCTATTTCAGCGGCAGATAGCCCCGCTCCACCATGCGGCGCAGGGCGTCATAGGCCTCGCTCAGCTCGTCATAGGCGGTGCGGGCGGCGGTCAGGCGGGCCACCTGGTCGGGCGTGGCCGGAGCGCCGGATTCAGCCAGGCGCACGGCCTCGGCGCCCCAACGCGCCCGCGCCTGGGCCGTCAGCACGGCCAGCTTCTGAAAGGCGCCGACGTCCACCTGGGCGAGGGCGTGGCCGATCAGTTCGCGGTTGGCGACATAGGCGGCGTAGTCGATCTGCTCCAGCAGGCCGCGCAGGCGGCGTTGCTCCTGCGGCTCCATGTCCTCGGGCTGGAAATGGTCGCTGGAACGACGGCGGGACTGGGTCAGCATGGTCGACATGACGGCCTCGGACGAAACAGCAGCCCCGCAGCCTGACCCTGTTCTGGTTAACCGGTCGTTTGCACGCCGTCCGGAACCCCCTTGGGAGCCAGCTTCAGACGCGCGCGGTCCGGCGCGCCCAGGCCGCGCGGACAGCGCATCGGCCGATAGTCCTTGGAGTAGCAGAGCCGCGCCTCGCGGAACCAGCCGTCGGTGGTGGCGATGAACACCCCCTCGCGCGGGAAGCCCGGATTGGCGGCGACGAAGGCGTCGCGGATCGCCCCGGCGGTCAGGCGTTGGGCGGGAATGGCCTCCAGGTCCGGCTTGTTCAGCCCGTCCCACATCCTCGCCGCCTGGGCGAAATAGGCCTCGGGGCTGTCCCAGCCGCAGGTGCCGTGCGCCGCCCATTCATGCTGTTGCAGGCTGGGCGAGGGGATCATGCAGAAATGTTCGCGCACCGTCTCGACCGGAATGGCCGGGCCGGGGGCGGCGCAATAGCGCGGGTGCTTGTCAGCGGCGCCGTTGGGCCACAGCCCGTGCAGGGTCAGGCCGAACTGATTGGCCGCGCACTGATAGCGTTCGTCGGGATAGTCCTTGCCGCTGCGGCACGCCTGGGGCGACCAGCTGACCGCCAGCATGTTGAAGGCGACCGGCACGTCGGCGGCCACCTCGTCCTGCGGAATGCGATAGGGGCGGGCGGGGCGCACATCGTCCGGCACGTCGCAGACGGCGCCCGCGACCTCGGCTCGCTCCGGCGCCGCTTCCGTCGACACGGTGCAGGCGGCCAGCAGGACCATCAGGGCGGCGGAGGCGAAAAGGGTGCGCATGGCGGTCTCGTAAACCCTGCGTGATCGGCGGCCAAGGCGGAACCGGCGCCCGGCCCCGCCCATTGATAAGCGTAAGCATAAGAGGATGAGGCCCATGCCCGATCAAGACGCCTTTGAAGCCGCCCTGGAGGAAGCCATCGCCCTGTTCGAGCAGGGCGAGAACATGAACCAGGCCCGTTTCGACGAGCTGATCGCCGAACTGGAGGCCCGCCGCCCCGCCCTGGCCGCCGTGCCGGAAGGCGACCCCCGCTGCGATCGCGCCCGCGAGCTTCAGGCCCGCGCCGACGAACTGGAGCACCGCGCCGCCCAGGGCCACGGCCAGATGGACGAGGTCAACAGCCTGCTGTCGCCCCTGATGGGCAAGAAGGCGGAGTAGACGCCTCTCAATACGTTCCGTCGAAGCCGAAGATCGGCTTGCGTTCGCGCCACGCCCCGCGCGTGAAGTCGGGGAACTCCACCGTGCGATTGCCCTGCGCGATCGACTGCTCCGACAGGGGGGTGATCGCGCTCCAGCTCACGGCGTCATAGATGTCCAGCGGCATTGCCGCCCTGGCCTTCAGCGCCTCGACGAAGGCGTGGATGACGAAGAAGTCCATGCCGCCGTGCCCCGACCCGGCCGCCGTCTCGGCATGGGTCTTCCACAGCGGGTGGTCGTATTGCTCGAACCAGGCCGCCTGCGCCTCCCACTGATGCGCGGGACTGCGGCCCTCGATGTGGACCGACTGGTTCAGGTCCATCCACAGCCCCTTCACCCCCTGCACCCGGAAGCCCAGCGAATAGGGACGCGGCAGATTGGTGTCGTGCTGCAGCAGCAGGGTCTCGCCGTTGGCGCAGCCGATCGAGGTCGTCACCACATCGCCCAGCTTGAACTGGACCTGGGCGTTCGGATGGTCGGCCCCGCCGTTGTCGACCACATAGGCGTGCAGCCCCCGCGCCTTGGAGGCGTAGGCCGTCAGCGTCGTCATCCGGTTGCCCCGGTTCAGGTCGATCCAGTTGGCGATCGGCCCGATGCCGTGCGACGGGTACAGCTCCCCGTTGCGGTTGACCGAATGCCAGGTGCGCCAGCGCGCCTCGGACCAGCCCTTGGGCCCGAACTCGACCCCGCCGCCATAGGGCTTCTGCGGATCGCCGCTGTTGAACTTCACCGCGCGCAGGTCGTGCTGATAGCCGCCCTGCAGGTGGACCAGTTCGCCGAACAGTCCGGCGCGCACCATGTTCAGCACTGCCAGCACGTCGCGCCGATAACAGACGTTCTCCAGCACCATATAGGGCGTGCCGGTCCGCTCGTGCGCCTCCAGCACGTCCCAGTGGTCCTGAAGGCTGACGCCCGCCACCACCTCGCAGCCGACCGGGATCTTCGCTTCCATCGCCGCGATGGCCATGGGGGCGTGCCATTCCCACGGGGTGGCGATGATGACCGCATCCAGCCCCGGATGCGCCAGCAGGTCGCGATAGCCCTGATCCGGCGCCCCTTCATAGGCGCGCGGCGTAGGCTTCCCGGCGGCGGCGATCATCCCCTTGGCCCGCGCGATCATCAGCGGCTCGATGTCGCACAGGGCGACGATTTCCACATCGGCCCGCTTCAGCAGGATGGACATCAGGCTCTGCGCCCTCAGCCCCGTGCCGATGATGCCGATCTGCAGCCGGTCGTTCCGCGCCAGGGCCGGCCCCGCCAAGGTCGAGGCGGCGACGGCGGCGGACGAAGCGGCGATGAAGGCGCGGCGATCCATGATGAAGGCTCCTGCTGAAAGGCGTCGCCTTCCGCTTAGGCCAAGCTGCGCGCCTCGCCTAGCGGCCGGTCAGCGGCACGCCTCCACGCAGGCCCGCGCCAGCACCTCGGCCGAGTCGATCAGCGGCGCGTCCACGTCGCCCTGATCCAGCAACAGCGGAACCTCGGTGCAGCCGCCGATCACCGCCTCGGCGCCCGCCGCGATCAGCGCCTTGGCCAGGTCGCGCATGGCCGCGCGCTGTTCGGCGCCGACGTCGCCCGCCTTGACCCCGAACACCACCTGCATGAACCGCTCGCGCTCGGCGGGGGAGGGGGCGACCATCTCCAGCCCTTCGGCCGCCAGAGCCTCGGCGTACAGCAAGGCCGCGCCCGGCGTGGCCAGCACCCCGACCCGCCGCGCCCCGGTCGCGCCCGCCGCCTTCGCGGTCTCGGCGATCATGTCGATGAAGGGCAGGCCCGCCGCGCGGATGGCGTCCGCATGGGCGTGCGCCGTATTGCACGGCATGGCCAGCACCTGCGCGCCCGCCGTCTTCAGCGCCCGCGCCATCTCGCCCAGCGTCCGGCCCGCCGCCTCGGGCTGGGTGTGCCGGTTGGGCACCTGAGGATTGATGTCGGCGATGACGCGGATGTGGTCCTCATCGCCCGCCGCCGGCGTCAGAGCCTGCACCCGCGCCAGAAAGGCTGTTGTCGCGGCCGGCCCCATGCCGCCCAGAACGCCCAGAATTCTGCTCATCTCGATCTCCCGGCGGCGCGTCCGCTTCAGGCGGCTCTCATGCAGTCCCAAGGCGTGCAAGGTAAAGCCCGCCTGCGCCGGGCAGCACCTTGAAAACCAACGATCAACATTGACTTATCATTGATTACATTGTTCGACCGGCTAGGTTTTTTAAAGCGGTGCAATATGAAATCTCTTGCTGGTCTTGCTCTCGGGCTCCTGCTCTCTCTGGTCGCGACTGCGGCGGCGCAGGGCGCGGATCTGTCGGTTGTTCTCTCGGCCAGCCCTCAGTCGCCAAAGCCTGGCGACAGGATCACTTTTACAGCCCAAGTCACCAATCACGGCCCGGGAGCAGTCAGTCAGGTAGACGCGGGGATAAGATTGCCTGCCGGACTAACGGCGATTTCAGTCAGCACCAACGCCGGAACGCTTGATGCTTCGAACCTGACAAGCGTGCGTGTTCGTAATGTCACCCTTGGGGATGGGGGCGCTTTTACCATGACTACGAGTGCGATTGTGCCGCTCAACACCGTGCCTGGAACCGTCTTGACGGGAGTAGCGGAGGTCACTCCCAGCGCGCCGGATCCTGATATGGCCAACAACAGCGCGACGGCGACGCTGACGGTCGGCGGCGTCGCTCCTGCGCCCGTTCCGACCCTGACCGAATGGGCGATGATCCTGCTGGGCGCCCTGCTGGCCGGCGGCGCTGTGCTGCAACTGGAGCGTCGCCGACGCGCCATCTGACGGGGCGGGCGGGAAAAACGATTATTGTTCGATAAAGAGCGTTAACACGCGAAAATCCGCGGAACCAACATCGCGGCCGGGGATTGAGCAATCGGACACGTCGGACGCCCCCCCAACCCCGACGAAGTCTGCGGCGGCCCGGCCTTAACGCCCCCCCGACTGAGAAGCCGGGCCGCCCCCTCTCTCTTTCAATCCAGCTTCAGCACCATGTCCCAGCGATCAATGCCGGGCGCATAACCGTCGGGCGTGACCTTCATCGTCTTGAAGCCGAAGCGGGCGTAGAATCCTTGGGTGTGCTGGCTGGTGTCCAGCACCACGCGCCGGACGCCCGGAGTCGCCCGCGCCGCCGCCAGCCGCGCCTCGGTCAGCGCCCGGCCCAGGCCCTGGCCGTGCAGCCCGTTCCCCACCATGCCCCAGCACAGCGCAACGCTCGTCCCGTCCGGCTCAACCGCATGGCCGCCGCAGGCGACGACATGTCCGTCGCGCTCGATCACCAGATAGGGCAGGTGCAGCGCCTGATCGCCCAGCCAGGCGACGAACCCCTCGCGCTCGCTCTCATGGAAGAAGCGCGGCGTATTGCCGTCGAACAGGGCCAGGCAGGCCTCACGATCCTCGGCGCGATAGGGGCGAGCGGTCAACATGGATGACCCCTACCATGCCGCCCCGCTTGACCCGCAGAGGAAAGCGGCTAGGGTCGCGCCGTTCTCCGGGGGGTCGCAATCGAGCGGCTGAGATTGAGGTTTCTCCTCTGACCCGTCGAACCTGATCCGGGTCATGCCGGCGAAGGGACGAGTTCACCGCCTCCACGCCGGGAAACCGACCAGGGGCGCTCCTACCGCGCCGGCGGACCTCTTCTCGCAGGAGGCCGCCACAATGAATATCCACGTTTCCAACGAACAGCCGCACGAGCCGCAGGTCGATCTGGCCCTCGCCGACGCCCGCAAGGAAGTCGCGTCCGAGCACGGCACAATCCCCACCGGCCCTCGCGCAGGCAGCCAGAAGGTCTATGTGGCGGGCGAGCTCTTCCCCGACATCCGCGTCCCCTTCCGCGAAGTCGCCGTCCACCCCAGCGCCAATGAGCCGCCGGTGACGATGTATGACTCGTCGGGCCCCTACACCGACCCGTCCGTGACCATCGACATCAAGAAGGGCCTGCCGCGCGTCAAATCCAGCTGGCAGCTGGACCGCGGCGACATCGCCCCCGTCGCGAACCCGCGCGAGGTCAAGCCCGAGGACAACGGCCACGCCAGCGGCAAGCACCTGGCCCCCCGCTTCGACGTCTCCAACCACCGCGTGTTCAAGGGCGTCGAGGGCCGCCCCGTCACCCAGTACGAATACGCCAGGGCCGGGATCATCACGCCGGAGATGGAATACGTCGCCATCCGCGAGAACCTGCGCCGCGAACAGACCGCGCCCTGCGTCCGCGACGGCGAAGACTTCGGCGCCTCGGTCCCCGACTTCGTGACTCCCGAGTTCGTCCGTCAGGAGATCGCCCGCGGCCGCGCCATCATCCCGCACAACATCAACCACCCCGAAGTCGAGCCGATGATCATCGGCCGCAACTTCCTGGTGAAGATCAACGCCAACATCGGCAATTCGGCCGTCCTCTCCAGCGTCGATGATGAAGTGGACAAGCTGGTCTGGGCCACCCGCTGGGGCGCCGACAACGTCATGGACCTGTCGACGGGCCGCAACATCCACAACATCCGCGACTGGATCATCCGCAACAGTTCCGTCCCCATCGGCACCGTGCCCATCTATCAGGCGCTGGAGAAGGTGAACGGCGTCGCCGAGGATCTGACGTGGGAAGTCTTCCGCGACACCCTGATCGAACAGGCGGAACAGGGCGTCGACTACTTCACCATCCACGCGGGCGTGCGCCTGCCCTTCGTGCCGCTGACGGCGAAACGCGTGACGGGCATCGTCTCGCGCGGCGGCTCCATCATGGCCAAGTGGTGCCTGTCCCACCACAAGGAGAGCTTCCTCTACGAGCATTTCGAGGACATCTGCGACATCATGCGCGCCTATGATGTCAGCTTTTCGCTGGGCGACGGCCTGCGCCCCGGCTCCATCGCCGACGCCAACGACGAGGCCCAGTTCGCCGAACTGCGCACCCTGGGCGAACTGACCAAGATCGCCTGGGCCAAGGGCTGCCAGGTCATGATCGAAGGCCCCGGCCACGTGCCGATGCACAAGATCAAGGCCAATATGGATGAGCAGCTCAAGCACTGCCACGAGGCGCCCTTCTATACCTTGGGCCCGCTGACCACCGACATCGCCCCCGGCTACGACCACATCACGTCGGCCATCGGCGCGGCCATGATCGGCTGGTTCGGCACGGCCATGCTCTGCTACGTCACGCCCAAGGAGCATCTGGGCCTGCCCGACCGTCAGGACGTCAAGGACGGCGTCATCACCTACAAGATCGCCGCCCACGCCGCCGACCTGGCCAAGGGCCACCCCGGCGCCCGCGCCCACGACGACGCCCTGAGCCGCGCCCGCTTCGAGTTCCGCTGGGAGGACCAGTTCAACCTCTCCCTGGACCCCGAGACCGCCCGCAAATTCCACGACGAGACCCTGCCGAAGGAGGCGCACAAGACCGCCCACTTCTGCTCCATGTGCGGCCCCAAGTTCTGCAGCATGAAGATCAGCCAGGACATCCGCGACGCCGCCAAGGCCCAGAACGACGCGGGCGCCAGCCTGACGGACGCCGAGGCGGGCATGGCCGAGATGAGCGCCAAGTTCAGAGCGGGGGGCGGGGAGATTGAGGTGAAGGTGTAGACACCGTCGTTCTTTATGTTGGTGGCGTCAGGAATTCGCGGTTAGGCTTGTTTGATGTATCGCATCGACCGCGCCACCAACACCATCCACGCCCTGAAGCAGATGTCCTTTCGCGATCTGGGCTTTCGTGAGCGTGCGCATCTTCAGGAATGGATCGCTCACCAGCCGATGGCGCTGGGAGAGGAGCTTCTGATCATTGCGAAGGAATTCGCGGGCTTTTCGGACACCAACGAGCGGCTTGATCTGCTCGCTCTAGACAAGCAAGGGGCACTGGTTGTCATCGAGAACAAGCTGGACGACACCGGCCGCGACGTTACCTGGCAGGCGTTGAAATACGCTTCCTACTGCTCGACCTTCTCCAAGGACGACATCCGACGTGTTTTTCAGGAGCACTTGTCGAAATGCGGAGACGGGCGATCCGCCGAGGAAGCCCTGTCCGCATTTTTTGACGACACCGACTATGCGGAATTGAGCCTCAACAAGGGCGTCAGCCAGCGGATCATTCTGGTGGCCGCCAACTTCCGCAAAGAGGTCACATCGACCGTCTTGTGGCTCAGCAACTACCGCGTCCGTATCCAGTGTTTCCGCGCCACGCCGTTCGCTATGGGCGATGAATTGATCCTCAACGTCGAACAGATCATTCCCGCGCGCGATACTGAGGAGTTCATCATCAGCCTTGCGGACAAGGCCAAGGATGAAATTGAGGGCATCGAGACTGAGGCGCGCCGTCATCCGGTGCGGCGACGCTTTTGGGTAGAGGTTATCGAGAAGATAAATGCATCTCCGTCGGACCTCTACAGAAATATTTCGCCAGGTAAGGCAAGCTGGATCTCCGCTGCGTCGGGGATGCGTGGACTGGCCTTCAACTTCGCGACGACACAGACCTATTGCCGGGCCGAGCTCTACATCGACCGGGGCGACAAGGCTGAGAACGAGGCGATCTTCGCTCACCTGCTTGCTCAACGCGACGTCATCGACGCCGAGAGCGGATCGGAGATTATCTGGGACATGCTTGAAACCAAGCGCGCATGCCGCATCAAGATCGAGCGGCCTGGCGACGTTTTCGACCCTGACCAGTGGCCTGATATGATTCAGTTCATGGTCGGCGCCATGCTCACGCTGGAGAAGACCTTTCGACCTCGACTTGCAGCGGCGGTTGCGGCTTCGACATAAACCATGCCTACCCTCGTCCTCCTTGCCGGGCCGAACGGCGCCGGGAAGACCACCTTCATCAATGGCTTCCTGCGGGAACGGGCCGAGGCGTTTCAGTTCGTCAATCCCGATGAAGTGGCGCGGTCCCTGCCGCATGGCCCCGGTCGTGATCTGGCTGCAGGGCGGCTGGTGCTGGAGCGGCTGGAGGAAATGACCGCTGCCCGCGCCGACGTGGTGCTGGAGACGACGCTGGCCACGCGCACCCACGCCCGCCGCATCCGCGACTGGAAGGCGGCCGGATACCGCTTTGGACTGATCTATCTGCGCCTGTCCTCGGTCGAGGCCTCCATCGCTCGCGTGGCGCACCGGGTCGAGCGCGGCGGCCACGACATTCCCGAAGAGACGCTGAGGCGGCGCTATCCGCTCAGCCTCGACTACCTCGAAACCGCCTACAAGCCGCTGGCCGACAGCTGGCAGGTTTACGCCAGTGGCGGCGACGCCCCCGAACTGCTAGATTGGGGACCGCGATGAACAAGCCGCTGTTTGATCACGAAACCACTCTGAAGGCTCTGCGCCGCGCTGCCGAGATGGCCAAATACGGCACGCGCGAGGAGCAGTCCGGCAAGTTCCTGCCCCCGCCCGGCTGGAAGGGCCGTCTGGTCACGGGCGCCCCCGCACCGAAACCCGAACCCAAGCGCAAGCGGGCCTGACCTCTCCAGTCCTTCTCCCGATGGGAGAAGGTGGCCCGAAGGGCCGGATGAGGGTTCCCGGCTCAAGTCGGCGTAAGCCGTGACGCAACGGCTGACGCCTACTGAGAGGACAAGCCCCTCACCCTTTCGCCTTCGCCAATCGCTTCGCTCTTGGNNGAAGGATTGGCCCGAGAAACACTGGCATGAGGAGGCGCCGCGCATCATCGCCTCCGGCCGGTGGGAGCAGGACGAGTACGGCGACACCACCTACATCCCCGACCATGTGCGGCCCTCGACCGCCGAGCGGGCCGAGACGGCTGACGCCCCGCGCGGCCATTATTACGAAGACCCGGCGCCGCGGGACGGCTATCGCGTCCGCTCCGAGGCGGTCTGGGCGGCGGCGCGG
>DJDA01000098.1 GCA_002430835.1 Brevundimonas sp. UBA5936
CGGCGATCAGGCGGTGCTGATCTTCACCCCCGACTTCTTCGCCGACGCCCGCCCCAACACGGCGCTGGACATGGTCAACCGGGTGCCCGGCTTCTCGGTCAACGACGGCGACGGGGCGCGCGGCTTTGAAGGCGCGGTCGGCAACGTCCTGATCAACGGCTCGCGCCCGGCGTCGAAGAACGACACCGGCTCCAACGTCCTGGGCCGCACCGTGGCCGCCCAGGTGGACCGCATCGAACTGATCCGCGGCGGGGCGCCGGGCATCGAGATGCAGGGCTATTCCGTGGTCGCCAACGTCATCCTGAAGAATACGGTCAGCCGCGAGCACATTCTGACCGGCAACGCCTTTCTGTTCGAGGGCGGCCAGGATCTGTTCGGCGGCTCCTATCAGTTCACCGAGCGCAAGGGCGACCGCACCTGGGGCGTGACGCTGAGCGACGGCATCTCCAACAGCGACTCCAACGGCGCAGGGCCCCTGCGCCGGGTCGGGCCGAACGGCGAGCTGCTGCGCGCCGAGGACTATTACAACGACGGCTACGGCGGCGGGAACTCGATCCGGGGCACCTACGCCGGCCCGCTGATGGGCGGCAAGATCGACCTGACGGCGCGCTATGGCGTCAACGACTGGCACAACATCAACCGCCAGACGGCGCCGGGCATCCGTCGCGAGGCCCTGTACGACGAGGACACCAACAGCGGCGAGGTCGGCGTCGTCTACACCCGCTCCCTGTCCAAGCGGCTGAAGCTGGAGACGCGCTTCATCCATGAGTTCGAGGAGTTCGACAACGTCGCCACCTCGCTGAACCGCGAAGCCGGCGTCGAGGAGCCGATCCAGCGTTTCGCCGCGACCGGCGATTCGTCCGAGACCATCCTGCGCGGCCTGCTGCGCTTCGAGCGGTCCGCCGCCCTGGAGTTCGAAGGCGGGGGCGAGATCGCCTACAACATGCTGGAGGTCGAACAGGCCTACTCCATCGGCGGTGTGGACAAGCCCCTGCCCTCGGCCTCGGTCAAGGTCGAGGAGACGCGCGGCGAGCTGTTCGGCAAGGCGACCTGGCGCATCAATCCCAAATGGACGCTGGAAGGCGGGCTGCGGCTCGAATCCTCGACCATCAGCCAGTCGGGCGACGCCGAGCAGGAGAAAAGCTTCTTCTACGCCAAGCCGCGCCTGCTGACGACCTGGACGCCGACGGCCGACACCCAGGTCCGCCTGCGTATCGAGCGGACCGTCGGCCAGCTGGACTTCGGCGACTTCGCCGCCTCGGCCGAGCTGGAGGACGAGAACGTCTTCGGCGGCAACGTCAATCTGCAACCCGAACAGCGCTGGGTCGGCGAACTGACCTTCGAAAAGCGCTTCTGGGGCGAAGGCATCGTCAGCGTCGGCCTGCGCCATGACGAGATCACCGACGTTATCGACCTGATCCCGCTGGACGGCGGCCTGACCGGCGTCGGCAACATCGGCGACGGCACGCTGGATCAGCTGGTGCTGA
This sequence comes from Brevundimonas sp. UBA5936, assembly GCA_002430835.1. Classification (GTDB taxonomy): domain Bacteria; phylum Pseudomonadota; class Alphaproteobacteria; order Caulobacterales; family Caulobacteraceae; genus Brevundimonas. The sequence goes on from DJDA01000098.1 coordinate 1,488, forward strand.
ACGTCACCGTCCCGACCGACAAGCTGGGCCTTTCGGGCGGCAAGTTCGGCTTCAAGAACACCTGGAATCACACCGAGGTCACCGATCCCACCACGGGCGAGATCCGCCCCATCTCGGGCATCCGCGCCAGCCAGGCGACCATCACCTTCCAGCAGGACATCACCAGCTGGAAGCTGCAGTGGGGCGGCGCCTGGATCCCGCTGCTGGGCCAGAAGGACTATCAGCCGGACCAGATCTCGGGCTGGCGCGGCCACGACTACTACGAGCTGTGGGCCGAGTATAAGCCGACGCCGACCCTGGCCATCCGGGGCCAGATCAACATCTGGGACGACTTCAACGTCGAGCGCACCGTCTTCGGCGACCGCGACACCCGGCCGGTCGCCTTTGTCGAGAACCGCTTCGTGGACCCGCGGACCTTCTATCAGATCCGCGTGCGCAAGACCTTCTGAGCCATAAGAAAAGGATCCACCGGTCGTCGTCTCGCCCCCCCAACGCGAGGCGGCGCCAGGCGGACGACCCGCACCAACTGAAAAGGGCGGCGCCTCCTGCGAGGCGCCGCCCTTTCCTTGTGTCAGCAACCGATCAGGCGATCAGTGGATGCCCGCCATGCCCTTCTTGAGGATGGGCGACAGGGCCAGCAGCACCACGCCGACGCCGACGCCGGTCCAGCCGATGGTCCCGAAGATCGAGCCATAGGTCTGCAGCGCCAGTTGCGGGTTGGTGACGACGCCGGCCACAGTGTCCGTGGCGGTGGCGGCGGCGATCCAGCCGGCGACGATGTGGGCCACCGACGACGACAGGAACCACACGCCCATCATCAGGCCGACCACGCGCGCCACCGACAGTTTGGTGATCATCGACAGGCCGACCGGCGACAGGCACAGCTCGCCGACGGTGTGGAAGGCGTAGGTCAGGAACAGGATCATCAACGGGACGCGGAACGACTCATTGAAGTTGTTCGCCGCCGCCCACGACAGCAGCAGGAAGCCCGCGCCGACCAGGACCAGGGCGACCGAGAACTTGACCGGGGTCGAAGGCTCGCGGTTGCGCTTGCCAAGCCAGACCCACAGCGCCGCCATGATCGGGCCGCCGATGACGATGATGCCCGGGTTGAACATCTGGGTGTAGCCGGCGTTGAACCAGCTCGGCATCTGCGTCGACTGGTCCGCGAACAGGGTCAGGGACGAACCCGCCTGCTCGAACAGGGCCCAGAACAGCACCGAGAAGAAGATCAGCACCTGGGCGACCAGCATCCGCGAACGCTCGGCGCCCTTCAGGCGGAAGACGGTGTAGCCGACCACCGACACGAAGGTGACCAGGGCGATCGGGATCAGGATGGTCTGAACGATCTCGTGACGCTGCATCAGCATCCAGATCGGGAAGACGGCGACGATGCCCGCCGTCCAGAAGAAGGCCTCAACCGGCACCCCGAAGATGGAGCGGCCCTTCAGCGGAACCGGCGGTCCGCCGCGGCCCTCCAGCCAAGGCGCGCCCAGCAGGAAGGTCAGCAGCCCCAACAGCATGCCGAAGCCAGCCAGACCGAAGCCATAGGCCCAGCCGTAGGTGAAGCCCAGGTAGGAACAGGCGGCCGTGGCCAGCAGCGAACCCAGGTTGATGCCGACGTAGAAGATGGTGAAGCCGCCGTCGCGACGCGGGTCGTTCTGCTCATAGAGGGCGCCCACCACGGTCGAGATGTTGGCCTTCAGGAAGCCCACGCCCATGATGATCAGCGACAGAGCCAGGAACAGGACCGGCTCGCCGAAGGCGGTGTCGCGCTTGGTCTCGACCTTGTAGCCGCTGGTCGGGGTGAAGGCTGGGAAGCCCTCGCCGGCCGCGGCGACCGCCGCAGCGTCGGCGGCCTGGCCAGGAACGGGGGCCGCCGCCGGCTCGGCGCCGACCTTGGACACGCCTTCCGGGGTGATGGAGATCTGGACCCGCTCGTCGCCGTTGACGGCGAACATGGTGCGGTTCTGGTCGCGGCCGACGACCTCGATCTGATAGGTGCGCTCGCCGATGGTCAGGCTTTCCTTACCGCCCGAGCCTTCGAAGGCCATGGTGAAGTGACCGGCCACCAGCAGCACGGCGCCGATGACCACGGCCTTGCGCGCGCCCAGGTATTTGTCGGCGATCATGCCGCCCAGAACCGGCATCAGATAAACCAGGGCGGCGTAGGCGGCGTAGATGCCCTGCGCCTCGGCCGGTCCGAACAGGAAGTGCTGGGTCAGGTACATGACCAGCAGCGCCCGCATTCCGTAATAGGAGAAGCGTTCCCACATCTCCGTGAAGAACAGGATCACCAGCCCCCGCGGGTGACCCAAAAAGGTCTTGCGTGGCGCTTCGAGCGCGCCCCCTGCGTCCGTCGTGCTCAACGGCAAGCTCCATCTCTTGCGCCCCCGACGGGCGCGGAAGCGTGCAGAAACAGCACGGTCACGGATTGCAAACAAGCGTTAACGGCGAAATCCGGCCGTCAGGTCGTCGCATAACGGCCAAACACTTCTCGTGTTGAGCGTGCTTAGATCATTGTACACGTTTTGCGTGAATGCTCCTTGCGCCTGCACAAGGAGCCGATCCATGCCGCTGCGACCGCTGAATGCGTCCGATCAGGAAGCCGTCAATCGGCTGCACCGCAGCGTCTGGTGGCCGGAACGCTCGACGGCGGGTTGGCGTTGGCTGATGACCAATCCGGCGGCGGCCGAGATCGCCGCCCCGCACGGCTGGGTGATCGACAACGGTGCGGGCGCCGAAGCCGTGGTCGGCAACTTCATCCAGCGATTCTGGCTGGACGGCCGCGCCCTGCACGGCGCCACCGGCTATTCCATCGTCGTGCCTCCGGCGCAAAAGGGCCGCAGCCGCGACCTGATCGACGCTTTCGTCACTCAGCCCGCCTGCTTCGCTCGCTACACGCTGAACGCGAACGCCCGGTCCAGCCCCCTCTACAAGCGGCACGGCATGATCCCCTGGCCGCCCGACGCCCATGCGGTGAAGCTGTCCTGGATGATCGATCCGGCCGCCTGCCTCAGCGGGCGCGCCTTGCGCGGCCTCGTCGAGCACGCCCCGGCGATGGCGGACCTGCTGGGCGAACAGTTGTCGCCCCTGCCCCGCCTGCTCAAGAGACGCGGCCTACGCCAGGCCGAGCGCCGTCTGCCCCCGACCGTGAGCCTGAACCCCGACCTGTCCGCGCGATCAGACTATGCGCGCTTCTGGCAGGCCCTGCTGGCCGAAGGTCGCCTGATCGCGGACCGCAGCCCTTCCATCATGAAATGGCGGCTGTCGGATCCGGATCTGACCGTGCCGCCCCTGACCCTAGCGCACAGGCAGGGCGGGCGCATCACGGGCTTCGCCGTCGCCATGCTGAACAAACAGACGCCGTTGGAGCCGCCGATCCTCGAGATCATCGATCTGATTGCGCTCGAGAACGATGCAACGGCGATTCAGACCCTGTGCGAGAGCCTGCGCCGCCTGGCGCCGGCCCTGGGCGCCGCCAAGATGCGCCTGCAGGTCGCCTCGTCCGACCTTCAGCGCGCCTTGGGCCGGTTCGGCGAACGCGCACGGCGCGAAGGCGGCTGGGGCCACTGCCATGTCGCCTTCAACGCAGGGATGCAGGACGCAGGCTGGCGGCCCACCCCGTATGACGGCGACTATTCCTTCTGTTTGCGGCCGCTGCCTGCGCGGGCCAGCGCCGCCCTGCGGCTGGCGCCGGCGCCTACGCGCCGCTCAGCGGTGGAAGCGAGGGCCTGACAAGGCCCTCGCAGCGATGCGCCCTTAGGGACGCGCCTTCAGTTCGTCGCGGATTTCGGCCAGCAGGGCTTCGGTCGGCGTCGGGCCGGCTGCAGGCTCGGCCGGCTGCTCGCGGCGCATCTTGTTGATGGCCTTGACCGCCAGGAAGACCACGAAGGCCACGATCAGGAACTGGATCAGGGTGTTGATGAAGGCGCCGTACTGGATGGCCACCTTTTCAACCGCCTCGGTCGCCGGGTTCTCGGGCACCAGCACCCATTCCATCTTGGAGAAGTCGACCTTGCCCAGCAGCAGGCCGATCGGCGGCATCACCACCTGATCCACCAGGCTGGTGACGATCTTGCCGAACGAAGCGCCGATGATGACGCCGACCGCCAGGTCGACGACGTTGCCGCGCGCGGCGAATTCCCGAAACTCGGTCAGCAGGCTCATGGGGTCTTCAGTCTTTCTGATTAATTTAGTCAGGCGTCGCCGGAAGCGTTGAGACGCTCGCGCAGTTCCTTGCCGCTCTTGAAAAAGGGCACGGCCTTGGCCGGGACTTCGACCGTCTCGCCGGTGCGGGGATTGCGTCCCGTCCGCGCCGGGCGGCTCCGCACCGAGAATGCGCCGAAACCGCGAAGCTCGACCCGTCCGCCGTCCGACAGGGTCTCTGTCATACAGCCCAGGATCACGTTCACGACCCGCTCCACCTCAGCATGGGTGAGATGCAGGTTCTCAGCCGCCAGTTTCTCAATCAGTTCAGACTTGATCATTCAGGCCCCCGCCTTGGCTTCACCGTCCGGGACGACACCCTAACCGTCTGTCGCCACAGGAAGAAAGAGACAAAACGTATCGTCGTGAAGGTTTCTTGCTTTCAACGCGGACAGGTTTCGCCGCGCGAGCGGCTCGCGGAGAGAGAAAAAGCCGATCAGTGCTGCGATCGATTCCCAGAACGGTTCGACCTCAACGGCGCCCACAGATGCGGCGCGCAAAGAAAAAGGGCGGCCGGATCGCTCCGGCCGCCCTTGGCTTCCCGTTAGATGGGGAAACCTATTCCTTCGACGCGTTCTTGAGCGCGGCGCCCAGGATGTCGCCCAGCGAGGCGCCCGAGTCAGACGACCCGAACTGTTCGATGGCTTCCTGTTCGTCCTTCATCTCGAGAGCCTTGATCGAGACCGAGACGCGGCGCGTGGCCTTGTCGACGGCGGTGATCATGGCGTCGACGCGGTCGCCCACGGCGAAGCGCTCGGTGCGCTGCTCGTTGCGGTCGCGCGACAGGTCCGACTTGCGGACGAAGGCCGTGACCGGCGCGTCGTCTTCACCGAACTTGACCTCGATGCCGCCGGTTTCGATCGACGAAACGGTGACGGTGATCTGCTGGCCGCGCTTGTAGGTGTCGCCTTCCATCGGGTCGCCGCCGAGCTGCTTGACGCCCAGGGAGACGCGCTCCTTCTCGATGTCGACGTCCAAGACCTTGGCCTTGATCGTCTCACCCTTGCGGTAACGCTGGATGGCTTCTTCGCCCGACACGTTCCAGTCCAGGTCCGACAGGTGGACCATGCCGTCGATGTCGTTGTCCAGGCCGACGAACAGGCCGAACTCGGTGGCGTTCTTGACTTCGCCCTCGACGGTCGAACCGACCGGGTGAGCCTCCAGGAAGGCCTCCCACGGGTTGTTCTGAGCCTGCTTCAGGCCCAGCGAGATACGACGCTTGGCGCTGTCGACGTCCAGGACGATGACGTCCACTTCCTGCGAGGTGGAGACGATCTTGCCCGGGTGGACGTTCTTCTTGGTCCAGGACATTTCCGAGACGTGGACCAGGCCTTCAACGCCGGCTTCCAGCTCAACAAACGCGCCGTAGTCGGTGATGTTGGTGACGCGGCCGGTGTACTTGGCGTTGACCGGGTACTTGGCTTCGACGCCGTCCCACGGATCCGACTGCAGCTGCTTCATGCCGAGGCTGATGCGCTGGGTGTCCGGGTTGATCTTGACGATCTGGACCTTGACGGTGTCGCCGACGGCCAGGACTTGCGACGGGTGCGACACGCGCTTCCACGACATGTCCGTGACGTGCAGCAGTCCGTCGATGCCGCCCAGGTCGACGAACGCGCCGTAGTCGGTGATGTTCTTGACGACGCCTTCGCGGATTTCGCCTTCTTGCAGCTGGCCGACCAGCTCCGTGCGCTGTTCAGCGCGGGCTTCTTCCAGGATGGCGCGACGCGAGACGACGATGTTGCCGCGCGGACGGTCCATCTTCAGGATGGCGAAGGGCTGTTCCTTGCCCATCAGCGGGCCGACGTCGCGGACCGGACGGATGTCGACTTGCGAGCCGGGCAGGAAGGCCGAGGCGCCGCCCAGGTCGACGGTGAAGCCGCCCTTGACGCGACCGACGATGGCGCCGTTGACCGGGTGGCCTTCGGCGAACACGGCTTCCAGACGGGTCCAGGCTTCTTCGCGGCGAGCCTTGTCGCGGCTGATGACGGCTTCGCCCAGGGCGTTCTCGACGCGCTCCAGGTAGACTTCGACGTTGTCGCCGACCTTGGGCAGGACGGCGCCTTCGCCCTGGCCGAACTCGCGCATGGCGATGCGGCCTTCGGTCTTCAGACCGACGTCGATGATGACGATGTCTTTTTCAATGCCGACGACGCGGCCGTGAACGACCTGGCCTTCGCCGAGGTCGCGGCCTTGCAGCTGTTCGTCGAGCAGGGCGGCGAAATCGTCGCGGGTGGGGTTGAGGGTTTCAGTCATGGAAACTCTTGGGGTTGATGAAAAGGGAACGCGCACGGCCGAACGGACGCGCGCGAAAGGGGTGAAGAAGGGGAAGTCAGGTCGTCACGAGACGAGGCCAGGCGCGCAGAAGAGCGCACGTACGGAAAGCCAGAACGCCCGCGGCCGTCGAGGAGATCGGAGCGTTGGATTCGCCCGGCGGGATCATATCCCGGCCCTGGCTCGCGCCGCCTCGACGATACGGCGGGCCGCATCGAAGGCGGCCTCTATACCCAGATCGGTCGTATCCAGCAAGACGGCGTCGTCGGCCTGGACCATCGGGGCGTCGTCGCGGCCGGCGTCGCGGGCGTCGCGGCGACGGATATCCTCCAGCATGTCCTCAAAGGCGATGACCTCGCCACGCGCGGTCAGCTGCTTCCAGCGGCGTTCGGCGCGCACCTGCGGGCTGGCGGCGATATAGAGCTTGGCCGGAGCGTCCGGCGCGATCACCGTGCCGATGTCGCGCCCGTCCAGCACCGCCCCGCCGGCCTGGGCGGCGAAGTCCTGCTGCAGCTTCAGCAGGGCCGCCCGCACTCCCGGATGGCTGGCGACGCGGCTGGCCGCCTCGCCCGCGCCGCGATCGGT
>DJDA01000120.1 GCA_002430835.1 Brevundimonas sp. UBA5936
AACACTTCGTTCAGCAGCTGGCTGGCGGTATCGCCAATCACCTGCGCGGCGCCGCGATCGCCTTTGACCATGGAAGCCATAAAGGCTTTTGCCTGTTTAAAGGTGATATGCGGCGGCAGCGGCGCGACCTCAGGATCGGTTTTCCCCTCCAGCACCACTGGCCGGTCGCTGGTTAATGCTTCCTGCCAGGCGCCGCTCAGCTTTTCGGGATCGACAACGTAGATGCCTTTCAAACCGAGCATTTCGGCGAAAGCGGCATAGTGCACGTTGGGGATAGACTGGCTGGCTTCAAAACGCGGGTTGCCTTCCATTACGCGCTGCTCCCAGGTGACCTGATTCAGGTCCTGGTTATTGAACACGCAGACCACCAGCCGTCCGTCGCCCCAGCTCTTCCAGTATTTCTGGATGGTGATCAGCTCCGCCATGTTGTTCAGATGCATCGCGCCGTCGCCGACCAGCGCCACCCCCGGCCGGTTGGGGTAAGCAAACTTCGCGGCCATAGCATAGGGCACCGCCGCGCCCATACAGGCGAGGCCGCCGGCGAGCGTGGCGCGCTGTCCCTGTTTCACCCGATAGTCGCGGGCAAACCAGTTGGCGCAGGAGCCGGAGTCGGAGGTGACGATGGCGTCTTCCGGTAGCAGCGGCGACATCTCCCACACCACGCGCTGCGGGTTGACCGGGCTGGCGGGCGCCATCGCTCTCTCTTCCATCACCTGCCACCAATCCTGCACCTGGCGTGCGATATCCTCCTGCCAACTGCGGTCTTCTTTACGTTTCAGCAGCGGCAGCAGCGCGCGCAACGTTTCCGCCGCATCGCCATGCAGATTCACTTCGCAGGGATAGCGCAGGCCGAGCATTGCCGGATCGATATCGATCTGTACGCCGCGCGCTTTGCCCTCTTCCGGCAGGAACTCGGTCCAGGGGAAGCCGCTGCCGATCATCAGCAGCGTATCGCAGTTTTTCATCATCTCTGATGACGGCTTCGTGCCCAGCAGACCGATGGAGCCGGTGACGAACGGCGCATCGTCCGGCAAGACATCTTTGCCCAGCAGCGCCTTCGCCACGCCTGCACCAAGCAGGTTAGCCGCCTGCACCACTTCTACCGCCGCGCCGCGCGCGCCGGAACCGATCAGAATCGCCACTTTTTTACCGGCGTTCAGCACCTCGGCGGCGCGCAGCAGATCCTCATGGTAAGGGACAATTTTCGGCCGCTGATAGCCGGGGCCGGAGTGAGTAAAGCCGTGCAGATGCTGCGGCGCCTGCCAGGGCTCATCCTGTAAGTCCTTCGGTAGGATCAGCACCGCCACGCCGTTTTGCGCTTTGGCGATGCGCACGCCGCGATCGACCAGATGCTGTACCTGCGCCGGGGCCGCCGCCCGCGCGAACCGGCCCAGGCTCACCCGCCCGAAGATGACGGCCAGCGGATAGAAGATCAGGCCGATGCCGATGCAGGCGAGCGAGATCAGCGCCACATAGTGCAGCAGCACCCCCGCCGCGCTGGCCCCCGCCGTCAGCCCCACCCCGATCGACAGGGCGAAGACGCCCAGCGGCGCCGCCTTCAGCACCCAGCGGACGATGACGATCATCGTCTCGCCCACCGCCTCGAAGAAGGTGATCAGCGGAACCCGCAGCCGTTCCGGCAGGCCCGACGCCGCAAAGCCGAAGAAGACCGCGAACACCACCATGCCCAGGATGGCGTCCTCGGCCGCAGCGCGGATCGGGTTGGACGGGGCGATGGTCTTCAGGAACTCGCTAAACGGCGCGCCGGCGCCCAGGCCCTCAGCGCCCTCGGGCTTGATCGCCAGCAACAGGCGCGCGCCCTCCGGATCGATCGGCCACAGGGCGTGCAGCCCATAGGCGGCCGCCACGGCATAGACGGTCGCAAAGACGATCAGCCCTCCGAACCACGACACCGCCTTCAGCGCCAGCCGCCCGGTCCGCGCCGCATCCGCGATGGAGGCGATGCCCGTCACCAGCAGGCTGAACACCAGCGGGATGATCGTCATCCTCAGCGCATTCAGCCACAGCTGGCCCAGCGCCTGAATGAAGTCCGCCGTGACATGGCCGCCCGGCAGACCCCACGCCTGCGCCGCCGCCCCGGCCAGCAGGCCCAGCACAAGCGACAGCAGCACCATCGTGCTGAGGGAGGTCAGAAAGGAGCGCGCCGATTTCATGACGGCCACGCTAGCAGCCGCCGCGCCGCGCGCCAGCGGAAATCAACCCTCTTACCTCGTCACCCTCGGGCTTGTCCCGAGGGCCCAGCGTTCCTCTTGGCTTGGCGCGGGATGTGGAGGGCAGGTATGAAAACGACGCGCCCTTGAGCTTGCAGCCGCCGTGTGCCCTCGGGACAAGCCCGAGGGTGACGGTGTTGGACCGCAGCGCCCTACTTCGGCGCGCCCGAGTTGGCCGGGTCCAGCGGCAGGCCCGCCGCCTGACGCGCCTTCATCACCCGCAGCCAGCCGTGCATGGCCTCTGAATCCAGCCCGTGCATCATCAGCCGATAGCCCGCCTGCAGCGTCGACAGCGCCACCAGCGGATGGCCGTTCTTGACGAAGGCCATATGATAGCTCGTGCCCAGGATGCGGGCGATATAGATGGCCATCACCTCGTCCAGTTGCAGCGAACTGGACGCCCGCACGAAGTCGTCGCGCGGCAGCATCAGCGCATAGATCGGGGTGTAGAACTCCACCGCCGTCTGCACGTCGACGAAGTTGTGCCACTTGCGCGGAAACTCCTCGAACGGCGGAAACGCGTCCGAGATCATGGAGAAGTCGATCCGCTCGGGCGGCATCAGCTCCCGCCCTTCGGCGCGCAGGACGGCGTTCATCTCGATGACGAAGTTGAAGATGTTCAGGTCGTGCTGAAGGAACAGGTCCGGCTCGATGTCCTTCAGCCGCGTCGGCGTCAGCGGCCACTTCGTCACCTTGTCGCCCACGCCCGCGTTCTCGCGCACGAAGGCGGTCAGCTCGGACCCAACGTGGAAGTGCCGCAGGATCACCCGATTGCCCTCGGGCGTCACAAAGGTCCGCAGGCCCCAGTGGATGGTCTTGTGCAGCAGGCCGTTCAGGTTCGGGTATTTCGGCGAAATGACCCGCAGCACCTTCACCAGACAGAAGAACAGGAACACCAGCGGCCGCGCCACCGGGAACAGCCAGCGCCGCGACCGCGACCGCGCCCCCAGCAACAGATCGCGCTTGGCCCCGTCGTCGATCGGCAGGCTGTGGTCCAGATACAGCGCCATCCACGGATCGGGATCCTTGGGGTCGAACCGCGCGGGGTCGAACGGATCCTCCCCCGGCTTGTAGTATCTCACGCCGCGATCTCCTCGATCTGCAGGGCGTAGAGCCGAGCCGTCACCTTGGCCGTCGTGACGATGCGTTCGGCGATGAAGGGATCGGGCAGGACCATGCCCAGCATCTCCTCGAACTCCTTCATATGCTCGGCATCGTTGTCGCCGTGATACAACAGGAAGCGCACCGCCTCATCGGGCAGTTCCAGCCGCTCCTGCACCTTCAGGCCCCACGGCCGCGCCTTGATCGAGCCCAGCCCCTCGATGACGAACATGGCGCCCAGCAGGCCGAAGGGATCGGGCTTGGACGCCTCATGGAACATCCAGGCCGACAGGGCCTCGGACCCCACATTCTTCGGCGCCGACTGAATGTCGTCCAGCGCCCCGCCCGCCGCCACGAAGTCGGCCTCCAGCAGGCGGAAGTCGCGATGCTCCGTCACCGCATGGCGCATCAGGGTCGAGCGCAGCTCCAGATGATCCTCGCCGATGTTCGACGCCGCCCGGCTCATCCACAGCGCCCCGTCCTTCACCTGCTGGCGCAGGTTGATCAGAAAGGCGTGGTAGTCGGCCAGTTCGAACCGCCCCCGCGTCAGCTTGCGGATCAGCGGCGTCGCCTCCAGCCGCTGTTCGAAATCGGCGAAGACAACCGCCAGCTTCCGTAGGGTGTCGGCGACCGCCGCCTCGGCCAGTTGTTCCGCCATCACACAATCTCCAGCATCATGAAGCCGATCATCGCCCGCCCGCTCTCGGGCACGATGCACAGCACCTTGTCTCCGCGCTTTCCGCGTCCCGACTTCAGGAAGGCGTCCAGCATGACCCAGATCGAGGCCGAGCCGACATTGCCGCTGTCAGCCAGGGTCGTGAACCACTTCTCTTCGGGGATCATGGCGGCCGTGCTTTCCAGCAGGCCGACGATCTCCTCGCGCAGCGACCGTGCGGAGTAATGACACAGCAGATGGTCGACCTGAGCGGGCACGATCCGCCCGGCGTCCACCTTCTCCAGCCAGACGCCGATCCAGGCGCGAATGACGATCTTCAGCAGTTCAAAGTCCTGCAACAGCGCCACCGCCCCCGCCGCATGGGCGGCCACAGGGCCTGCGTGGCTCCAGGCGCTGGTCATGTCGGCCCGCGCTTCCGGCGTCGACCCGGCCCACATGCAGGGATCGAAGCGCCCGGCCAGCGAGGTCATGTCGATCCACTCGACCTTCAGGCTCAGGCCCTCAGGCTTCGGCCTCGGCTCCATCACCACGGCGCCCGCCCCGTCCGACAGGGTGAAACGCAGGAAGTCCGCCTCGATCCGCGCCCGCCCCTTCTCGTCCACCAGCGCCGTGCCCTCATAGAAGGCGGGCCGGAACCAACGCGAGGAAAACTCGCCCGCACAGGCGGCGGCCACGTCCGCCTCGCCCGCGCGCACGCTCAGCCACGCCCCCTTGGCCGCCATCAGGGCGCTGGCGCAGACCGACTGATAGCTGAACGCCTCCAGCGGCCCGGCGCCCAGTTCGGCCTGAACCGCGCTGGCGTGACCGGGCACCAGATAGTCGCCCTGCGTCGCCGCCGCGCCCAGATGCTGCAAATCGCCGAGGCTCAGCCCCGCCTCATCCAGCGCCGCCCGCACCGCCCCGGCGCACATGGATGCGTTGGAATGCAACGGCGCCCCGTCAGCATCCAGGGCGTAGTGCCGCCCCTCGATCCCGTTCCAGCGCAGGGCGCGTCGCCCGACGGCGGACGCCCGCCCGCCGATGCGGCCGATGAAGTCCTCCATCCGATCGTTGCCGATCCGCTCGCCGGGCAGGACGGCGCCGGTCCCGGTGATGAAGACGTCGCGAAGCTCACTCATGGCGCGGAGCTTGGCGACCCGCCCCGCTTCGCACAACCCAGAAACTGCCGTTTCAAAAGCAGAAAGGGCGACGGACCGAAGTCCGCCGCCCTCTCATCAACCTGAAATCAGGCCCGTCTTAGAACGGACGATAGTTGAAGCTCAGGAAGAAACGACGTCCGAACAGGTCGAAGTTGTCCGAAGTCGTATTGCCCAGCCAGCGCGCCGGCTCGGCGTCGAAGGCGTTCACCACGCCCGCGCGGATCGTCAGGTTGTCCCGCGCCGCCCAGCGGACCGAGAAATCGTGCTGAGAGAAGTCGCCCGTCTCTAGGTACTTCGAGGTGGCATACAGGTCCGGATTGGAGCGCATGTTGTCGACGTCGAAGATTTCCTGGCTCGCCTGCCAGTCCCAGGCCCAGGTGAAGGCCAGGGTCGAAGTCGGCTCCCAAGTCATGGTCGACAGGAAGCGCACGCGCGGGTCACCAACCGTGTCTTCGTTGATGTCCGCGTCTGTCGGATCCTCGATGTTGACGAAGTCGTGCTGCTCAATCAGCCAGTTGCCGCGGATCGCGTGGCTGAACGCCCCCCAGTTGCGACCGAAGAACTCCGGCAGGTCCGTGCGGTAGGAAACCGTGAAGTCCACGCCTTTGGCCGTCAGCGCCGCATAGTTCAGCGAACCCTGAACGAAACTCGTGACCAGGAAGGACGTGGCGTCGCGGGTCTGGGTGGCGCAGGCGCCGGTGTTCACAGCGTCACCGTTCACGCACTGATTGGCCGCATCCTGAGCCGTCACCGAGTCGATCGCATCGCTGATCTCGATGTCGTAGTAGTCCATTACGACCTGCAGGTTCGGCAGCAGGAAGTCCGGGGTCCAGACGCCGCCAACCGTGAAGCTCTCGGAGGTTTCGGGCTTCAGCAAGCGGTTGCCGCCCGCCAGACCGGAAACCGAGCCGCTGCCATAGTTGGGCAGATAGGCGTTGGCGGCGGACGGATCTGCAAAGCTCAGATCCAGCCCCGCAGCCTTGGCCAGGGCGCCGCAGTTGGCGATACGGTTGGTGGCGATTGAGCGATCGGCAAGGTTGTTGATGACCGTGGCGCTGCAGGGGTCGATGAAGCCGTTTGCGAAGGTCTGGCTGTAGGGATCATGCGTCTCGGCCAGGTTCGGAACGCGGATCGCGGTCGCGGTGGTGGCGCGGAACATGAACTGATCGACCGGACGCCATTGGAACTGGGCGCTGTAGGTGTCCTGCTTGCCGACGTGCGAATAGTCAGAGAAGCGATAGGCGCCGCTGATCTCGGCCGAACGCCCCAGGACAGAGTCGCGCAGCAGCGGAATGCTGACTTCGGCGAAAATGTCATTGGTGTCGTAGCTGGCTTCCGGGAAATCCGGACCCGCGTTCAGAAACAGGAAGCGACCCGCGCGATCACGGTCACGGCCGGTGCCGCTGGTAATTTCCTTGCGGTACTCATACCCGATCGACGCGCCGATCGGACCGGCGCCCCAGAAGTCCCACAGCTTGCCCGACGCATAGGTCATGAAGTCGTGCTGTTTGTTCTGGTCGGTGACCGTGACCGAGGCCTGGATGTAGTCCAGGGCTTCCTGGCTGAAGCCGCCCGGACCAAAGACGCGGATCGGCGCGCACTCGTCGATGACCGCGCCCTGACGCGAGTAGGTGGTGGTCACACCGCCGCTGGTCACGCTTGCGTCCGGCACGGCGATGCCCCGCGCCTTCATCAGCTGCACGCGGCAGACGACCTCGCCCGCGCGGCCGTTGACCAGGCCCGCGGTATCAACCACAGCGTCCACGGCGGCCTGATAGCGAACGACGTCCACGCCCAGTTCGCGGTTCTTGTTGTTCATCTCGCCATAGGTGTAGCCGGCTTCCCAGTTGACGTCCTTGACGAAACCGATGTCGCCCAGATCACCGCGCAGACCAATGACATAGCGCTGAAGATCGCGGTTGTTCAGCTGGTTGCGGGCCGGGCCGTATAGCTTGTGCTGGGCGCGCGCATCGGCGACGTTGCCCGTCAGGACGCCGGCCGAGTTGAAAACGTCGCGACGATTGTTCCGGATCGCAGTACGCACGTTCTCCGGCAGATAGGCGTTGTCCAGACCGATCTCGAACGCCGAGGTGCTGGTGATGGCGCCCATGGTGTTCGGCGCCAACTGTCGAATATTGAAGTCATGGAAGACGCGCTGGCCGGCGTCATAGGTTTCTTCTTCGACATACTTGGCTTCGGCGAACAGCTGGATGTTGTTCGTGATGTCGAAATTCAGGCCGGTCTGGAAGCGATAGTTGGTCGATTCCGGCAGGCGGCTGGCCTGGCCCTGCTCGGTGTTCAGCAGCTGGCCCTCGCCGCCGTTGCTGACGACGCGGTTGATGCCCGTGCCCTGACGGATCGTGCCGAAGGTCACGCCGCGCGACACGCCGTTGTCGTCATAGAGATAGGCGTTGTCGAGACGATTGTCGGGCGCCAGGGCGAAGCAGTTGGCGGCGAAGGACGTCGACGAGCAACTGCCGAACGGCACATCCGGATCGCCGGCCGGGCTGGGCTTCACGCCGGTGGCCAGGATGGTCATGCCGCCGAGATTGGTGCCGCGGATGTAGGTGCGGGCGTTGCGGATCAGGATCTGGTCCGGCACCCCGTCCGACGACGCCGAGGCCGGATCGGAATCGTTGCCGATCAGGGCCCACGACTCACGACGCCAGTCGACGTCCGCGTCCAGCACCTCATCGCTGCGCTGATACTCGCCCGACACGTAATAGTTCAATCGGTCGTTCAGAAGGTTCTGGCCCCACAGCACCGACAGGCGTTGGCTGAGCTGGTGGTCCTGGTTGACCTCGGCGATCGAGCCGTCAATCTCCAGCCCGTCAAAGTCCTTGCGCAGAACGAAGTTGACCACGCCCGAAACGGCGTCCGCGCCGTAAACGGCGGCGGCGCCGCCGGTGATCACTTCCGTACTGGCGACCAGCAGACGCGGAATGGTGTCGACGTCCACCGACAGACCTCCAGGCGTCGAACCCACATGGCGACGTCCGTCGACCAAGGTCAGAGTGCGCACCGACCCGAGGCCGCGCAGGCTCAGCAGCGACAGACCGCCGTCGTTCAGGTTCGAGCCGGTGGTGTCTTCCGGCACGACCGAGGTCGACAGAGCGGGGATATCGGCCAGGAAGTCGATGACGTTGACCTGCCCCGATTGCATCAGCTCTTCTTGGCCGATCTGGATAAGCGGCGTGGGCGAGTTGGTCGGGCTGCGGCGGATGCGCGAGCCCGTGACCACGATCTCATCGACCTGGCTCACCTGTTCTTCTTGGGCGTAGGCGGCGTTCGGCGCGAGGGCCATGCCGCCGGCGATCGCCATCCCGGCGATCAGCGTCGATCCCAACAGTTTGTTTTTGCTGAGCATTCTTTAATTTTCCTAGACGCGCCGCAGAACCCCTCGTTCCCAGCGCACGTCTTTTCCGCTCAGAAACCGCGCTTGCGCAACAAATTAAGTCAAAATAGCGACGGTATATTGCTCATTGCCCCACAAGTGAAACATTTTCGCCATATTCTGACACGCGCAAAGGTTGGAAGGCGTGGCCGCTGATCCCCTCCAACCACATGGTCGGCAATAAAAAAGGCGGCGGACCGAAGTCCGCCGCCCTCTCCTCAACCTGAAATCAGGTCAGACCTTAGAAGGACTTCGTGAGGTTCACGAAGGCCGTCCGGCCCAGGTAGTCGTAGCCCGAGTACAGCGGGGCGTTGCCGACCCGGTTGTGCACGCCCGACGAGACGACGGGGGGATCTTCGTTCAGCAGGTTGCGAACGCCGGCCGTAACCGTCCAGCCGTCAGCCGTGTACTGAACCGAGGCGTTGTGCTGGAAGTAGTCGTCAACCGCCAGGTCGTACTGGCTGGTCGCCGGATCTTCTTCATAATAGGCATAGCTGTCCATGCCCTTGATCCACTCAACGCCGTAGCGCACGCGCCACTTGTCCCAAGCATAGGACAGGTCAGCCGTACCGGTGAACTCCGGCGTGTTGACCATGCCCTTGTAGTCTTCCAGCGGGTCGTCAGCGAACAGCTTGTTCGAGACTTCCGTGTACTGGGTGACAGCCAGGTTGAACAGCGCCGTGCCCGGACCGACGTCCTTGCGGTAGCGCACGGTGTAGTCCAAGCCCTTGACGATGTCGGTGGCCAGGTTGACGTAGCCGTTCTGGACCGTCAGCGCGAAGGTGTCCTTGTCACGCTCCAGCAGCGAGCAGAAGCCCACGCCGGCGTTGAAGTCTTCTGCGCTGGAGTCGTAGCAACGCTCCATGATGTTGGTCGCGCCGTATTGCGACACGCCGTTCTCGACTTCGATCTCATAGTAGTCGACGGCGAAGGCCAGATCGCCCCACGACATCGGCAGCGGCGGTTGCAGCACCAGACCGATGGTCATGTTGGTCGAGGTTTCAGCCGCCAGGTTGGCTTCAGCGCCGCCCTTGCTGATGACCGTGATGCCGTTCTTCGAGTTGAAGCCCGACGGCAGGCCGGCAGCCTTACAGTTGGCGGCGCGGTTCGGGCTGACGTCTTCGCCGGTGTAGTCGTTGCAGACGTCTGCGCCGGCCGACAGGAAGCCGGTGGTGGCGCCGACGAACTGCTCGAACAGCGCCGGGGCGCGGTAGGAGGTGCCGTAGGTGCCGCGAACCGTGACCCAGTCGATCGGGCGGTAGACCAGGCCGACCTTGTAGGTCGTGTCGTCGCCGTAGGAGTCGTAGTCCGTGTAGCGGAACGAGGCGTTCAGCGTCAGTTCCTTGGCGAACGGCTGGTCACGCAGCAGCGGCGCTTCGATTTCGCCGAAGACTTCCCACACCGAGTCGGTGCCGCGCGTGATGGCGGCGGTCGAGTAGTTGTAGGTGTTGCCGATCTGCGAATCGAGGGCGGGCGTGTCGTCGATTTCCGACTCGCGCCATTCCGCACCGAAGAAGCCCATCACCTTGCCGGCCGGCAGGTCGAACAGCGGGCCGTCCAGGCCCAGGCTGACGATCTTCTCTTCGAACTCGGTGATGCCCTTGACCGGACGGAAGACGTAGTCGACCCAATCCTTCGGCAGCACGCCGCCGATGGTTTGCGACGTCAGGGCCGGAGCCGCGACGCAGCCCGGGTTCGAAGCCAGTTCACGGCATTGGAAGCCGCCGGCGCCGTTGCTGACAACATCCAGGCTTTCCGACAGACGATCCGTCAGGAACTGCTGGCTGGTGTATTCCGAACGCGACTTGGAATAGCTGGCCGCCAGGTCATAGCGCCATTCCGGGATGAAGAAGTCACCCTTGATGCCGACGACGTTGCGGTTGAAGCGCTGCTCCTGGTGCGAGCGGTCGTTGCCGAAGCCGATGAAGGCGCGGACGCCGACGGGCTTGCCCTTGCTCAGGCCTTGGTCGCCCGAGAAGGTGCTCCAGGCCAGGTTAGCCGGGATCAGCGGGCTGTCCTTGGCGTAGTCCAGGGCCAGCTGGCGGTAGCCGGTCTGCGAGGACTCGCGGACGTTCAGCAGGAATTCGCCGTAGACTTCAGCATTGCCCAGAGCGTTCAGCTGATAGCCGCCTTCACCGTAGATGGTGGTGATTTCGACCGGCGAAATCAGCGACTTGTTCAGCATCCGGTCGTCGAAGGTGTCGCGGATGTTGACGTTCTGCGCGACCAGGCCTTCAGGCTTATTGCGGTCGTTCAGATAGGCGCCGCCGACGCCTTCAAAACCGACCAGGCCCGTCGCCGCGCCCGCGTTCGGACGCCAGCGGTCGAAGTAGGCGCCGTTGGCCAGGGCCGTCGAGGACACGCCTTGAGCGAAGACCAGGTCCGGACGCAGGGTGGCGCCCGTCAGGCTGGCCGTCAGCGCGTCGGACGTCAGGGCGCCCGTGCCGATGGTGTTGATCGACGAACCGTTCGAACCCGTGCCGGTGATCGGATAGCACTTCGACATGCCGGTCAGCGGGTCGATGAAGTCGCGGCCGTTGCGGCGGCCGTCGGTCTGGCAGCGCGTGAACTCGCGGTCGCGCAGGGTCAGCTCGTCGCGCTCATAGCGTTCGATCGAGCCGGCGGCGCGCCAGCGGTCGCCACGGGCGCCGGCCGTCAGCGACAGACGGGTCGAACCGCCGTTGCCGTTGGCTTCCAGCGGCTCGTTGCGCTGGGCTTCGAAGATCAGGCCTTCGAAATTCTTGCGGGTCTGGATGTTGACCACGCCGGCCACGGCGTCCGAGCCGTACACCGACGAGGCGCCGTCACGCAGGACTTCGACGCGGTCGATCATGGCGGTCGGCAGCACGTTCAGATCGGCCGAGCCGACCGAGCCGCGCGAACCGGCGGGCGAGACGCGACGACCGTTCAGCAGCACCAGGGTGCGGCTCGGGCCCATGCCGCGCAGGCCGATGGTGTTGGCGCCGGGGCCGCCGTCCGTGACGTAGCCGCCGTAGGCGCTGGTGATCTGCGAGGTGCCGCCCGTGACGGCCGTGCTCTGCAGCGCTTCCGTGGTCGAGGCGAAGCCTTGCAGGGTCGCTTCTTCGCGCGTCACAACCTGAGTGGGCGAAGGCGCGTTATAGTTGTCGCGACGGATGCGCGAACCGACGACGACGATTTCGTCGACTTGGGTCGCTTCCTGGTCAGTATTCGAAGCGCTTTGAGCAAGCGCCGTCCCCGGAATAAGCATGGCCATCGACAGTGCAGCAGCGCCAGCCGCCATCGTCGTGCCCAGCAGGTAGTCTTTACGAGTGCGCATAAGCCTCTGTGTACCTGTTAATTGTTACTGAACATCACATCGTTCTATGAACGACGCTGAAAACCAATGTTCGTCATTACGCTTCTTGGCTGTGGCAATGGCTATGGCTGGCTCGTCATAGCATCAACCTATTTCTTTCAAAAAATCATTGTTAGGGCAAATTATGAGGCATTTTTGACGCGCAAACGCCGAGTTCAAACCGTTATTTTGTCCCTTTTCACCACATTTTGCCCAAATATGTTCTCAATAAGTCTGTCTAGCCACATTTAAGGCGACGCTTGATCTGAAACATGGCGACCTGAAGATCAACCTGTGGTCGCAGGAAGACAGAGCTAACCGCCCTCCCCGCCTCGCCACGCTCTAGCGCCTTGCGCGCGCGCGCATTACCTTGATGTTCATGGCCCGTTCTCCCACGAAATCGACCAAGCCCGTTCACACGCCCAATCCGGGTCTCAGCGAGGCGCCGGTCGCCTTCGACCACGGCCGCGCGCCGATGTTCGCGCCCGTAAACGGCCCGCGTCTGACGCCCGAGGAGGCGCCCGCCGCCCCTGCCGACTGGGTGCCCCACCGCCCCGACCGGCCGACGAACAAGAAGCGCGTTCCTTTCCGGCTGGAGACCCGCTACCAGCCCGCCGGCGACCAGCCCTCGGCCATCACCGAGCTCGTGACTCAGGCGGACGAGGGCGATCGCGAACAGGTGCTGCTGGGCGTCACCGGCTCGGGCAAGACCTTCACCATGGCCAAGGTGATCGAACAGACCCAGCGCCCGGCCCTGATCCTGGCCCACAACAAGACGCTGGCGGCCCAGCTCTATTCCGAGTTCAAGGCCTTCTTCCCCGACAATGCGGTCGAGTATTTCGTCAGCTACTACGACTACTACCAGCCCGAGGCCTACGTCCCGCGCACCGACACCTACATCGAGAAGGACTCGTCGATTAACGAGCAGATCGACCGGATGCGCCACGCCGCCACCCGTGCGATTCTGGAGCGGGACGACGTCATCGTCGTCGCCTCGGTCAGCTGCATCTACGGCATCGGCTCGGTCGAGACCTATACCGCCATGACCTTCGGCCTGAAGGTCGGCGACCAGATCGACGAGGCCAAGCTGCGCGCCGACCTCATCGCCCTGCAGTACAAGCGCAACGACGTCCACTTCGAGCGCGGCATGTTCCGCAAGCGCGGCGACACGCTGGAGATCTTCCCCGTCCACCTCGAGGACCGCGCCTGGCGCATCAGCCTGTTCGGCGACGAGATCGAGGCCATCGACGAGTTCGATCCCCTGACCGGCAAGAAGACCAATGCGCTGGACGAGGTCACGGTCTACGCCGCCAGCCACTACGTCACCCCGCGCCCGACCCTCAATCAGGCCGTCAACGGCATCAAGGCCGAGCTGAAGGAGACGCTCGACTGGATGGTCGAGAACGGCAAGCTGCTGGAGGCTCAGCGCCTCGAACAACGCACCCGCTTCGATCTGGAGATGATGGAGGCCACCGGCTCCTGCGCTGGCATCGAGAACTACAGCCGCTGGCTGACCGGCCGCGCGCCGGGCGAGCCGCCGCCGACCTTCTTCGAATACATCCCCGACAACGCCCTGCTGTTCGTGGACGAGAGCCACGTCACCGTCGGCCAGATCGGCGCCATGTTCCGCGGCGACTACCGCCGCAAGTCGACCCTGGCCGAGTACGGCTTCCGCCTCCCCTCCGCCATCGACAACCGCCCGCTGAAGTTCGAGGAATGGGACGCCATGCGGCCCCAGACGGTCTTCGTCTCGGCCACCCCCGGCGCCTGGGAGCTGGACAAGACCGGCGGCGTCTTCACCGAACAGGTCATCCGCCCCACCGGCCTGATCGACCCCCCGGTCGAGATCCGCCCCGTCTCCGGCGCCACCCGCAACCAGGTCGACGACGTCATCGACGAAGTGAAGGCTGCCGCCCGCGCCGGCTACCGCTCCCTGGTCACCACCCTGACCAAGAAGATGGCCGAAGACCTGACCGAATACATGCACGAACAGGGGGTGCGCGTCCGCTACATGCACTCCGACATCGACACGCTGGAGCGGATCGAGATCCTGCGCGACCTGCGGCTCGGTTCATTCGACGTGCTGATCGGCATCAACCTGCTGCGCGAGGGCCTCGACATTCCCGAGTGCGGCCTGGTCGCCATCCTCGACGCGGACAAGGAGGGCTTCCTACGCTCGGAAACCTCCCTGATCCAGACCATCGGCCGCGCGGCGCGCAACGTCGACGGCCGCGTCATCCTCTACGCCGACCGCATGACCGGCTCGATGGAGCGCGCCATCGCCGAGACCGACCGCCGCCGCGAGAAGCAGCAGGCCTACAACCTCGAACACGGCATCACGCCCGAGACGGTCAAGCGCGACATCAAGGAGATCCTCGAAAGCCCCTATGAGTCCCGCGACCTGGACCGCCTGACCCGCCCCGGCGTCGCCGAGGAGGCCAAGCCCTTCGTCGGCTCCAACTTCCAGGCCGCCCTCAAGGACCTAGAAGGCAAGATGCGCGAGGCCGCCGCCAACCTCGAGTTCGAGGAAGCCGCCCGCCTGCGCGACGAGATCAAGAAGATGAAGCTCCTCGACCTCGAATTCGCCAACGAAGCGCTAACGGGCGCGGGCGAAGAGGTCGACAAGTCAGCCCCGAAGCGCTGGCGCAAGGAGGCGGCGGCGGAGAAGGCCGAGGCGTTCAGGAAGGGGCGGTAAGGGTTCTCGCTTTCGGCCGCCCTTCATCCCCGATTCATAAGGCCCGGTTCATGAGGCTTGCGGGCAACATGGCGGCGCGCCCTCGAGCTTGGCCGCAAAATGGGATGCGACCTTGCGGCGAAAATGCGGCATGGTGCGTTAAGGAGAGACGCCGATGACCAAGTCCAGCAATGAATCCGACGCCCGCGCCGCCCTGCGCGTGGTCTCCTCGCCGGAAGCCGAGGTCTATGACCTGATGCGCGCGCCCGAAACCACCGCCGAACGGGTCAAGCGCCTGCAGGCCGAAGCCCGCGCCCTGGCGCTCGAACAGGTCGAGGCCCTCGAGGTCGCCCTGTGCAAGGCCGCCGACATGGCCAAGGAGATCGCCGACGGCGGCGACGCCTATCCCGTCGGCGCCCGCGAACTGGCCGCCCGGCTGGTCCAGGATCTGCCCGCCAAGGCCGAGACCATGAAGGCCATCGTAGCGAAGAGTCATCCTTGATTTAAGGGCGCTACCGCTCGCCGCGCGGCGGCTCGCTGCTTGAGCGCGCGAAGCGCAAAGCCGCGTCGGGTCGAGCCGAAGGGCGGCGCGGAACAGCCAGAAGGCGGATCCTTCTGACCGCGCGGCCCGCTACGACCCCACCACATCCTCGTACTCGGGATGGCGTTTCAGCCAGGCGACCGCGTAGCTGCAATGCGGGATCAGGGTCAGCCCCTCGGCGCGGGCGTGCTCGGCCAGGGCCTGCATGAAGCGGCCCGCCGCCCCCGCGCCGCGCAGGGCCGGGTGGGCCTCGACATGCAGGATGACGCGGGCGTGGCCGCGCACCGCATACTCTGCCCAGACGGGATGCTCGGCCCCGTCCGCGTCGGCGAACATCTGCTGGAAGCGGCGGTCGGCGGCGTGGTCTTTGAAGTCGGGCACGGCGGCTCCTCCCGGGAACGGTTCAGCTCAGGCCGGCCGGTCGGTCAGCAGGGCCATCAGACCCAGAACGCTTTTCACCGTGAACCAGATCGACACCAGCAGCAAAAGAAGCCCGAACAGCAGAAGGAACGGAATCCCGATCAGGAAGGCCGAGGCCACGGCGCTGACCGCCACCAGCACCCACAGGACAGCGCTGATCCAGAACACCGACCAGAACAGCCTGATCTGCGCCTCGACGTGCTGGGCCGCCAGCCCCGTCGCCGAGCCCCGGTTCACATAGGCCAGCACCAGCCCGACCAGCACCAGCAGGTTCGCGCTGGGGATCGACAGAATATAGAGAATCCACGCCACCACGGCGCCGTCTCGGCCCGCGACGGGCGCGGCGGTGTTCTGATCGCTCATGACGGCGAACCTTTCAGTAGAAGAGACGACGCGGCTCGGCGATGGGGCGCCCGGTCAGCAGATCCTTCAGGCCCAGGGCGCCGCGCACGATGGTCCACACCGCCATGACAAACAGGACGAAGACCCCGACGTTGACCAGAATCAGCACCGCCCCGGCGATGATGGCGACCACCGCCGCCAGAAGGGTCCGCTGCTGGAAGACGAAGTGGCTGCGCAGCACCGGATCGGCGGGCGCGGGTCGACGCCATACGCGCAGCAGGCCGATCGCCGCCGCCGCGCCGAAGGTCGGCGCCGCCAGCAGGATCAGGGCGTAACCCGCATAGAGACCCGTCAGATCGGCCGAGACCTCGCCGCCGCTGTTGCTGCTGTAATCGCCGGACTGAACCATCGGAACCTCTTGTCAGGCCGGGATGATGGCGGGACGGACGATCCCGCGCAACCGGCCTCAGCGGGAATAGGCGACTTCGCAGGCGGCGGCCGCCGCATCGGGAATGGCGCCGGGCTTCTCGACCCGCACGACGACGTTCAGCACGCGCGGATCGGCCAGGCAGGCGACGGCCGTGCGCTCGGCGAAGGTCTCGATCAGGGCGATGTGCGGCCCCGCCGCCAGCTCGCGCACGATGCGGGCCACGCCGTCATAGTCCAGCGTATCGGCCAGCCGCTCGACCGGCGCGGCGCCCAGGTCCAGCTCGACGTCCACCACCAGGGGCTGCAGCCGCCCATGCTCATGATCATAGAAGCCGATGGAGGCCTCGACTTTCAGGGCGCGCACCATGACCTTCAGGCCCAGGCGGCGCGGTTCGACGGACGGCAGGGGGGTGACGACGGCGCTCAAGACCAGGTCTCCGGCGGCAGAAGATCATTGATGCTGAAATCGGCCCGGTCGCACCAGGCGCCCAGCTCCCAGGCCCGCTCCGCCTCGGTCAGACCGCGCGTCAGGACGGTGTTGGTCGGCGTCTCCTCGACGGCCAGCTCGGCCAGGCGGAAGGGCAGGCCTTCGGCTTTGAGGATGGCTTCCAGCTTGCGCCACAGGGCGATGACCAGGGCCTCGGTCGTCGGATCGCCGTCCACGGTCAGCACCTGGTTCAGGCGATGCGGCTCGTGCTGCTGGAACCAGGCCAGCAGGGGGTCGGCGCGGTTCAGCTGGAAGGCGTGATCCAGGCTGCGGTCGACGAAACCGTGCCAACGCGCCTTCAGCCGCTCGAACGAGGCCGCGTGGTTGGAGCCGCCGAAGGCGATCTCGGCCGTCGGCTCCAGCGTCACCGTCACGAACTCATTGTGTCCATGCGGCACGGCGCATTTCGACCCCGCATCGGCGATCAGCCGGTGCGCCATCGAGAAGCGGCGAGTGAAACGGACAGCGGGCATGAAGGCCTCAGGATGAATGGCGGCAGCTAAAGCACCAACCTATCGGCAAATAAAGGTCATGTGACGACGAACGCCCTTGGGCGAACCGCCTCAGGCGAACTCCAGATCGCGGTCGCGGCGGGTCAGGCCGGCGCCGGCGTCCACCACCAGGTTCTGCCCCGTCAGGCTGCGCGCCGTCAGGATGAAGGTCAGGGCGGCCGCCAGATCCTCGACCGCCACCGGCCGCTTCAGCGGCGTGGCCTCGGCCCCCGCCTGATAGTCGGCTTCAGGCCATCCGGCGGAAGGCAGGGTCAGACCCGGCGCGATGCCGCAGACGCGGATGCGCGGCGCCAGGGCCAGCGCCAGGGCGCCGGTCATATGGGCGATGCCCACGCGGCTGACGGTATAGGAGAAGAAGTCCGGGTTCGGCGCCGTGACCTTATAGTCCAGCATATTGACCACCACGCCCTCGTCCCCGTCCGGCAGGCGCGCGGCGAAGTCGCGGATCAGGGCCAGGGGCGCCAGGACGTTGACCTCGTGATGAAGGCGCAGATCCGCCTCCTGGAAGGTCTCCAACTGGTCATAAACGAACAGGGAAGCGTTGTTGACCAGCGCCCGCAACGGCCCGAAGGCGGCGGCCTGATCCATCAGGGCGGCGCGCCCCCCGGCGTCCGTCAGCTCGGCCTGAACGGCGACGGCGCGCCGTCCCATGGCCTCGATGGCCTGGACCACGGCCTGCGCGCCTTGCGCGTCCGAGCGATAGTGGACAACGACGTCATGGCCCGCCTGGGCCGCCGCCTTCGCCAGCACCGCCCCGATCCGGCGCGAGGCGGCCGTGACCAGCGCCACGCCCCTCGAAGGGGCGTCACCCGACCTGGGCTCAGTCAACCCGGCCGAACTCGAAGTAGTTGAAGGCGGCGACGACGGCGATGAAGGCGAAGATGGTGGCGATGGCCAGCATGATGGGTCTCCTGTTCCGCCCCCGAATAGGGGCAAGCGCGCCCCTGTTCAAGCCATGGCTCAGTCGTCAACGACCATGCCGGGCGGAGGCGGCGACAAGGTCTGCGGACATTGCGGCTGACTTTCAAAGTGCGCGCGATAGTCGGCGAAGGGGACGGGGAAGGCCATCTCCTCTCGGCGAGCCTCCAAGTCTTCGACACTCTCGATCGGATAGGGCCGCCATTTGCCGTTGTCGCAACGAAACTGCGTCCCATAGCGCTGGGGACGTCCCTCGGATGTCGCCAAGCGATCAAACATCATGGCGTAGCTCTGACCGTCGATCTCTCCCGTCGCGACCAGCGGCTCCAGTACGGGAAGGAAACGCCGCCACAGACCCTCGTCCGAGTGCTGGATAATGTGGAAAGCGGCCGCAGAGGCTTTGTCGCCATATCGACTTTTCAGGAACCAGCCTTCGGGCGGCGTCATCGCCAGAAGCGCCTGCTGATTTTCCTGGTCCACCGCTTCGATCGCTGCTCCCGCAGCTCGAACCGCCGCCATACGCTCCGTGTCCGGTATGCGCGAGAAATCCAAGCGGACAATGACCTGCCGTCCCGCCTGATCCAACTCCCCCATCCGCTCCAGGCGCGCCCTGTCGTCAGGCGCCGTCCCAAGGACGGCGTGCCGCGCTCGCACCTCTTCAATCGCCATGCTCACTGGCGCGATGATCTCCTGCGTCTCAGGCGAAAGCGCCTGAAGTTGAAGCCCCAACATGACCGCCGCCAGCAACATCGTCGCCCCCCGTTCCTCTTCATAGCAGACTACCACAAGCCATGGTGCGCCCTACCATCCGCCATGCCATGCTTGCCGAATGACCACCTGGCGCACTCGCATCGAACCCTTCACCCGGCCGCTGTTCTTCGCTTGGTCGCGAATGAGCCGGGGGATGACGCTGGGCGTGCGCGGCGCCGTGGTCGACGGCGAGGGCCGGGTGTTGCTGGTCAAGCATACGTACTTGGAAGGCTGGTGGCTGCCCGGCGGCGGGGTGGACAAGGGCGAGACGACGCAAGCCGCCGTCATCCGCGAACTGCGCGAAGAAGCCGGACTGATTGTCCGGGGCGAGCCGCGCCTCTTGTCGGTTCACTCCAACGAACGCTTCTTTCCGGGGGATCACGTGCTGGTCTTTCGCATCGACGCCTTCGACCTGACCGAGCGGACCAGCCACGGCGAGATCGCCGAGATCGGCTGGTTTCACCCCGACGCCCTGCCCGAAGACACGACCCGCGCCACCCGCGACCGTCTGGCCGAGATCTTCGGCGGCGCCGCGCCTGATCCGAACTGGTGAGATCGCCGATGCAGCTTCCCGTCCTCGCCCTGCTGGCCATGATCCTGGGCGGCGCCGCCACCGCCCTGCAGGGACCGACCAATGCGCGGCTGGCCAGCGCCGTCGGCTCGCCGGTCAATGCGGCGCTCGTCTCCTTCTTCGTGGGAACAGTCGCCCTGGCCCTCGTCGCCGTGACGCTGCAGGCCCGGCCGGACGTGCAGGCGATGAAGGCCCTGCCTGCCTGGGCATGGCTGGGCGGCCTCTACGGCTGCGTCTTCGTGGTGGCCGCCGCCTGGGGCGTGCCCAAGATCGGCGTGGCGCTGACCATCACCCTGATGGTGGCGGGCCAGCTGGCGCTGAGCCTGATCCTCGACCATTTCGGCGTCATGGGCGTGCCGCAGCAGCCGATCAGCCTGACCCGCGTCGCCGGAGTGCTGCTGGTGATCGGCGGGGTGCTTCTGGTCCGGCGCGGCTGAGCCTATATCCCGGCTGATGACCGACCCGACGCCCGACATTCCGGAGACGCCCGACTCGCAGGCGAACGCCCTTCCGCTTCAGGCCGCCGAACTGATCGCGGACGAGGCCCGGCGCGCGCCCGACAAGCCCGGCGTCTATCGCATGTACGGCGAGGACGGCGCCTGCCTCTATGTCGGCAAGGCCAAGTCGCTGAAGAAGCGCGTGGTCCAATACGCGCAAGGCCGCTTCCACACCCAGCGCATCGGCCTGATGGTGTCGCTGACCCGCGCGATGGAGCTGGTCGTCACGGCGTCCGAGACCGAGGCCCTGCTGCTCGAATCGAACTTCATCAAGAAGTTGAAGCCTCGATTCAACGTCCTTCTGCGCGACGACAAGTCCTTCGCCGAACTGATGATCCGTCGCGACCACCGCGCGCCTCAGGTCAGGAAGCATCGCGGCGCCCATACGATTCCCGGCGACTACTTCGGCCCCTTCGCCTCGACCTGGGCGGTCAACCACACCCTGAACACGCTTCAGAAGGCCTTCCTGCTGCGGTCCTGTTCGGACAGCGTCTATGAGACGCGCACCCGCCCCTGCATGCTGCACCAGATCAAGCGCTGCTCGGCGCCCTGCACCGGCCTGATCAGCCTTGAGGACTACGGCGATCTGGTCACGGAGGCGGAGCAGTTCCTGCGCGGCAAGTCGCGCGCCGTCATCGGCCGCCTGTCGCAGGAGATGCAGGCGGCGTCCGACGACCTCGACTTCGAGACCGCCGCCCGCGTGCGCGACCGCATCCGCGCCCTGTCGGCCATCGCCATGGAGAACAGCGTCAACGCCGAGGGCGTGGCCGAGGCCGACGTCTTCGCCCTGCACGCCGAGGGCGGCCAGGCCTGCGTCCAGGTCTTCTTCTATCGCGCGGGCCAGAACTGGGGCGGCCGGGCCTATTTCCCGCGCGTGGACAAGACCGACAGCGACCCGGAAATCCTCGCCGCCTTCCTGGGCCAGTTCTATGAGGACAAGCCGGTCCCGCGCCTGATCCTGTCCAACGTCCGCCCGCATGAGCTGGAGCTGCTGGAGGAAGCTTTCAGCATGAAGGCCGAACACAGGGTCGAGATCGCCCGCCCCCAGCGCGGCGGCAAGGCCAGCCTGGTCGACCACGCCCTGACCAACGCCCGCGAGGCGCTGGGCCGCAAGCTGGCCGAAAACTCGGCCCAGTCGAAGATTCTGGACGAGGTGTGCGAGGCCTTCGGCCTGGACGCCCGGCCCGAGCGGATCGAGGTCTATGACAACGCCCACATTCAGGGAACGAACGCCGTCGGCGGCATGATCGTCGCGGGGCCCGACGGCTTCCGCAAGAACCAGTACCGCAAGTTCAACATCAAGGGCGAAGACCTGGCCCCCGGCGACGACTACGGCATGATGAGCGAGGTCATGCGCCGCCGCTTCGGCAAGCTGGTCAAGGACGAGGAGGCCGGAGAGGCGGTCGAGCGCCCCGACCTGCTGCTAGTCGACGGCGGGGCGGGCCAGCTGGCCGAGGTGCTGGCCGTCATGGCCGACCTGGGCGTCGACGACATCGCCGTGGTCGGCGTGGCCAAGGGGCCGGACCGCGACGCGGGCAAGGAGCATTTCTTCATGCCCGGCAAGCCGCCCTTCATGTTGCCGCTGAAGAGCCCGGCGCTCTACTATATCCAGCGGCTGCGCGACGAGGCGCACCGCTTCGCCAACGGCGCCCACGCCAAGCGCCGCTCCATGGACATCAAGAAGAACCCACTGGACGAAATCGAAGGCGTCGGGCCGGGACGCAAGAAGGCCCTGCTGCACGCCTTCGGCTCGGCCAAGGGGGTCAGCCGCGCCTCGGTCGCCGATCTGGTCAAGGTGGACGGCGTCAGCCAGGCGCTGGCCGAACGCATCCACGGCTTCTTTCACAAGTCGTGAAGGACGCCGATTTCGGGTTGAGCGACCAACCGTCGCGGGTCTAGGAAGCGCTTCATGACCAACGAATTGACCAAGGGCTATCACCGCTTCCGCCAGAATCGGTGGCCGTCCGAACGCGCCGAATACGAAGCCCTGGCCGCCAACGGTCAGAAGCCGCACACCCTGGTCGTGGCCTGTTCCGACAGCCGCGCCGACCCGGCCCTGATCTTCGACACGGCACCGGGCGAGCTGTTCGTGGTGCGCAACGTCGCCAATCTGGTCCCGCCCTATCAGCCCGACGGCAAGCTGCACGGCGTCTCTGCGGCGCTGGAGTTCGGCGTCAATGTGCTGAAGGTCAAACACGTCGTCGTCATGGGCCACGCCTCCTGCGGCGGGGTGAACGCCATGCTGAACGGCGCGCCCGCCAACTGTCAGGACTTCGTCGCCCCCTGGGTCGAGCAGGCCGCCCCCAGCGTGCGCCGCGCGGTCGAGACCCTGCCCGCCGAACAGGTCGAGTGCGCGGCCGAAGAGGCCGTGGTGCGCCTGTCGCTGGACAATCTGCGCACCTTCCCCTGGATCGCGGAAAAGGAGGCGGCGGGCGAACTGAAGCTCAGCGGCCTGCATTTCGGCATCGCGCTGGGCATCCTGTCCAAGCTGACGGGACCGGGGCGGTTCGAGCGGCTGGACTGAGGACGCCCTCGCCGCTCAGCCCGCCCTCGCCTCTGGCCGCGAACCGTGGCACACCCGGCGTGTTGCAACGGAAGACGTCATGGCCCCTGCCTACAAAGCCATCCCCAACATCCTGACCAGCCTGCGGCTGGCGGCCGGGATCGTCATGTTCCTGCTGCTGGCGGGCGCGACCAGCGGCTTTCCCTTCGTCTCGGCCTGGCTGAGCCCTGACGACCAGTTCGCCATGTACCGGACGGGCTTCTGGATCTTCGTCATCGCCGCCTCAACGGACTGGATCGACGGCTATCTGGCCCGTCGCTGGAACGCCACCACGCGCTGGGGCGCCATCCTTGACCCGATCGCCGACAAGATCCTGGTCACCGGCGCCGTGCTGGGCGTGCTGACCTCAGGTTCGGTACAGCAGATCATCATTCCGTGCGGCCTGATCCTGTTCCGCGAGTTCGCCGTTTCGGCCCTGCGCGAAACCATGGCCGGGCGCATCAACCTGCCGGTGACCCTCGCCGCCAAGTGGAAGACGACGTTGCAGATGGTGGCGCTGGGCTGCCAGCTGTTCGCCCGCAACTGGGACGGCTGGGGTCTGCCGTTCGACTACCTGCCCGCCTTCCAGCTGTTCTCCGACGCCCTGATCTGGCTGGCCGCCCTGGTGACGCTGTGGACCGGCTGGCAGTATTTCAGCGCCGCCCAGAAGCAGATGCGGGATCTCTAAATCCTTCTCCCCTTGAGGGAGAAGGTGGCAGGCGGAGCCTGACGGATGAGGGGTGCCGGCGGCGCGGGTTGAAAATTCAGCCTCCGCAGCCTGCGCCCCTTTTTTCTTGCCGTCGCGCTCACACCCCTCATCCGAGCGCCTTCGGCGCCCACCTTCTCCCACAAGGGAAGAAGGACGTCAGAGCGTCTTTTCGAGCACCACGAACTCCAGCTCGCGTGTGCGCGGCAGGCCGAAGCGTTCGTCATCCATCGGGAAGGGCCGCGTCTCGCCGGTCAGGCGATAGCCGCGCCGCTCGTACCAGGCGATCAGTTCGGCGCGCTGACGGATGACGGTCATCTCCATGCGCGTCGCGCCGAAACGGACGGCGGCTTCGGCCTCGGCGGCGTCGATCAGCAAGCGGCCCAGACCGCCTGCCTGACGCCCCGGATCTACAGTCAGCAGACCCAGATAGGACAGGCCCTGCCCCTGATCCGCAACCTGGACGCAGCCGGCCAGGACGCCGTCGATCTCGGCCAGCAGCAGCACCCGCGACGCATCGGTCAGGATGTCACGCAGCTCCGCCTCATCCGTGCGCTGGCCATCCAGAAGGTCGGCTTCATGGGTCCAGCCGGCCTTGGCGCTGTCGCCGCGATAGGCGCTTTCGATCAGGCGGTGCAGCGCCGGAACATCGTCCGGTGCCGCAGGGCGGAAGGTCGCTTCGCTCACTGGACGCCCAGCTCCCGGATCAGGTGATCCATGCCGTAGACGTCGCGCAGGGCCGTGGTCACGGCCTGGGTGGTGACGATGACGCTGCGGTTGACGTTGCGATCATAGCCGTAGGCGTTGCGCTGGGTCAGGACGGTGGAGTCGAAGTTGGCGCCGATGATCTCGCCCCTGGCGTTGACGGCGGGCGAGCCCGACGAGCCGCCGATGGTGTCGGACGACACGGCCATGTTCATCACCGCATTGGGGTCGATGCGGTCCTTGGCGGCCAGCAGCTTGGGCGCGACGTTGAAGGGCTCGGCGCCGGTCGCCCGGTCCCACAGGCCGGCGAAGGTGGTGAAGGCGCCGATGCGCTGGCCCGGAACGTCCGTGCCCTCGACCCGGCCATAGGTCAGGCGCAGGGTTCCAGTGGCGTCCGGATAAACGGCGTCGCCGAAGACGGCGAAGCGGGCGGCGGCCAGTTGCGCGGAGGCGCGGTCGGTCGGCGCCTTGACCTTGTTGTCCCACTCGGTGCGGACGGCGCGGGCGTCGGCGTCGATGGCCAGGACATACTGGATCAGCGGATCGGTCGAGGCCTGAACGGCGGGCAGACCGCCTTCCCACAGAGCGCGGCGCACAGCGGGATCGGCCAGCCTGGTGCCCTCGATCAGGCGCGCCGACAGAACTTCGGGGCTTTCCTTGCCCAGCAGGGTGCGGGCGTAGGGGCTGTCGACGGTCAGCCATTCGCGGGTCTTTGACAGCCACCACTCCAGACGGATCTGCTCCAGTTCCGGATAGGTCGGGCGCTCGGCGAACAGGCTGGACTGCACGCCGGACAGGCGGCTGTCGGCGAACTCGGGCAGACGCTGGTCCGACGGCTTGGCGCGCTCCTGCGCCCCGCGCACGATGGCCCGCGCCCAGCTGAACAGCGGCGAGCCGCCCGCGACCGAGGTCGTGCCCATGCCCGTGCCGCCTTCCAGCAGGGCCATCGGGGCATAGAGCTCGCGCGCGATCGGCTGCACCTCGGCCAGGGCGGCCCAGGGATCGCCGACCTCAGCCGACAGGGCTTCATTCTCGGCGACGCGGCGGTGGAAGACGGTCTCCTGACCGGCCAACTGGTCCATGAAGGCCGGGTCGATCAGGGCGGCCATGCGGCCACGCCCGCGCTTATAGGTGTTCTCGACGCCGACGATCGGGTCCATGGCGATGAAGGCCTGTTCCTCACCCTCTTCCGAATAGCGGATCAGACGGCCGCGCAGCTCCGACGCGATCAGCTGATCCAGCGGCAGCACCACATCGCGAATGGTCATCAGCTGGGCCTGGGTCAGCAGGCGCTGGGTCGAGCCGGGGTTGCCTGTGACGAAGACGGGCTCGCCCTCCGTCGGCTTGTTCGGGTTCCAGGTGAAGTGGGTCGGCGTCGCGGCGGGCTTGCCGTCCTCGTACAGGCGGATGAAGGCGGCATCGATGGCGAAGCGCGGGAAGGAGAAGTTGTCCAGGTCGCCGCCGAAGGTCGCGGCGCGGTCTTCCGGCGCCCAGGCCAGGCGCACGTCGGAGTATTTGCGGAACTTGTAGAGCTTGAACTGACCGCCGCGATACAGGCTGACGACCTGGCAGCGGATCTTGGGATCGTTCCCGCAGGCCTCGGTCTCGATGCGGCCGGCCTCGGCCTCGCGCGCCTGGGTATAGGCCTGGCCGTCCAGGCCCTCGCCGGCCTTCTGCACACGCGCGGTGACGTCGGTGATGTCGGTCAAAATCTCGGCCGAGCCGCCGGGGCACTTCAGCTCCTCCTCGCGGCTCTTCGGGGTGAAGCCGGTCTCGGCGTATTGCAGTTGCGGCGTGGACAGGTTGGCGACGCAGGTGGCGACGCAGTGATTGTTGGTCATCACCAGCCCCTCGGCCGAGATGACGCCCGCCGAGCAGCCGCCGAACTTCACCGACGACTGGCGAACGCGGTCCAGCCAGGCCTGGTCGATGCTGGTGCCCAGCGTCTGGTTGGCGCGAGCGATGGGGAAGTTGTCATAGGTCCACATGCCCTCCTCCGCCTTGGCCGAAGACGCGGCGGCGAAGGCCAGGACGGCGGCCGAGGCGAAGAGTATCGGGGTGTAGGTGGTGCGCATGAGACATCCTCGACGTCGCGCCCCGACCGTCGTCGAGGCCCAGGTTTTGGCCCCTGCAAACCGGAGCCGTCTTGCGGTCAGTCTGAACAGAACCTGGAGTGAAACCGCAACCCCTGCCGAGCGCATTCACAGGACGCGTTCGCAGGTCTAGATTCGGCGAATGGCGAAACGAGACAGGGTTGAGGCGATGGCCGACGACTTCCCCCAGGGCGTGGCGCACCTGGTCCCGGACGACATGCGAGCGCGGTTGTCCTCCGATCCCGCAAGCCTGGAGCTGTGGCGGAGCCTGACGCCGCTGGGCCGCAATGAGTTCATCTGCTGGGTCGAAGACGCCAAACAGGCCGCCACCCGTCAGAAACGGATCGAGCGTGCGGTCGAGGAACTGCACGAAGGCAAGCGACGGCCCTGCTGCTGGGCGGGCTGCATCCACCGCACCGACAAGGCGCCCAGCCGCTGGCAGCAGGCCGTGCTCATCGAGAAGAAGGGCAAGCTCCAGCCCTGAGCAGGCCAAGAAAAAGGGACGCCCGAAGACGCCCCTCAAATCCCGGACCTGAATCCGACAGGCTTAGCGACGTACGCCCAGTTCGCGCAGCAGGCGCGGCTGGTTGTAGACAGTGCGCAGGGCCTCGGTGACGGCGGCGGTCGAGACCGACACCGTGCGGTTCAGCTCGCCGTCGTAGCCGAACGAGCCGCCCAGGGAGTGGATGTTGCCGTCGAAGGCGGCGCCGATCACTTCACCCTTGGCGTTGATCACCGGCGAGCCGGAGTTGCCGCCGATGATGTCGTTGGTCGAGACGAAGTCGTAGACGACGTTCTTGTTGATCCGGTCCTGCGCCGCGACGAAGCGCTCGGAGGCGTTGAACGGCTCGGCGCCGGTGGCGCGCTCATACAGGCCGCCCATGTGGGTGAAGGACGGCACGGTCACGCCGCGATAGGTCCAGCCCTTCACCTGGCCGTAGGACAGGCGCAAGGAGAAGGTCGCGTCGGGGTACAGGTTGTCGCCATAGACGGCGAAGCGGGCCTGGGCGACCTTTTCGGCGGCGCGGGCGGTCGGGGCGTTGACGCCGGCGTCCCACTGGGTGCGGATCGCTTGCGCCCCATTGTCGTTGGCCAGGACGAAGGCGATCATCGGGTCGCCCGAGGCGGCCAGCTGCTCCGGCGTCATGGCCAGCGCCTCGGCGCGGAAGGCCGGGTCGATCAGGCGGCTCTGCACCAGACGGGCGGCGATGGTTTCGGGGCTTTCGGCGCCCAGCATGGCCTTCACATCGGCGCTGTCGACCGTCAGATATTCGCGGGTCTTCAGCATCCAGTGCGACAGCTGGATCTCCTCGACGCCGACCGGGATCGGAGCGTCCGAGGCCAGGCGACGGCCCAGGGCGGCGATGTCGCTGTCGGCGTAGCCGGCGCGGCGCTCAGCTGCGGGCTTGGCGCGCTCCTTGGAGGCGCGGACGATCGACCGGGCGTAGGAATAGAGGGTCGAGCCGCCGCCGGCGTTCGCCTCAAGCTGACGATAGGGCAGGTAGAGGTCGCGGGCCGTGACCTGCACCTTCTCCAGATCGCCCCACGGGTCGCCGATGCGCTCGGCCACGGCCGGGTCGGCGGCGACACGTTGACGCAGTTCAGCCTCTTCCTGGCGCTTCTTGCCCATGAAGGTCGGGTCCGTCAGGGCGCCCTGCTGGCCGTAGTAGACCTTGAAGCTGTTCTCCAGGCCGAAGATGGGGTCGAGGGCGACGCGCTTCTCTTCCTCGCCAGTCGTCGAATATTCGACCAGACGGCCGCGCAGTTCAGCGCTCTGGATCAGGGTGATCGGGATCTGCTGGTCGCGCAGACGCTCCAGCTGGCTGATCGTCAGCAGACGCGAGGTCGAGCCGGGGTTGCCCGCCACGAAGGTGACTTCGCCGTCGACCGGGGCGTTGGGGTTCCACTTCAGGTGGTTGGGGCTGGCGACCGGCTTGCCGTCCTCATAGGCGCGCAGGAAGGCGGCATCGAGGGCGTAGCGCGGGAAGTTGAAGTTGTCCGGGTCGCCACCGAAGAAGGCCGCCTGGAACTCCGGCGCGAAGGCCAGACGCACGTCCTCATACTTGCGGAACTGATAAAGGGCGTACTTGCCGCCGCGATAGAAGCTGATGACCTGGCAGGTCAGCTTGCGGTCATCGCCGCAGGCTTCCTTCTGGATCGCGTCGATCTCGGCCGAGCGGGCGGCGACGAAGGCCGCGCCTTCCAGGCCCGAACCGGCGCCCAGGACGCGCTCGGTCACGTCGGTGATGTCCGTCAGGACTTCCGCCGTCTGGCCGGGGCAGGTCTTCTCTTCCTCGCGCGTGGCCGGCATCCAGCCGTTCTTGACGTAGTCGTTCTGGGCCGTGGACAGATCCTGGACGCAGGAAATGACGCAGTGGTGGTTGGTCAGGATCAGGCCTTCGCCCGACACGAACGAGGCCGAGCAGCCCTGCAGGCGCACGGCCGCGTTGCGCACGCGATCCAGCCACGACTGGTCGATGCGCGTGCCGTAGGTATCGTTCACCGTCTGGATCGGGAAGTTGTCGAAGGTCCACATGCCCTCGTCGGCGCGTGCGGCCGAAGCGGGGGCGTTGACCACCACCGCGGCCATGCCGAGGGCGGCCAGGGAAGCCGTGAACGAAAGAGTGCGGCGAAGCGACATGGGCGTCTCCGAATAGGCGGGACACCACGCCACGCCTTGCTGTTGCGCGTCACTAGCCTTGCCGGGGGCGCTTCCTCAAGCCCCGTAACAAATCCGGCCGAGCCAGCCTTACCCCGATTTAACTTGGCCCCAGGCCATGGCGCGGTCAGATAACAGCGCAAGTCAGGGGAATGAATACGCGTCATGTCGCTCGCGCTGTCTACGCTGCTCTTCGAGTGGCGCCGCTATATGGCCGCCGTCATGGCGCTGGCCCTTTCGGGCCTGCTCGTGCTGGCCATGACCGGGGTTTTCATCGGCATCGGTAAGGGTTTCACCGCCGCCATCGAGCGCTCGAGCGCCGACATCTTCATCATGCAGCCGGGCGCCAAGGCGCTGTTCAGCGGCCCG
Organism: Brevundimonas sp. UBA5936; assembly: GCA_002430835.1. Taxonomy (GTDB): domain Bacteria; phylum Pseudomonadota; class Alphaproteobacteria; order Caulobacterales; family Caulobacteraceae; genus Brevundimonas. The sequence goes on from DJDA01000120.1 coordinate 29,073, forward strand.
ATGGGGATGCCGCGCCGCTTCGTGCCCCTGGCCTACAACCACCCCGAGGTGGTCGAGGTGAAGACGCTCGACATGTCGGGCGGCAATTTCCAGAACATCAAGGACGTCGACCCGACGATGTCGGCTGCGGACCGCGCCAAACAGGGCGCGCCCAAGCAGAAGAGCGTCCTGGTCAACATCATCGACACGGCGCCCGGCTCGGTCACCATCCCGCGCGACTATTCCGAGGAATTGGTCGAGGCCCTGCGTCAGCCCTTCACCGTGGCGGTGGACGAGACGGCGCTGACGCCGCTGGGCGTCAAGCTGGGCGACAAGGCCCTGTTCAACGGCCAGACCGTGACCGTGGTCGGGGTGCTGCGCGGCTATCCCAACATGATGCAGCCGACCATCGTCATGTCGCGTGACAGCCTGCGGATGCTGGGCGAGGCCTTCGAAGGCCCGCGCGTCGGCCCGCTGATGCTCCGAATCAAGGATCCGGCCCGCGCCGAGCATGTGGTGGCTCAGCTGAACGCCATGGGCAACGGCCAGTGGAAGGCCTGGACCCGTCAACAACTGGCCGACGCCAACGCCGGCGCCATGTTCGAGGAAGGCATACTGGTCATCATCATCGGCGGCTGCGTGGTGCTGGGCATCATCATCGGGGTGGCCATCACCTGGCAGACCCTGCGCGGCGCCATCATGGCCAACATCAAGGAGTTCGCCTCCCTGCGCGCCCTGGGCGTGGGCATGGGCTCCCTGCGCCGCATCGTCATGGAGCTGAGCTTCTGGGTCGGCATGGTCGGGGTCGGCGCGGCCATCCTGCTGACCTGGCTGCTGTCGCTGTTCGCCCTGTCCAACGCCGTCATCATCTCCATGCCCCCGAGCCTGCTGCTCGTGGTCGGCGGCGGCCTGATCGGCATCTCCATGCTGTCAGGGTTCCTGTCGATGGGCATCCTCAAGAAGAGCCAACCTGCGGACCTGCTGCGATGAACGACCTGTCACTCGGACACACCAAGGTCCACGGCAAGCACGGCGAGTTCGCCCTGGAGGCCAAGGGACTGACCAAGCGGTTCAAGTCCGGCCGTTCCTTCGTCGAGGTGCTGAAGGGGGTGAATTTCGACGCCCGCCACGGCGACCTGACCATGGTCATGGGGCCGTCGGGCTCGGGCAAGTCGACGCTGATCGCCGCCCTGTCCGGCCTGCTGCGGCCCGAGGAAGGGCGCGTCGACGCCCTGGACGTGGACGACCTGTGGAAGCTGTCGGCCGGTCGGATCGACAAATTCCGCCTGGATCACTGCGGCTTCATCTTCCAGGGCTTCAACCTGTTTCCGGCGCTGACCGCCCTGCAGCAGGTGACGACGGTGCTCAAATATCAGGGCCTGTCGCCGGATAAGGCCAGAAAGCGTGCGACCCTGGCGCTGGAGGAGGTCGGCCTCGGCCATCGCCTGCATCAGCGCCCGGCCGCCCTGTCCGGCGGCGAGAAGCAGCGCGTCGCCATCGCCCGCGCCCTGGCCAAGGATCCGCAGATCCTGTTCGCCGACGAACCGACCTCGGCTCTGGACGGCGAGAACGGCCAGATCGTGATCCGCCTGCTGCGGCGCGCGGCGACCGAGCACGGCGCCGCCGTCATCTGCGTGACCCACGACCCGCGCCTGGAAGCCTGGGCCGACCGGGTCATCCACATCGAAGACGGCGTGATCATCGACGATCAGCGCCGAACCCCCAATCCCGACGCCGTCCTGGCCTCGCACTGACCCCGATCCTCTGAGGACTCACATGCCCGCATTTCTGAAAAACAAATGGCTCTGGATCGGCCTGGCGCTGCTGATCGTGCTGATCGTCGGC